>JBAUII010000077.1:0-23657 GCA_049682815.1 Thermodesulfobacteriota bacterium | reverse complement strand
AGAGATACTGGCTGAATTCTCCAGGGGGGATGTATTTCAGGGTAGAGGAAGATGCTCATTTTGCGGAGAGGAGCACAGCACTGAAAGATTGGTTTTTCGTGGTAAAAATGCCAAGATTTGTAATGAGTGCGCAACCGGGGGAGAAAAGGAGATAAAGGGATTTAAGATGACCGCTGCTTTAAGGTCCAAAAAATCCGGAGGAGGTGGTGATCTGGTTGACTCGCGGGTGAGAAAAGCAATACGGGACCTCTCTCCATACACGGTTCCGGAAGTCGAATGTCCCGTTAAGCTTGACGGAAATGAAAGCCCATTTTCACTACCAGCCGAGGTATTGGATAAGGTGGTGGGAGAGATAACAAAAATCCCCATTAACAGATATCCTGACCCAAGTGCGGTAGGCTTGAGAAAAAAGTTCTCGAAGATAACAGGATTCCCCTTTGAGGGAATCCTATTGGGAAATGGGTCCGACGAGTTAATTGAAATGCTCTTAATAACCTTTTCCGGGGGTAGCGGCAAGGTGCTTATGCCTCTGCCGACATTTTCCATGTTTAAGTTATCCACCGTGGCCCTAGGTTTGGAACCATTAAGTGTGGAACTTGACCGGTATTTTGACATTGACCTGGGGAAAATGTTGAAGGTCCTAAAGGATGATGATCCTGATGTAACCTTTCTTGCATCTCCTAACAACCCTACAGGCAACAGTTTCAGTGAGGAGAGGATCATCGGCATCATAGAGAACGCAAAGGGTGTTGTTGTTGTAGACGAGGCTTACACTGACTTCTGCGGCAAATCACACCTACCCCTAATAGAGAAATATGAAAATCTTGTAGTTCTCAGGACAATGTCTAAGGTGGGTTTCGCAGGAATAAGACTTGGAATATTATTTGCGAGGGATCACCTGGTGAGGGAGATTAACAAGGTGCGCCTTCCGTATAACATCAACCTATACAGTCAGAGGATAGCGGAGCTAATCCTCGAAAATTTATCGTTTGTTGGTGAAAACATCCAGGCGGTCATGAGGGAGCGGGATAGGGTATTTAAGGAGCTTAAAAGAATACGGGGAATTCAGGCATTCCCGAGCGATGCAAACTTCATACTGATGCGGGTAATTGATGCTGACACTGTTCAGCAAAAGTTGATAAATAGGGGAGTAATTGTCAGAAACTTTAACTCTCCTGGAAGGTTGGAAAACTGCCTGCGAGTGACTATCGGCACGCGCGATGAGAACGATTCATTTATCAGGGCATTAGAAGAGATTGTCTCGCCTTAGTTTTCCCGACAACGCATAGCCGATCCAAATAATAAGGCATCCCAGAGGAAACAGATCCCCAATTCTAGTGTAAAGTGTGTTTTTGCCATCCAATATCGCGACCTTTCCCTCGAGGCTTGCTTCTTTGAAGATTTCTGTTTTTTCAACAACCCTTCCCAGGGGGTCGATTATTGCACTGATTCCGGTGTTTGTCGCCCGGATCAAATAACGCCTAGTTTCCACGGATCTCGGGATCGAAACAAGAAGGTGTTGATAAGGAGCGTAAGTCTTTCCAAACCAAGCGTCGTTGGTGATATTCACGATGAGGTTGGCCCCCTTGGCTGCGAATTTTCTGCTGAAAGATGGGATTATGTCCTCGTAGCAGATAAGTGGAGCAATCCTGATCCCCTTCTCCTTTATCTCAAACAACGTGAGTTCATTGCCAGGAATGAAATCGCCAGATGCGGGGCTTAAACTTTGCAATGAAGGGAAAATATTTGAAAATGGCAGGTATTCGCCGAAGAGTAATAGCTTAATTTTATGGTATCTGCCAAGTATTTTTCCATTTGAGTCAGTAAGGAATGCGGTATTATATTTTTTTATGTCATTTAACCCAATTTTATCAGACGGGTTGCCCTTTGTCTCAAACGATAATCCGCCTACGAGGAAGTAGGTTCCGGGAATCTCTGGTACGGCAACACTTCCTCTTTCAATGAGTTGATCTGCTGAGGTTGGTATCCATGCTTGTATGGCGGTTTCCGGCCAAATTATCAGGTCTGGCGGGTTGAGCGCTTCGGACATCGATTTGTGTCTCTTGGAGATGATATCTTGGTTATTTTCGACCTTCTCAAAGAAGTCGAAATTGGCCTGCACCAGTCCTACACTTAACTTTGGAGCTTCTGACATCAATTTATTTTCCGTTCTTACCTTCCAAAATCCATAAGAGATGGTGAGGGTAAGCAGAATAACAGAGATTATTATTTCGGAATAAGGCATTTGATTCTGCTCTTTGATGAATATGTAACCTCTCATCAGCGTTACATTAACAAGTACTATTAAGAAACCAACGGCGTAAATACCAAATAAATCGGACACCTGAATTACCGGGAGGAAATTGGCCTGGGGGTTTGCGATCGTATAGGGGAATAGAAAAGGAAATAGGAATTCAACCGATGTCCATATTGAGGCGATTGCTAATGCTGAGGACATGCCTCTTTTCTTTAGCAGTTGGAGTTTTGTTGTAAGATATGAGAAAATTCCGAAGGACAAGCCTGTAAATGCGCTTAGTATTAAGAGAAGTAGCAAGCTAACTGGAAAAGGAAAACCCCCGAATCTCGAAAGAGTTCCAATCAGCCAGTAAAAACCCGATGAATTCGTTACAGTACCTGCAAATGTACCGAGTACTAAGGCATTCATAGGACTTTTGTCTCTTATCGCAATAAGAAGTGGAATTAGAAGAAACCAGGAGACGATTCCAGAATATGGAACCATAAATGTGACCGCGAAGAGCAACCCGGAGATGCCTGATAGAATGACGTCGATTTTCTTAATATTGCTCATCTCGTCGATTATAAGATACCTGGATTTGTAGATTCACTGGGAGTCTAAATTTGGTTTTAGGTAGGGATGCAGTCTAGATCGTATAAGGTTGGCGTCATCGATGGTTATCGTCTTTTTTTTTTGGCGCTCGAGGTGTTCGGTTCAGGTTGAGGCTTCAGCGAGTTTATCTGAATGAGTTTAATCGCCCCGACTGCAATTAGTACGATAGCCATGACTTGAGCTACAGATAAGTGTGGAATAGGGCTTGGAGTTGTTGATCTCACAACTTCTATAAAGAACCTCTCAAGGCCTGCAAGAATAAAATAAATTGAAAATAACCACCCGTTGGGGGCTGGCTTTTTCCTGATTTTCCAAATTATAACGAAAACCACCGTCATCGCCACTACCTCATAGAGCTGAGTCGGATGCACTCTCTCAGTGGTGGGAGGGAGCCCTTTAGGAAAAGAAATCGCCCAAGGTAGATCTGATTTTATTCCGTAGTCGTCTCCGACCAGAAAACAACCTATGCGACCAATTGCGTATGCCAACGCAAGCGAAGGAGAAATTGCATCTCCAATTTTCCAGAAACTTGTCTTGCTCCTCTTTGCGACAATTAATAATAGTATTACGGCCCCGATAAATCCGCCATAGAAGGTAAGACCCCCCCTCGAGAGTAAATATCCCAGCGGGTTACTAATCAATTGAGATATTGGGACATTTTCAATTACATAGAGAATCTTTGCTCCACCGATTCCACCTATTATTACCGCAAGAAATGCATTGCTTAGAAGATTCTCGGAAAGACCCTTTCTCTTGAATTCCAGTGATGACACCCAGTATGCCGCAAGAAATGCAATGGCAACCATTAACCCGAATGAAGATATTTGAAAATTTCCGATTTTAAATAGTTCTGGATACAATTAATTCACCTGTTTTTCTTTTCCAGATTACTTCTTAGACTTTGAATCCTTTTTTTCAGCTCATTATTTTTTTTCACTAGATAAAAAATTAAAGAAAACAAAAACAACCAGAGGAAGAATTGAACAACGAGTATCACAAACATGCTATTCATGAAGAGTTCTCCGAAAGGATTTGATAAAATTAACTTTAGCCTAGACTAATCTACAGTCAAAGTGAGAAGTCCGCAACAATAGGCATCTCGTATCGGTCTTGAAGTGATGTTTAAAAATAGGTAGATTCTTTAGCTAATATGCTTACGTCTCCGGTATTGGTTCTCAACCGTTACTTTGTTCCCATCACGATAACAAGCGTCAAAAGGGCTTTTGTAATGCTTTATTGTGGCGTCGCAAAGGCTGTGGGCGGTAATTATGAGACGTTTGATTTTGATTCATGGAGTCAGATTTCTTCACTCAAGGAAACTGATTGTATCATGACGGTAAGCAGGGTAATAAGGGTGCCAAGGGTGATTATGACCGTAAGGTATGACGGCATGCTGAGGAAGGAAGCAAAATTTAACAGAATTAACATATTTAGAAGGGATGGTGGCAGGTGTCAGTATTGCGGCGTCAAATTCTCCCGCTCCGACCTTACGATAGATCACGTGACTCCAAGATCACTTAATGGAAAAAGTGTCTGGGAGAACGTCGTTTGTTGTTGTATAGATTGTAATCGCAAGAAAGGAGGGAGGACGCCCGAGCGGGCAAAAATGAAGCTCATAACCAAACCTAAAAAACCCCTTTGGGATCCTTTCTCGAATATATATATTAGGGCTGTAAGGTATAAGGAATGGGAACCGTTTCTCAGCTTTGTGGATGTTTCTTACTGGAACGTTGAACTGGAAGAGTAATAAGGTCAAATTGATCGAATGTTGTGAATTATCCAGAAAACACCTCACATGTATGTATCTACATTAATCGACAAATTAATCAAAAATCGTAGAATTGCGTGTGTTATTAATTGGAGGAACTGATGAGATATATCTTTTTGAATTTAGTGGCAATTCTCTTTCTTATTACCTCGGGCCCAATTTATGCTCAGATCATTCTTCCGCCAATTCATGGCCCGATAGTAGATAAGATATACATATTCATACCCGATTTAAACAGTCTCGGTGGGTCCGATCCAAGGGCGAAGGAGTTCGTCGAGGTCGTTAGGAATGATCTCATTAACACCGGCCTTTTTGATGTGAAGGGAGGTACGCTGATAACGAGTGGTGACCTCATAAATTTCCAACCATTATTTGAAGCCGGAGCTGAGGCATTTATCAGGGGCGATTACTCTTCTTCGGGTGGTCGAATAAAGTTTGACGTATCCCTTTATGATGTGGCTGGCGAGAATCGTCTCCTTGCCAGATCTTATGAGGCCAGCACCGGGCGGGTCAGGGACGCTGCCCATAGGTTTTCAGATTCGGTTATGAAGGAGCTTACCGGACTGGATGGGTTTTTTACGTCTAAGATAGCTTTTGTGTCTGGTAGTAGAAATAATAGGAACCTCTACGAGATGGACTATGATGGCGAGAACATAAAGCGGCTTACCAATCATGGCTCCATGGTGATGTCTCCAAGCTGTTCGCCCGACGGATCAAAGATAATTTTTAATTCTGATAAGGTATGGGATCAGGACTTATATGTAGTTACTATGACTCCGAGTGTTTCTGAAAAGAGGCTTACACGTGCTTTCAAATTGGAACAAAGCCCCGAATGGTCTCCCAGTGGAAGAAAAATCGCATATAGCGCAAATGGGGACATAATTATTGCCAATCCCGATGGAAGCGGTGCGGTCAATATTAGCGGGAATCCGCGTTATATTGAAGTTTCCCCTACTTGGTCCCCTGGTGGAGGGCAGATTGCATTTGTATCCGACCGCGCCGGAACCCCGCAAATCTATGTGATGAATATAGATGGTGGTAATGTCCGAAAGATCTCTTCGGGCGGCTACTCCACAGACCCTTCCTGGTCCCCCAATGCGGAGGTCAACAGGATTGCATTTGTGAAGGTTGAGGGTGGTGAGGCAAACATATTTACCGTCAATCCTGACGGTTCAGATGAGCAACGACTCACCTGGGCGTCAAGGAGAAATGAGAACCCCACTTGGTCGCCAGACGGGCACTATATTGCCTTCACTTCAAATAGGGGTGGCCAGAAGGATTTATTCATGATGTACTTGAATGGTCAAAATCAGCGTCCTCTGACAAGGGGTGGGAGCGTCTTATTCCCGACTTGGTGCAAATAGATCAAGGCCTGGTTCATCGATGAGACAGGTGTTTTATTCTTATCTGCTATTTTTATCGCTAAGCATTTTAATTGATTTTTATTAGGATTCTGGACTAAGATATTGAGGATCTTTATTGCAGCTCTGATCCCCTCTGAAATTAGACTAGCCATTAATCATTATGTGGAATCCATAAAGGAGGAGTGGGAAGGGGTAAGATGGGAGAACTACGAAAAGTTTCATTTAACGCTTAAATTTTTAGGTGAAGTGGATGAGTCGAGGTTGAGTGATGTTGAAAGATCTTTGAAACTTGGAGGGCAGGGTGTCGCCAATTTCGAAATGGCGATTACAGGTTTCGGCGGTTTTCCAAGCCTGAGGAGGCCGCGGGTGCTTTTTGTGAATTTGTCTGATAATAATGAGCTATCGAAATTTCAGCTTGAGCTGGAAGAACGACTCGAAGACATCGGTTTTGCCAGGGAAAATCGTAAATTTAAGCCTCATATAACAGTTGGAAGAACGAAAGGATATTCGATTGTACGAGGTCCTTTTCCGAGCCCGGATCCCCTTTCATTCAGGATATCGGAAATTGCTATAATGAGGAGCATACTCCATAAGAAGGGATCCGAGCATACCTGTCTAAATATCTTTACATTGAATGGCTAGATGTTTGTTTGCGTATGCAGATGGTGTGTGGAAGTTAATCTATAAAATTTACTAAATTAGTTTATAGAGAAATCGGAATTTCTGATGAAAACCCTTTCCGACTTAACTATTTCATTTGACAATGGACTAAAAATTGGGAACAAATTATGGGTTAGAATTGGGAGGATCATAAATGCAGGCTATTATCAAAACTGGCGGAAAGCAGTACAAGGTCAGCCCTGGTCAGATAGTAAATGTTGAGAAACTTGCCGGAAATGTTGGCGACAAGGTTGAGTTCGATAAGGTACTTTTTATTTCAGATGAAAGCGGGAAAACAAAAGTTGGTACTCCTTTTGTTAAAGATTCCAGAGTAACGGGAAAGATTCTCGGCGGTGTCAAGGGCGAAAAAATTACTGTTTTCAAATTCAGGAGAAGAAAGGGATACAGAAGGAAAACCGGTCATCGTCAAAAATATACATCGGTTGAAATAACTGAGATCGAAGGCTAGGAGGTTATTTTATGGCTACTAAAAAAGGCGGGGGAAGCACAAGAAACGGAAGGGATAGTGCGGGGAGGAGATTGGGCGTGAAGAGGTTTGGAGGGGAGTTTGTTAGGGCTGGCAACATACTTGCGAGACAGAGGGGGACCAACTTTCATGCCGGCGAGAATGTGGGCACGGGCCGGGACTTCACGCTGTTTGCCCTGATCGATGGTAAGGTCAAGTTTGAAAGATTTGGCAAGGAAAGAAAAAAAATAAGCGTCGAACCCGGCGAGCAGTAATTTCTTTAGATTTATTATTATAAACGCGTAGGATCTGTTATTTAATGCTAGTTGTTTTCTATTAAGATCACTTACCTATTCCCACTTCTTATCAGGTCAACCTGATCGGTTGCTTTTTAGGCATTTATGATAAGACGTTAGAATTATACAGTAATCGGGATACCTGCCTGTAAATATCAAAATTTATGGCTAATTCCCAAAAACCCCCTTTTTCATGGGTCAAACTCTGGTAGTTCTTTACTAGATTAAATTTTCTTTGTATTATGAAGAATTATTTTACGTACTAGGTTGAGAAATTAGTCCTTAAAATGTTTAGACTTAACTTTACGATTTCAAGGGGCAAAATAACAGATTGTCGGTATGCCTCGATTTACCTACCGGGGGCTTATAGGTTTGTCTAACAGGAAATTGGTCATTTCAACTACTAAGGGTTTGGTTTTATTAACAATAATCATCTTAATAATTTCCGCGGTATTATCAGTTTTCAACTCTTATTTATATACAAAGAGGTTTCAGAATCTCGAGATTAAGGAAATAAAGGCGCTATTTGAAAACGAAGTTGATTTTTCTCGTGTAGCGAGAAATCTGTTACAAAGCAGGAGCGAAGTCGCCTATGTAAAGCTTAAGAATGAAAGCGGCGTTCTGGAAGAGAGCTTTGGTACTGAAAACAGAGAAGGAATCAATGATGTCGAGATTAACACCCCCGAAAATAAGATAATAGTAGTTGGTTTAAAAAGGGTTCTTGACAAAGATTTAATAATTTCCAATGCGGTATGGAGCGTTTTAATCGGGGTTGGGCTGGTGCTTATATTCCTCGTGTTATTTATGCAATTATCTTCTGATCAGAGTCAAAATCTTGAAAGGTTGATCTCGGCGATGAAGCGTGTTTCTCCTGACAATCTCGACATGAAATTGGCAATAAATGAGTCGGTTCAAGATGACGTCGCGATGATAAGGGCTTATGACAGCTTTAACCAAATGATGAACAGGCTAAAAAGAAAGGGAAAGGCGCCCGAACCTGAAGAATCGATCAATTTTCAACCTAAGGTTTTGATATCTGAGGCGGAAGAAAATTCGAATTTGAGAGATGTGACCGCTTTGGTAACCAAGATTTCTAATTTTGAGAATCTGTTGACACAAATCGATTCGGTAGAGTTTACAAACTTCCTGACAGAGTATAGAAAAACGGCCTCCTCAATTGTCTCCGATTACAATGGAACTATCGAAGCGCTACTGCAGGAGGAAATCGTAGCTCTCTTTAACGTACCAGATGAGCAGGATAACCCCGAGCTCAGGGCTGTCTGCGCAGCAGTTGAGGTACTTCAAGTACTTGCCAACATGAATAAGAAGAGGAAAGCGGGCGGTAAAGATCCTATTAGTGGTAAGGTTGGAATTGCCGTAAGGCCAATTCAGTTTTATGACCAGGCCGGTATTCCACAGGGGGTCAAGGAAGTCATTTCAGAAGCAAGGATGCTAAGTGGTAACGCCCCGCTTTGGAAGGTAATTGTTTCAGAAGGTGTTTACGATACGATAAGGGATCATGTCGAAGTAAAAGGGATTCCTTGGGGAAAGGAACAGCTATATTCAATAGTGTCCGTCGAAGAAGGAATAATTAACGTTTAATAAAACAGGACTCTTTTGATATTGTGTGTTATAAAACGATTTGTGATCTGATCGAACCTTATTATTTTCAATAACTTCCTCCGCTTATGTAATTAATCTTTGAACCCTCTCATTTTCAATGTTAACATTTTGTCTAGCGATTGTACGCCCTGAAGCTTGCCGCAGGGTTGTTCGTAAACATACGATAGATGTAGGATTTTTGTTTTAGCGCGGGCGAGTGCATTGAGATGAACAAAATTAATATAAAAGACCTTTGTCCTGAAGAGCTGGAAGACCTGGTACGTAGCTTAGGCGAAGAACCATACCGCGCCCGTCAAATAGGGAAATGGGTATACAGGAAAGATGCTACTTCGTTCGACCAGATGACTGATCTGCCGAAGCGTTTTATGATAACTCTAAATGATTCCCTTTTGTTGCAAAAATCGCTTGTTCGTTTAGATGAGAGGTTATCTTCTGATGGAACCAAAAAATATCTCTTCCAGCTATCCGATGGGAAGAAGATAGAAAGCGTTCTAATTCCGGAAAACAGCAGATATACCCTTTGCATTTCTACTCAGGTAGGATGCGCCTTGGGTTGCACGTTCTGCCTTACCGGGAGGGTTGGTAAGATAAGGAATCTGAAGGCTTCAGAAATTATCGATCAATATCTCTTGGTCAACAATTTTAATTCTCGCTGTATTACTAATCTCGTGTTCATGGGGATGGGAGAGCCTCTGGATAACCTTGAAAATACTGTGAGGGCCTTGAAGATATTCACTCATGAGGATTTTGTGGGAATATCACCGAAGAAGATAACCGTGTCAACTTCGGGACTGGTTCCACAGATCAGAGAGCTCGGAGAGCAGGTCTCTGTTAATCTATCCGTGTCGCTGAACGCCCCTTTGGACGAGCTCAGGAATAAAATTATGCCCATAAACAGAAGATATCCGATTGAAGCACTAATTAAGGCTAGCAGAGATTTCCCAATGCCCAATAGAAAGACCCTGACTTTCGAGTATGTACTTATTAAAGGGCTGAATGATTCAGATAAGACTGCGACGACACTTGGAAAGCTTCTAAAAGGGATTAGGTGTAAGGTAAATCTTATACCATTCAATGAGGCCTTTCCCCTGCCATATCGGTCACCAAGTAGCGACAGAGTATTCAGTTTTCAAGACATATTGATTTCATATGGCATAAACGCAAGAATTAGAAAGAATCGGGGACGCGATATACTCGGAGCCTGCGGGCAGCTCGCGGCAAACTATCCGACTGCCAAAGGCCAGAAAGAACAAAAATTTACGCAGGGGATCAATTGATTATAAACCTATGCAAGGCTCAGAAATAAGAAAACAATTTTTAGAATATTTCGTAGGCAAAGGCCACAGGATCGTCAAGAGTTCGTCTTTGATACCTAAGAACGATCCCACGCTCCTCTTTACGAATGCGGGGATGGTCCAGTTTAAGGACGTTTACTTGGGAGTGGATAAGAGAGACTATAAAAGGGCCACTTCTGCCCAAAAATGCCTTCGGGCAGGTGGAAAGCATAACGATCTGGAAAATGTGGGATACACAGCAAGACACCATACCTTCTTTGAGATGCTTGGAAATTTTTCGTTTGGCGACTATTTTAAGAATGAGGCGATAGATTTCGCATGGGAATTAATTACAGAGATTTATAAGTTACCGACCGACAGGTTATGGGCAACTGTATATGAAGAAGACGATGAAGCGTATGATATCTGGAATAAAAAGATCGGTCTCAGTGCCCAAAGAATAGTAAGCCTTGGGGAAAAGGACAATTTTTGGGCTATGGGTGAGACTGGCCCGTGCGGTCCGTGCTCTGAAATAGTAATCGACCAGGGCGAAGGCTTTGGTTGTGGTAAACCGGATTGCAGAGTAGGGTGTGATTGCGACCGTTATTTAGAACTGTGGAATCTTGTATTCATGCAGTATGTGAGGGATTCGTCGGGAAAACTGACTAACCTTCCTAATCCCAGCATCGATACCGGAATGGGACTCGAAAGAATCACTGCTGTCATTCAGGGAGTAAAAAGCAATTATGATACGGATCTCCTACGTGGGATAATTCGGGACATTGAGGAGATAGTCGGGAAATCTTACGGGGCAGATCCCTCGACGGATATATCGATGCGTGTAATTGCGGATCATGCACGAGCTGTAACATTCTTGATTTCCGACGGGGTTCTCCCTTTAAACGAAGGACGAGGATATGTGCTAAGGAGGATTCTGAGGAGAGCCGTTCGTCATGCAAGAATGCTAGACATTAAAGAGCCTTTTCTCTATAGACTGGCGACCCGCGTAAAGGACATAATGAAAGATTTTTATCCGGAGACTGAAGAAAGAATAGGTTTCGTCGAAGACGTAGTAAGAAACGAAGAGGTGAGATTTTTGGAGACAATCGACAGGGGTCTTGAGCTGCTGAACACTGAGGTTCAAAAGAGGGGTAAGGAAAAGATACTACCTGGAAACGTTGTGTTTAAGCTCTATGATACATACGGTTTTCCGGTTGACTTAACCGAGGATATAGCCAAAGAGCACGGCCTCCAAATCGATAGTCCGGGCTTTTTGAAGGAGATGGAGAAGCAAAAGAAACAATCCAGGCTAGCTTGGAAGGGTTCCGGGGGGGACGAGCTTGTTCCTATGTATAAGGAGTTTGTGGCGGGTGGGCTCAGTGTAATTTTCACCGGGTACGAGAACACTACGGACACCGGAAGGGTCACGGCCATGATAAGAAACGGAGAGCTAGTTGATAGCATTAAGGAGGGAGAGAGTGGAGAGCTGATAACAGACAGAACTCCGTTTTACGGAGAATCCGGAGGGCAAGTAGGGGATAAGGGTACAATTGATGGTGATTCAGGGAGTGCCCGTGTTCTCGATACTATAAAACCGTTCTTTAACTTCATCGTGCATCGTATAGTTGTCAAGAAAGGGACCCTATGGGTTGGTGACAAGGTGGAGCTAAATGTTGATAAGCACCTGAGATATGGGGCAAAGACACATCATACGACTACGCATATGTTGCACGCCGTTCTGAGGGAATTACTGGGATCACATGTCAGACAGGCTGGGTCGCTGGTTGCGCCTGAGAGGTTAAGATTTGATTTTACACATTTTTCTCCGATAGATGATGATACTGTCCGAAGGATCGAGGACACGATAAACAATAGGATTAGATGGGATGATGAGGTTACTATACAAACCGATGTTCCCTACGATGAGGCAATTGCTCGTGGTGCAATCGCTATATTTGAAGAAAAATACGGAGACAGGGTCAGGGTCGTTAGCATCGGTGATTACAGTAAAGAGCTTTGCGGGGGCACTCATCTACACACGTCTGGAGAGGTTGGACTCTTCAAAATACTGCACGAGACTTCGTCGTCTGCGGGGATTAGGAGAATAGAGGCTGTTGCAGGGGAATCAGGATGGAAGTTTATAAGAAAACAGGAACAAACCCTCACCGAGGCATCCAATCTCTTAAAGGTTCCTAAATCTGATTTGATTCCAAGGTTAAAGAAGATCATAGAGGAAAACATCAGTATTAAAGATGAAGTGAAGGTTTATAAGAGCAAAATGATAAGCACCAAGGTAGGGGAACTTCTCGAACGGGTGGAAAAAATAAACAGTATAAATGTTCTCTCAGCTGAGGTTCCCGGAGAGGGTCCGGAGGACCTTAGAAAGGTTTGGGATGACGTGAGGGGGAGATTCAAAAACGGTATTGCTGCTTTGGGTTGCAGGAGCGATGGGAAGGCATATATTTTAATCGGTGTTACAAAGGAATTGATTGATAAATATCATGCGGGAAAGATTGTTAAGGAGCTTGCCGGAATAATAGGGGGAGGTGGTGGTGGAAGGGCTGACATGGCCCAGGCCGGGGGCAATATGCCTGATAATTTAAACATTGTGCTGCGTAAGGTTTATGACATTGTTTCCGGTGGTGGATAAGGGATCCATCTGTTATTGAGCAGTCTTAAGTTCCAGACTATTTGGTTACGCCCTTCTTTTCCAGAACGTTCTTAATCTTTTGTAACGCTGAACTCTCAATCTGTCTTACCCTTTCCCGCGAGATGTTGAGTTCTGATCCCAGTTCCTCGAGGGTCAGGGGATTTTCCGAAAGGATTCTGCTTTTTATTATAAATCTTTCCCTATCTTTCAAGGAATCCATGGCAATATCCAGCCCGCTTTTGAGATTTTCCTCTTCCTCGTTCTTTGAGATTAGCTCTTCTTGATTTGTCAGGTCATCCACCAAAAAATCAAGGTGCGTAGATTCGTTGTTTGCTGCCAGCTCAGCGTCTAGAGATAGGTCTTTTGTACCTATTCTTTGGTCCATCTCAACGACGGCTTCATCCGATACGCCTAATTCTTCCGCCAGGTTTTTGTATTCGTCGGAACTGAGGATATCTTCTGTATAGTCCATTTTTTGTTTTGTCGAGCGAAGCTTATAGAAGAGCTTTCTCTGCGCCTGGTTGGTTCCAATTTTGACGAGACTCCAGGATTTGATAATAAAGTTCTGGACATAGGCCCTTATCCACCAGACAGCATACGAGATGAGTCGATAACCCTTGGTCGGGTCGAACCCTTTTACAGCGTGCATGAGCCCGATGTTTCCCTCCTGGATCAGATCCATCGTGTTTAGCCCGTAGTTTTTATAGGTGTTTGCTATTCGTACGACAAACTTGAGGTTTGAGGTAATCAGCTTCCTTGCGGCCTCGACATCGCCGTCTTTTTTATAACGCATCGCAAGCTCATATTCTTCTTCTCGACTGAGTATGGGGTAGTTGCTTAACTCCGCAAGATATCGCTCTAACGAGGTTGTATGAGCGGGAAGCGACGATTTTAGATTCTCCTTTTCTTTTATATCTTCGTTGACTTCGGTCATATATCTCCGGTCGAATCCTTTTTCCTACTAGATACCTTATTATAACCGAGTTTGGTTTAAGTCTATAGTCCTTTCGTAGCAAAGTATACGCTTCGAACGCACTTGCAAAGCCCTTGCCGATGAAACTTATCGGCTGTCTGATAACCCACTTCCCCCTTTTAGGGGGAAGACTAAGAAGGGGGTGTCTGCTTATATGTGGCGGACATCGTTTTTCATCTTTTCGACTATCCTGAGGCCTCACGGCTGATTAGGTCGGGCTGAGATGTTGTGAAGCCCAACAGATCACTGGTTGAAAGAATAAACAAAACCGATCACACTGAACCCGTCTAAGTGCGAACGAGGGTCGTCTCATCCTTCGAACCTTCGACAACGCTGTCGAGAAATTCACCAAAGATCCTCCTTAATCCTCCTTTAAAAAGGAGGAAATTGACCAACGGCGCAGCTTCTGAGAATTAGCGCTGCACCTCTGATCCTCCCCTTTTACGAAGGGGAGTTAGAGGGGATTTTTAACGTCTTCGTTCCTGATTTTCTTAATACTCAATAGATCCTGACCTATCGTCAGGACATGGTTCAGCACAGGCCGCAATTTTTCGAATGCCGGTTAGACTCTCAACCTCTCAGTCCCGTCATTGCTAAATTTACCCTTCGCTTTTCTCAGTATCCACCCCGAGATTGAAGCAAGCGCACACCCTGTCATTCCCATCCCCATTAATGAGAATCCATCCCTTCGTGTCATTTGCGGATTACTCGACAAAAACATTCGAGTACAAGTTCCAGCGGGAATCCAGGCTTGCTCCCGGTCCGTCTTTGCGAGGAGTTTTATCCCGAAGCAATCTCCTCTTTTTTTAATATTCTTGTACTTCTTAGTCTGATTCACACATCAGGCTTTTTCGTGACAAAAAAGATTGGTGCTAGACTCTTACCTCAGCTAATATGCTCAGTTAGAACATAGCATTCAAATGAAGAAAAGAAGCAAGACAGAAGTTGATATACGTAACATCCTAAGTGAGATACTATTGCATTCACTGAGGAGTAGTACTAAGGTTAACGTCCTTAATCTGATCCTTAAATATTGCAATAAGACGAGCGAGGAAGTTATTAATAGGATTTACATGAAGGACTTGCTAAAAAAGAAGGCGAATTTAGATTGGGTCGAATTCAATTGGGAACACCTTTCTAAAGACGTTCACTTGAAGAGGCTATTTGTGTTTGGGCTAGGGGACTCGATAAAGCTAAAAAGCAGATATGCTAAATACCAGACATTCATTTGTCCAAAAACAATAGCTTATCTGAAACTTATATCTCGCCTGAAAGCTTGGACTGAAAAAACTGATGATGAGCTTGAGGGTAAAGTGAAAGTTGGTGTGATGCTGTTTAATAGCGGATTTTTCTTTGAGTGCCATGAGTATCTTGAGGAGATTTGGTCAAAAGAAAAGGGCAGGGAGAAGTCCTTTCTTAAGGGCTTAATACACGGCTGTGTGGCGTTTTACCATCTCGAGTATGAAAATATCAAAGGCACCGTTAACTATCTAAAGAGGAGCTACGCTAAATTAAAAGAATTCCAGCCAGGCTTTCTAGGTATGGATGTAGGACGTTTCCTTTCGGATATTGATAAAGCTTCTAAGGTCCTTGAGGAATCCGATTCAAAATACTCGATAGATGACGCTCCTACGATCAAGCTAATCGATCAATAAAGTTTCTAAAGTTTTTATCCTGCATCATGTATCCTGCATCATGTATCCTGCATCTTGAATCCTGTATCTTGACTGACTAAAGCGAACCATATAAATTTATCAACCTGAAATACTTGGATTTGCCTTTGCTAACATTGGATCCGGTGTAGCTCAGCTGGCAGAGCGGGTGGCTGTTAACCACTAGGTCGGGGGTTCGAATCCCTCCGCCGGAGCCAATTAATCAATAGAAAGCAAAATAGGAAGCTTTAGTGGTCACGCTGGATTGGAAAACGCTTCCATCGTATTTAGTAACTCAATCCGTTCACACTGAGCCCTGAATTTAATCGAAGGGTCGAAGTGTGATCTTAATGTATCGGCAACGGTGCGTTTAGATGGACCCCCGATTACAGTGCTCGGGGATGACAAAAAATGGAGGACTGACGTTCTTCGCTACAAGGGTCAGAAAAATGTAGCGGCGACCTTCAGGTCGCCATGAATTCCTGATAAGGACATTCGGGGATCGGACTGGTACTACGACTGATCCTGATGGTATTGTATAAAGTCAATTTGCAAGCCTGGCACCGTTGGTTTAATTATTAGTTGACAATACTAGGGGAAATGTAGTAATATGATGTTTAAGTGGAGAGGGAGGGGTTAAGGGGGATGATGGTGCGAGATTATCAGTTCCAGTTCTTTGTTTCCCTTCTAACAAAATTCTTATATCTGTTACAGCCTTTTTATTTTTCTCTCGTTCTCAAGATACATTGCAAAGAAAAATTATTAAGAACCTAAAGAAAGGAGGTAAAAAAATGGGTAAGTATCTATTTATAATTTTAATTGGGTTATTTTTCATGGTCGGTTTCGTAATGAGCGCATCCCAGGCAGACGCCTTTAAGGGGGCATTTGAAGGCCCGATGGCTTACGAAGGTGGTCAGATGGAGGGTAGCGAAGGCAAAATTGGAGATATGGGTGAGTTCA
Organism: Thermodesulfobacteriota bacterium; assembly: GCA_049682815.1. Classification (GTDB taxonomy): domain Bacteria; phylum Desulfobacterota_D; class UBA1144; order Nemesobacterales; family CSP1-2; genus DASWID01. Next base: position 7,123 of record JBAUII010000077.1, on the reverse strand, counting down.
TGGTGGAGATTCCGGGAGTCCCGGTAGGACAATACGACGTCTGCTTATGCTATTATAATGAGTTAGGCGGTGCGGCCATGGTCATGGAAATGCACCTACAAACTGTACGGGTCGCCGACGAAGACACGGGCTTTGGGGAGCTTAAGAGTCACGGTGGGCCAGGCTCCATTGGAGAGGGCACCTTCTTCGGACCATTTTTCAAAGTTTACAACGTCGGTTGTCAGGATTGCACCCCTGGTATGTGCAGTGATGATGAAGACAACATGGTTATGTTTGAGACCGCGATCATGATCGGCTTAACAGACTCCTGACCATAGGGTCAAAGAAATAGTGAGGGAGTCGTATCTTCACAATTCACAAATGGTGACAGTCTAGAAAATGTAGAAAAGGAGAACGGACACGTCTATTTACCTTGGTTGTTATTTCACTTCAATTTAAACCTAAATAATTAAAAAAAAGCGACAATTTCTGCTACTTTTTTCTGGAAAAACATAATAGGCCTGGCTCTACTTTTTTATCCAAAACAATACGAAAAATAATAGATCTTTATTGTTTTTAATTTTTGAAGTTATAATATCGGTAAGAACAAATTGGGCGCGATGAAAAGTGGAAGCCAAAAGATTTCAAAAAACAGTGGTGGAAAGTTTCACAAGGTTAGAGACTGGACAGGCAGAACTCAAAGAAGATATTAAATTTGTTCATGACGATTTAAATTCAAAAATTGAGATGATAGCGACTGTCATAAGAGAGTTAGTTGCAAAAATGGCAACCTAAGAGGAGTATGAAAAAGGGCTTATTGATTTAGAAAATAGGATAAGAGTATTGGAACAAAAAATAGGTCAATAAAAATTTCGTATAAGGCGTCAGAGACAAAGTAAAAGGTCATCGTGCGTATCGTTTTTTGTATTTGAAATTTTAATCAACTTGAGGGTACTTTTCCCTAATTTTTTTGGAGGACTGAAGTCCTCCGCTACAAAGGTCAGTTAGGTGTAGCGGTGTCCTTTAGGTCGCCACTTGGGGTTAGAAAAATCCGTCTGCCGTTGTTAGTAATTCAACCCGTTCACACTGACCCCTGAGTTTAATCGAAGGGTCGAAGTGCGAATTAAAATAAAAATAGGGACAGATTTCCCTATTTTGTCCCGTATTTTGTCCAGCCCAGGGCCAGGATTAAACATACAAAAATTTTTTTTACCATGATACTTTACTCCATTTTATTCCTTCTCAGGGCACGAATATTATACAATCCCCGAGCTGCGCTTCTTCTTCGTCAGTAATAACTATACCCTCAAGATCAAGATCCTCGGGACCCTCCACAATGTTAAGATCTGCAAATACGATATTTGCAAAGTTTAGATCTGGAAAATTTGGAAAGTTATTACACTCGATAGTCTGACAATCGAGGACCATACACCTATTCCTGTCCTTTATTGTAGGGGGACTAAGATTGATAGTGCCGTCCGGGAATGTGGCCTTACAGTTAAAACCTCCGTTCCTGGGACATATGCTGAGAAGGTCCTCCGCTAGACACTCCGAATTATCCAGCTCAAAAACGGAAACACAATTCCGGCTTCCACCATCGTCATCGCATCCTAGCGCCAGGCCCAGGGCCAAAATCAAACACATTACGACTATCTTTACCATGATACTTTCCCTCCTATGTTTTCCTGATATTCTTCGCTCAATGTCTCACGACTGAGACATTAGGACTCTTAGGCTAAAGCAGGACCCTCCGAAATGCCTTCCAAGGGAAGGGTGTCCGAATTTTGGAGGCGCCAAGGATCCAGACCTGGAGATAGAGGGTATAGAGGGATATACAGATTTAATAATCCATTCACCGTTACTTCCTCCCCGTCCATACAGGAAATGGTAGGACTCCCTTATTTACTTGTCAATAGGGAATTTTGCGTTTTTAAGATGAACTCAATAATAATGATTATTTCTTAACCTACACGGCCAATTTCTCTGGTTGTTTATATTGCATAACGCGTAATCATATGTTTATGACTCAAACTCGATTCTAAGTCTGGAAATTGGGTAATTAGGTATTAGTTAACGAGAGAGCTCTCGATCATTTTCGGTAACGAAATTTATAGTAAATGTCTAACTTATATATAATATCAAACGAATAATTCTCGCTTTTAAGGCGTTTATCATTAGATACTACAAACAACCAAATATTCTACCCCTATTCTCTCCCGCCATCTTCGGATGATCACGATACCAGATTGGTTCGCGCGGGGTTACTATGGGAGTATCTTATCAATTCCGATGAATGAAAAAAACACGATTTCCTGTTTGTTTTCGGATAGCTTTTCTTTATTTAAAAAAAGTTGTAAAATTGTAGGCTAATAACGCAGAAAAACGGGGTTTATTCGTTGTTAAATGACCTTCAGTATCATAGCTTAAGATCAGAGGGTTATTCGAAATAATTTCCCACAATCAATAGTCAGCTGTAAAGAGGCAAATGAGTATGTTGAATTTTTAAAATAATCATATTATTAATATTATCACGTATGTTTCTATCGAGATTAAAGGAGGGGTAGCCATGGCATTAAGAATCAACGATGAAGCGCCTAATTTTACGGCAGACACAACTGAAGGGAGAATTGATTTTCACGAGTGGATTGGCAATAGTTGGGCGATACTGTTCTCCCATCCGAAAGACTTCACGCCGGTTTGTACGACGGAATTGGGCTATATGGCCGGCTTAGCACCTGAATTTGCTAAGCGTAACTGCAAAGTTATTGGCCTGAGCGTCGATCCGGTGGAAAGCCACAACGAATGGGCAAGGGATATTGAAGAAACGCAGGGTCATGCCGTCAATTATCCGCTCATTGGCGACACTGATCTGGCTATTTCAAAGCTTTACAATATGTTACCAGCAGATGAGGGTGGTACCTCTGAGGGCCGCACGGCTGCTACAAACGCGACTGTACGTTCTGTGTTCATCATTGGGCCGGACAAAAAAATCAAGCTTATGCTGACCTACCCAATGACTACGGGGCGTAACTTTGATGAAATTTTGCGTGTGCTTGAGTCGATGCAGCTAACCATTCAGCATAAAGTCGCTACGCCTGCCAACTGGAAAAGTGGAGATGATGTCATAATTGTACCGGCGGTATCGGACGAAGAGGCGAAGAAAATGTTCCCGGAAGGTTGGAAAACACTTAAGCCATATTTGCGCGTAGTCAAGCAACCGCGTTAAGCTACTATCGCTAAAAGTCATTTCAAGCGTGTACTTACCCGGGTGAGCTTTACCTAGTGTTGATGACGTTTCAGAGTTTACTGTGTCTTCGAGGCCTTATTGCGGAAGTCAGCGGCACTGCTGAACGGCCTGAGCGCCGATCCTTTGTCCTCCAGGAGCCTATGAGTATCTCTCAACAAAGCATTTTTTTGTTTGTGAAACAAATCTTCTACCAGAGTTGTTGTAGATTCACATGCGTGAACCCTTTTTTACTCCTTCATCAGGGTTTTTGACTTTTTAAGTTATGTTACTTGCCTTATGTATTATTATTCTATATTAATATATGACCCGAATTAAATGGTGCCAGGCATGCGTACTGTCTTAAAGTTTTGGAAGCAGATAAGATTTGATTCAGTTTTTACAATCCTAGCAGGCATACATTGACCATAAACCCGATTTTAGTGCAACGGATATTCGCCGTGCCACGCTAGGTTATATTAATCTCAGTCCATTTACTAACTGACTAAACCAGAGTAATCTGATGCTGATCTTTGCATGCATCGAAGAATTCTTTAAAGTCGATTTGCAAGCCTAAACCCTTGTGTTTCTCCTTCATCAGGGTTTTTGACTTTTTAAGTTATGTTACTTGCCTTATGTATTATTATTCTATATTAATATTAAGAATTAATGGCTTGGTTAGTCTTGGTTATAGTTTCATGAGATTCATAGCCCTTTTATTTTCTCTTTGCCTGCTTACCTCATTAGTCTCGTCAAAATCGACTGCGGAGCCACAAACTCTAATCTTTGATATTTCCTATGAGCATCATAAAGAAATCAATAATATCATAGATAAGAAACACGGGGAATTGGAGGATTCTCTAGGGGTACCCGTGGGTGAAATGACGGTTAATAGTGATCGAAGAGGAGTTTATAGAAAATACGACAATGGCTATATATATTGGAGCCCTGAGACAGGCGCTCATGTGATTTTTGATGGGCCAATCCTTACAAAATGGCAAAAGCAGGGTTCAGAGACGGGTGATCTCGGTTACCCAACCACGGACGAAATGAATACTCTGGAAGGACAGGGCAGACTCTGTAGCTTTCAGGGTGGTCTCATCTTCTGGAATTCAAAGCTCGGGGCAATGAAGATTATAGTCTTAACAAGCCGGCCTGTTTTGTTTCTACGTAAGAATTTTCAGGGGTCCTGGTTGGACTTAAGGAAATCGATAGGACGTTTAAGTGGGGATAAATATGAAAGGAATTGGACTGGAATTTCGTTAAATGAATCGCTTAAGGAGGTCGGATTTGACGACGGCGCATCTTCGCTGTTTGTACCGGAGGGTTGGAGCGTGAGCTTCTATGAAAATGAGGGCTATTGTGGTAAGAACTTCAAGATTGCAGGACCAGCCGCGATATCTGATCTTAAGAGTTACAATGGTGGCGAATTCAATGACGAGATTACATCCGCTAAGGTAATTAGCGAAATCGCTGATAATAGCAGCAAATACGGCGAGCTCGTCCTCGACTGGGCTGGTGTCATAGATAATAAAGAGGGAAAAGATGGTATCCACGGTCCTTACGGGAGCTTTCATATATTGATATACGGCGCGAGCGAACCTTGTTATGGTGAAAGGTCATCCTATCCGGTTCCACTCCGTCATATAGTTCTTCCCGGTCCCAACAATACCGGAAATATGTGTGAATGGGAGGATGGCGACCAGAAGGACTACGACAGGCTTGGCCTCTTTCAGTGGCGGGGTGAACGAGATTCTGTGAAAGTGTTCATCTACGAGAGTGACCCAAGCAGGGAATTGCCAAAACTAATCGCAAGGAAGCATGACCCTGCTTTTTGTCAGGTTATAGATCGAAATGAAGGTGCTCCCGAATTTTTTCCGAGTAATATTCCCGCAATGAGACACACGGTTGTCTCGGGCAAGAATCGATCTAGACTCTGGATTGACAAAGTGAGATCGATTTGGGATACAGGCTTGGAATCAGATATGCCTTCCATGTTCGTGGAGCTGGAGACCGTGCACGACGGTGCACACACCTATAACGATAGGGAATTATAGTCAGCACAATCTTATATCTACTATAAATACACCCTGGAGCACGGGGAGTGTGCCCCAGGGCTAAAAGTGTGGAGTGGATAGAGGAACTTAATTTTCTGTGTCGTGATTTTGTCGCAAGCCATACCTTTGCTTTTGGTTCTTTAACCTCCTAACCAGGAAACACAAGCTTGAGGAATAAAATCGATCTCAAACAAAACCGTACCAAAAGGTACAACAGAAGTTTCCCTTAACGATTAATATCCTTGGTCAGCTGGTTCTTGATCTCCAGCAGCTTCATCAGGCATATCCCCACCTGGTAACTCAGCATCAGGTGCGTCCGGGTTTGCATTTGGTTCGTCAGCTCCTGGCTCCGCCTGCTCTCCTTGTTGTTCGGTCTCTTCTTGTTGAGCCAGTGCTTGATGACTCAATATCAACGAAAAATGAGTCAGGCCCCCGCCTAAAGAAACCGCTAGAAAAAGAATTAATGAAAGTGTGATTGTTTTCATTTCTTGGTATTACCTCCTTGAATTTTTTGGGTTGAATTCCACACTTTGTCTATACACGTAGGCAACTTTTATTCCACATATCGTTTTGTTAAATATTATTAAGCCATATCGGGGAGTTAGATTGTAATACCGACTTATTGAATAAGTCCTAGTGCAGTTTTACACTGTGTAAGCTGTGTGAAATTACACAGACGCTATTGACAGGACGGCTGATCCAAAATTACCACCCTAGTTTGTGTATCTCTATCCTGTATCAATCCAATATAGAAACCCGGGTGGATTCTAAAGAAGTGTTTGTTAGCGAGTCAGTTTAGGCTTTGTATGAATTGAGAAATGTATTAAGTGGAATTGTTTGTTGCTTGTTTTCGTTTAATCACATTTAAGATGAGGCTCAGAAGCATCAAACCTTTATTACCATCATCGTCATTTTTGAGGGAATCGATGTAATTTATACTTTCCGTCAGAGATTCATCATTCGGGGCAATTTTTAGAGCGGTTCTCAATACCTCCAGTGCCTCATCGTACCACCCTTTTTCCGCCAATGACATTGCCAATGAGTTATATGCCGGGATAAAATCCGGGTATGTAGCCAGAATTTCATCAAATTTGCTTATAGATTCATCTATCCATCCCAAATCTTGATAACAGTTTCCTATTGACAAATGTGCCCAATAATCGTTTGGAAACATTTCGACATGCTTGTGCATCTCATTCAGTGATTCAATTGTCCATCCCATATCGAAGTAGCATAAACCAAGCTGATAATGTATTTCATTTTTGATATAATCTGAATTGGCATTTGATTTCGCGCACGCAACTAGATCGTGGATAGAATCCTCATAGCATCCCAATACCCTGAAAGTTAAAGCCCTGTTCCATCTTGCCAGCGTACAGTCGGAATCGAGGTTCAATGCATAATTGAATGCTTCAAGAGCATCGTGATACCGGCCTATTCTTGCTAGGGAAATTCCAAGCTGGCTCCAAAGATATGGATCATTAGGAGTTATGTCTAGTGCCTTCTTAAAGCATTGGATAGATTGTTTAAATGCCCCCATTGAGTCATATGTAAGGGCAAAGGAAAGATAAACGTCTGGATCAAGTGGTGCTATTTCCAAAGCCTTCGTCAACTCGGATATGGCCTCTTCGTACCTTCCTGCTTCTTTAAAATTGTCTGCCTTGGTTAATAGCCTTTCGAGTCTTCCCATAATTCAAGTCAGCAGTTAAGAATTCGTTAAAGAATATTTATAATATATGAACTTGTCAATATTAGTTTAGATTATTTGTCATAACTATTTAGAAATGTCCTCTAGTTAACTATTTAGAAATGTCCTCTCAAAGAGTAAGCAAAGAAGTAATATGCACCTTATAGGAGGAGCATA
>JBAUII010000076.1:0-3281 GCA_049682815.1 Thermodesulfobacteriota bacterium | reverse complement strand
TATAAAGGGTATAGAGCGCCGGTACCAGTTTTCTCTTTGTAAGATCCCCGGATGCACCAAAAATTAGGACGACACAATTGTCAGGCTTAGCCATGTTTTAACACCTCGCATTTTTTCATAAGTAGATTAAAGATTATTCCTAGCGTCATTTGGCTTCCGCCGTCGATGATAAGATCACCCTAGACCGATAATCCAGATTTTGATTATTGCCTCCTTGAAATTATGTTTTTATAAAATCCGGTGCTTACGATACGGAATATGAAAATCAGTTCACATACGTTATTGTACACTTTTCAGCAGTGCATTTATATTATTGACGACAGAGTCTCTGGAGTTATAAACACTTGAACCAGCAACTAAGACCGTCGCTCCCGCGGCGGCGACTAGGGGAGCTGTTTGCGTATCGATTCCTCCGTCTAGGGCTATCGGGGTGTCAATGTTCAATTCGTCGAGCATCCGTCGGATGTGCCTTATTTTGTCCAACTGATTATGGATAAACTTTTGACCGCCAAAACCTGGATTCACACCCATTACCTGGACAAGATCAGCTAATTCAAGGACTTCTCCTATAGTGGAGGCGGGTGTGCCAGGATTTAGAGTAATCCCTGCCTCAATTCCTAATTCACGTATAGATTCAAGTGCCCTATGGAGATGAATACATGCCTCCTGATGAACTATTATACGATCTGCACCTGCTTCGGCGAATGTCTCTATGTATCGTTCGGGTTCTATAATCATTAAATGTACGTCAAGTTTTAGTTTGACCAGTGGCCTTAGTGCTGATACAACCCCTGGTCCAAAATTAATATTAGGTACAAACCTCCCGTCCATAACATCAATCTGAATCGCCGAGACGCCCGCTTCTTCCGCCTCTTTCGCAGCCTGGCCAATCCTGGAAAAATCTGCTGATAGTATCGATGGTTCTATTTCAACTTTTAGATTCTGCATAAAGTTCTGAAATGGCAATCAGCAAATTATTGATCATTACGTCTTAAAAAGCGAATTCCGTTCTCGCCAGCAACGATTACCTCGGATGCGGTTCCCAGAAATAATCCATATTCCACTATACCTGCCTTTTTGCTCAGATTTGATGCGAGGCCCTCAAGATCAGGAATTGGTCCAAATTTAGTGTCGAGTATGAAGTTGTCCTGATCTGTAGTGTATGGATTGCCATCATCTTTCATCCGTAGTGTAGCTTTTCCACCTAATGAAAATAGGAACTTAGCTACCGGTTTCCAGGCAAAAGGGATCACCTCAATTGGCACGGGCCAGTGGGTTCCCAACCGCGGGGAGAGCTTGCTCTCGTCCACAATCATGATATTGCGTCTGCTTGCTTGAGCCAAAATCTTTTCCCTGAGCAAAGCGCCCCCTCCTCCCTTGATCAAGTTGAGTTCAGGATCCACTTCATCGGCCCCATCGATCGTAAGATCTAATTCTTGGAACTCATCGAAGGTAGTTAGGGTGATTCCTAATTCTCCCGCGATCTTCTCCGTTTGTATCGAACTGGGTATTCCAACGATGTCTTTTAACTTTCCCGACTTTATCCTTCTTCCAATCTCCTCTAATGCATACCTGGCTGTAGAACCTGTCCCAAGACCCAACACCATACTCGATTCGATAAAATCCACGGCAGCCCGCCCCGCTTCCTTTTTAAGACGATCCTGCAGCTTAAATTGTTCAGGCTTCAAATCTTCGCTCAACTGACACGCTCCCCTCCCACGGCATTTTCAGCAATAAAACGTTTTGCTACTTCCAGTAATTCTGGCGGGGAGTCCACGATCCAGCGCTCATCAAAGTTGTTCATCTTATGCACACCTTCTTTCGTAAACTCCGTTGTAACCGCGATGCACCCCATTCCTGCGCTAATGGCGGCTTGAACTCCGGTGGCGGAGTCTTCAATAACCAGACTTTCTGGAGGAGAAATCTGTAACTCATTTGCCAACAGTAGATATATCTCCGGATCGGGCTTCGGATGTTCAACATCTTCACGGGTCGCAATGAAGTCGAACTCGTCCCTAATGTTCAGGATTTCCAGTATGCGTAGAGTCTGTGGTCTATGAGACTGGGTGCCTAGCCCGGTTGGGTATCCATATTGTCTTGCCCACTTTAAGAGACCAACATTATAGGGGCACAGGTGTCGGCTCAAAATCTCAGGATTTGAAATCAAAGAGTCGTAGATACCGATTCTTATCTGTGCAAATGCCTGCCAGGGTTTATGCACGTTGAACTCCATCATCTTGGCGCTTGCCATCTCACCTAAACCAAAGCGTTCTATTATGGCTTCTGAAACCTCTTTTCGGGAAAGCCCCACAACATCCTTGAATGCCTCTATAATTTGCTCTTCTTTAAGTGCGGGTTTCAGTTCGACCGCAGCTTTAGCGTATGACCTAGCTTTTAGAGCTTCGGTCTGCACCAATGTACCATCGAGATCGAATATGAAAACTTTAATCACTTTATGCTGTCGTTTAACATTGTTAAACCACCGACGATGTCTCTACCCAAATCAAACGTTATAACGCTTCTACCAACGTCCTTGAGCGCCTGACGATCGCCAAGGGCAGCGGCGTTCTTTATTATACCGAACGTTATTGAAGAGGCAGGCTCGCCAGGCTTGTCAGGTACCGGTACGTCCTGCGGCATGTCTGACAAGAACTGAATAAATAATCCGTGACCGGCGTCCCCCTTGTGCAGTTGACCGGTGGAATGCAAAAATCGGGGGCCATAGCCTTGAGTCGTTGCCAGGCGGTATTTTCTCTGAATTGTGGTACGTAAAGTATGAAGCGCTTTATCGTGTTCAGGGGAAGGTTTTATGTAAGCCTGCAGCGTAACATAACTCCTTCCTTTACCCTCATTCTGACCAGGAATTCCAAGGGCTAAAAATTTATTGAGGGCGTCTTTTATACTGTCGGTTGAAAAATCTGAATACACCTTCAAATCGTTTGTCACTAAGGATGGATCAATCTCGGGCAGTTTTCCCTCCTTTTGATAGGCGGCAACCATCTTTCTGGCAAGAACCTTTGCCGCTTCAACATTTGGTTGATTAAAGGGATTAATCCCAAGGTGCATACCGGCGACGGCTATCGCCATTTCCCACCTGAAAAATTCTCCGCCTAGGTCGTAAAGATCTCTGAGATTTAATTGGACGACTGGCTGTCCCGCATCTTCAAGTGCTTTAACCTTATCATCGTAAGTAGCATCGTCTTCCAGTCTCATGTAGACAAATAGGCGATCATTTCCGTAAAATTCAGGCGGTAGTAATTCCTCCCCGTCCACCGGTAAAA
>JBAUII010000075.1:0-14353 GCA_049682815.1 Thermodesulfobacteriota bacterium | reverse complement strand
AATATAGGATCTTAATAGTGAAACCTAACGGCTTTTTATTAAGAAATTAATTGATAAGATATATGCGGGACAGGAATGTCCCGCCTATCCTCCGGGGGTATAAAAATATATATAAATCGATAGGCAGGGTTTTCTAACTCCGCAATTAAATCATCCAAATGATCCTGCGGAACAGGGATATCCCGACTGCCGGCACACCTATAAATCAAATATCACTTATTTCTCGCGGCCGACAATTGAATCGTGTATCTGTAGGTCCACCAGATAAAAAATAATTGCAGAGGTATCCGAAACAACAAATACTTAGGCCCATATGCGTGACCGCCAAACTCGACATATTTAAATGCAGCGTGGACATTGGCCGGGAGAAACCCAACGAACATGAGAATCAGGAAAATACCAGCCAATCTCCTAACCCGTGGTATTAATATTCCGATTGCGCCCAGTAATTCTAATACGCCCGTCATATAAATTATCTCAGATTTATATGAAAGATAATCAGGCAGCATCATCACCATTTCCTGTGTTTTGTAGAAGTGGGCGGTTCCGGTGAAAATGAGAAGGACACACAACGATATTCGACCCCTCAGTCCCTTTTCGACCTTAATCAAAGCCAGAACCAAGTAAGACACTAATAAAACTACTAGTGTTACCATTGTATGATCGTCTCAACCGATTAATTGCAAAAGGACACACACTCAAAAATCCGATCAACACTAAATTATGAAGTACCTGATGTTTATTTACAATTCTAAAAGATACGCAATGCTGGCCCTTAACGTTGCTTCGAATCCAGAAATGGAATAGGTATTGACCTTAGTTACTCTAATTACCTGCGACCGTGATGTTAGAAAACCCCGCCTATCGCTTCTTATGCATTATCTTATACACAATATCCAATCCCCCCTAGTCGCGACTTTCCAGTCCCGATTATTTGTTACACAATCTCTCTATACACTAGCGATGTTGAGAGTCCTATTCTCTTAGAGGAAATACAACATTATAATTAGTCCTATTGTGAATGAGTCTACTAAGGCTAAATGGTTCAGGAAGTCGTTTGATCCTGACAGCGAAATCCCCTTCAAAGTGAGCAGATCAAAGATAGATCTTTATTTTGAATGCCCGCTATGTTTTTACCTGGACAGCCGCATTGGAATAGCACGACCGCCCAGCTTTCCGTTCGCGCTGAACAGCGCTGTAGACAGGCTTCTCAAAAAGGAATTTGATATTTATAGAAAGAGTGGAGAATCACACCCCATTATGAAAGAATATGGCATCGATGCAATCCCGATCGATCATGAAAAGCTCGATGATTGGAGAAATAGCTTTCGAGGGGTTCAATTTCTGCATGAACGTACTAACCTTATAATATTCGGAGCGATAGATGATTTATGGCAAAGCTCAAACGGTGAGCTAATTGTCGTAGATTATAAGTCAACGAGCGTTAATGAAAAGATTACGTCATTAGACAAAGACTGGCACGAGGGGTATAAGAGGCAGATGGAGATATATCAGTGGCTGATCAGACAGAATGACTATAAGGTATCTGATACGGGTTATTTTTTATATTGTAACGGCAATACGACTCGCGAAAGGTTTGATGCAAGGCTGGAATTTGATATGACAATTATACCGTATGTGGGAAGTAATAGCTGGGTTGAAAATCTGGTACTTGACGTCAAAAAATGTCTATCAGAATCCACCCCACCACAACCCTCGAGCGATTGCAAATACTGCGCCTACAGACAGGCGACATCTGACTACAATATCTCTAATATCTGATCACCAACGGCAATCTTTTATCAGGAGGACTGCTCATGGAACTCTACGATGTCATGCGCAGTACGTTTTCTGCGAGAGAATTCACGGATGATCCAATTCCTGACCGAACACTATTCAAAATCCTCGACAACGCGCGCTTCGCTCCAAGTGGTGGCAACAGGCAGGGGTGGCGGGTTATCATAATACGTAGACAAGAAACGAGGGAGGCGTTAGCAAAGCTAACCATACCGGCTGCAAAGCGCTATGCAGCACAAATGAGAGCTGGAGAGAATCCCTGGAACACTGTCAATCTTACCAATGTTGATGATCGAACGATTGAACTCACACCTGCGCCATCGCAGTTTACAGAACCATACCTAAAGGCGGCCCTCGTGGTTGTCGTGTGCGTTAATCTGAAGGTAGTAGCATCAATGGATCAATATTTGAACCGTGTCGGTGTCGTCAGCGGCGCTTCAATTTATCCATTTGTCTGGAACATATTGCTTGCCGCGAGAAACGAAGGCTACAGCGGAACGATTACAACCTTAGCAATTTCGCAGGAACCCAAGCTTCAGGAACTCTTGGGCATTCCCGAACACTTTGCCGTATCCGCGATTATACCGCTTGGAAAACCGGTCAAGCGCCTGACCAGCCTAAAGCGAAAACCAGTTTCGTCTTTTGCAACATTTGAACACTGGAATGGAAAAGCCTTCACTGAATTGGGGGATGAATAAAATTTCAAGAAGTTGCTTGGTGGAATATTTAAAGAGGATTATTCCCCTTTCCTATTCTCAGCTCTGAAACTTATTTGCTGAAATTCAGTTTATTAACTATGCAATGACTAATAAGACGATTCTCCTGTCAACGTTAATTACACTGATTACAATTGCAATCACATCATGTTACGCAGCCTACCCTGGTGGATATGGCGGATATGGTTACGCAGGAACAGGGGCTCTGTACTATTCGTATTCGGGAGCTTACTACGACTATCCAGGATACTACTACCCATATTCAAGATATCGACACTTTCATGATAAACACGGAAGTAAACGCAATAAATTTTACGGCGGTGCTCACGAAAGGGATCCATGGTTTTCCGATCATGAGCATAAGCGCCTTCACCATGGGGTAGAACGTTTGCACGAGGGGGAACATCAAAGGTTAAGGAATTCGCGTGGCCGTGGTGATGATGGGAGAGGTCACAGGAGATAAACAAGCACGGGAACTTAGTACTGACTACTCGACAGCGACATCAATTGTGTATGGCAAAGCTGACGAATTACCCGGGAATCTGTCTGGTTCAATCAATATAAAAACATCTTCCTGATCCTCGGGGGCAGTCCAGGTAAGGCGAGTGATAGCCCCTGCGTTTGCCGAGGATTTTGAAGCAACCCTCACTCTATCCTGGTCCCAGATCGAAATCCTGTATCCGAGCTCGGTCGGCGGCGTCAATTTCAACCTAATTGTTTGACCCGCATTTATGGCCAGGACATAGAAATCTTTATTATCGTCTCCCCTACTACCGGAATTAAATCCTTCATGCACCCCCGGCTCAATTTTCATTGCCTTTTCGAAGGTGTCGCCAGCATCGGTTGTACTGTCAAGGTCGAAATTATCTTTTACCGAAATGTAGTATGTCATTCCTAAGGCGTTTTTATCATAGGTATTTCCCACCGCGACATAAAACCTGTATTCATCGCCGTCAGAATTTGTAGTCCAACTGATTGAGTTTAAGGTGCTTGGCGTACCGATAATTCTATCCTCGACTAGTAAGATCTTATCACCATTGTAAATCGTAGCTCCTGCGTAAGGGTATTCCTTGTCCGATGTCCTGAACCCAACTTCCAGGGTTTGACCCGCCTTAAGTTGAACCGAAAAATATTCCCGCGAACCTTTGGGAATCTCATGATCGGTTAAGTAATCGCCGGGAGAAAGAGGGACGGCGGTCTCGATGCTATCACCGCCTCGTGGTAAAGCGGACATCTTAGGAACCTCCTCTTTTTTCGGCTCAGGTGTAGGCATTGGTGTAGGTTCCGGTGTCGGCTCTACGATTGCTACTGCTTTTACTTCTACAATGGCCTCTTTGAAAGCCTCTGTACTGCTCGCGTTGAAGTATTTCCCACCTCCGCTGCTTGCTATTGCCTCGAGCTGACTACGCTGTTCCTCCGTAACATCAAAACCCACGACATGCACCCTCAAATTTACTCCCGAGGCCGCGAGTTCTGCCGCAGTCTCAGAGGGGTCCCCACCACAGGTCTCAATCCCATCAGATATCAGTATCACATTATTGTTTTCCCCCTTAAATGATTGAAATTCAGCAAGCGAAGATTCTAAGGCAAAGCCTATAGGCGTTTTCCCCTTTGGTTTGATCTCTTCAAGCTTCTTTCTCAACTCAGCTAGTTTGACGCTTCCTATCGGAGCCAGTACCTCTACATCCTCACAATCCCCCTCAGCCCTGTGACCATAGGTCATAAGCCCGACTTTTGTGTCAGAAGGAAGGTCTCCCATCAGGTTTCCAAGCACCTCTTTTGCCGTTTGTATTTTAGGAACCCCGTCAACCTGCCCCCACATGGATCCGGAGCCGTCCAGGATATAGAGAATATTTGTATCGGCGAAAGAAATTTTTGAAAAAGAAAAAGCTATTAGAAAGCCTGCTACAATCCTACAGACGATTCCGAAATTCATGCGGATAACCTCCCATATATTCTTGTGAGTCCAAATTATAATATTTTATGGATCTAAAAATCAAGTTTCCATCTCTTATGGATGAGAAAATTCATCGTTGGGCATCACGGGTAATTTATCGAGAGGAAAATGTCGCGGACTTTTTCCCAGCATTAAGATTCCGATCTGTTTATTACAGACCAGATCTAATATCTAAGGTTTTAGAAACATTTGATGAGCAAGAGGCCCTTCGCCTAGCCAACTCGGAAACAACACGACAGAAGCCCGAGAGCCCAATTGAGAAGATGCTGCCACCTGTGATCGAGATCATATCACCAAAAGAAAATCAAGAGGTCGAAGACACTGAAATCACAATCAGATATAATGTGCGAACCCCTTCTGGCGAGCCTGTAACCGGAATAAAGGTACTGATTGATGGAAGGCCCGCTCAGACGCAAAAGGGACTCACATCACCATACAAGGGAACAGATTCCATAAGGATAACAATTCCCAGGAAAGACAGGGCGTTGTCGCTACTTGCAGAGAATAGACATGCTGTAAGCGAGCCTGCAACAGTGAAAGCTAGATGGCAAGGTAGCGAAAGTGAACATGAATTCAGGATTAAACCTAAACTTTATATAGTCGCAATTGGTGCAGGTCAATATGAAAGAGAAAACATCAGGCTTGAATTTGCAGCAAAAGATGCGCGGGATTTTGTAGACTTAGTTGAAAGACAGAGTGGGTTATTATATCGTGATGTAGCTACAAAAATACTCTTGGATGATTCAGCTAAAAAGGATGAGATATTGGATGGTCTGGATTGGATTCAAAGGGAAACTACTTCGAAAGATGTCGCTATGGCTTTTATTTCGGGACATGGAGTAAACGACTCAAATGGTTTTTATTACTTTCTTCCCTCAAATGTAGACCCTGATAGCCTAAAGCGAACAGGAGTTCCATTTTCAGAGATAAAAAACACAATTGAATCTCTTGCCGGTAAGGTTTTATTTTTGTAGATACCTGCTATTCCGGAAATATCCTGGGGGGGCAGGAAATCATCCCTTCCCGATGTCACTGTAATAGTGAACGAACTTTCGAGTGCCGAATCAGGGGTTGTCGTTTTTGCTTCATCCTCGGGTAGGCAGTACTCACTAGAGGACACAAAATGGAATAACAGAGCATTTACAAAAGCTCCGATAGAGGGAGCGACCGGAAAAGCAGATTACACAAAAACAGGAAGAATAAGAATAAACATGCTTGATTTATATTTGTCTGAAAGAGTAAAGGAGCTTAAGGCGGAAGGCAGACACCAACAACAACAAAGCCCAAAACCATAGCAGATTTTCCGATTGCTGTTATTAGGAATTAGGCAACAGTCCCCCGTGGTCAATCATTAAACGTATACTTGAGAAAATTGTGACAAAAGAAAAAGGGGACTAACTTCCTTCAATTGGTGTTATTAATTACTCCTCGATTACTTTATATACCTTATCTCCCTTTCTTACTTTTTCGGATACCTTCACCCCGATACTGTCCCCTTGCTTTGCTTCTGTAACAGATTCGTGCTCTATCTGTATCGAATCTACTTTTGACTTAAAATCTGTTGTATGTCCTTTAAAACGTATAGTATCACCTACTGACACCATACCACTTGTTATCTCCACAGCAGCTACCGATATTTTGCGAAAGTAGTCGGAGACATAACCAATCTCGTTTTCTTCCATAGCTAACCTCCCCTTCCGTGTTAAAACATATGTAACAAATTATCTCATTAAATATCAAATTTGTTAAGTCCTCGACTTTCGATTTCTTATGTTGCGTACCGTGCTGCCCTTTATTTTTTTCTTACCGTTACGTCATTCCTCCTCGTCAACTTCCTTTTTCTTGCGGTTTCATAATAATAGACTGGATGTACCCACCTTTAATCCCCCCATCGATTTTACT
This sequence comes from Thermodesulfobacteriota bacterium, assembly GCA_049682815.1. Lineage (GTDB taxonomy): Bacteria > Desulfobacterota_D > UBA1144 > Nemesobacterales > CSP1-2 > DASWID01. The sequence continues at coordinate 7,981 of JBAUII010000075.1, read as the reverse complement.
CAGGACAGGCTCGGTATGAACGGATTGAGGAGATTTCTGCGTCTCCGTTTCTGATTTTCTTAACACAATTTTTGGAATGCCAACTAAAACCCCTTTACAAATACTATACAACAGTGTAGTATGTTTTATTGTTAAGGGGTTTTGTCATGAAGGGGTTAACCAATATCCAGAACGGCGTTTTAACTTTTATTAAAAGGTATGTCGATGCCGGACTGCCTCTTCCTTCGCTCAGAGAGATCGCAGGTCATTTCGGATTTGGGCATACAACGGCAAGGTTTCATCTAATGGCGCTTGAAAGGAAAGGCTTTATTAAGAAGCGCGGCCAAAGAGTGAGTGACTATATGCTCGCTGAAGATCATTCTGATATTCCCAGCACGTTTGATCTGGTTGCAACAATTCCCGCGGGAACCCCCCTGGCCATATTTGAGGGTACAGAGGATACCTTCACGGTTGACAACAACTTTTTCGGAGGCGGTCAGCTGAAAGCCGTTTATATCTCGGGCGAAAGTATGAGCGGGGATTCAATCTCGGACGGGGATATCGGGATAATACGGCTCCAAAAGGATTGGAATAAACGCGACATCGTAGCAGTTAGAGTAAATGGCGATGAAATAACCTTGAAACGGATAAGGATAAAGAAAAATATCGTTGAATTAATACCTTCCAACCCGGGATTCCCTGTTCGAAGATTTCCTGCGGAAGAAGTCGAGATTGTCGGCAGGCTGGTTGGAATAATCAGAAAAACCTGAACCAACCAAAAAAACGATGGGGTTTTTTGATTTTAGGACTTAAAAATGGATACTCTGGGAGAGAAATCAAATCACCAAGAGATTTGGAGAAGATTAAAGTCCGGGGATTTTTCGATTAAACCCGATGCTAAGGTAATTCGCACCGGAATTCCCGAACTGGACGAGATCTTTTCCGATGGTGTAAAACCTGGAAAGCTGATTGAGTGGGGGCTCCCCCAGGGAAGAAACGGCCGGATTTTACCCATTCTCTTTTTAAGGAAGGAAATTCCTCTCACAATCTGGATATACGCCGATTTGGGTCTGGACATCTATGCGCCCGCATGGGCAAGCCACGGCATAGATCTGAGAAGAATCTTTTTTGTAAAATGCGACGATCCCGTTAAGAAACTCAAACCTATATTCCTGGATAACACATTTAAAGTCATCATCATTGATTCGCCCAAGAAATTTTCGAAAGGTGATATCTCCTTTATATCTGTCCAGGCAAGGATAAACAAGCAGATCATCTTTCTGATCAGAAATTATTTCCTAAGCCCCAGGATCGGAAACCCATTTGCCCACATACGGGTAAATTGCTCACGAAACGACAGAGGTATCTATTCAGTAAATTTTATTAAGGGAAAAAATCCAAAAAGACTTCTTTTATCAAGCTCGAGGTTTTTCAATGAATAATGCAGGTATCGCAAAGGTAATCGATTTAAAGACCTTTTCGATGGACGAAACATGTCCATACTTCGGTGCATTTTATTGTGAGATGGAGAAGGCAGGAAAAGATATATTTTCTCTCACGTCCAGGGTTATGCAGTGGGATGAAAACATATGGTTGTTTGATTTAAGTCCCTGTAGAAATTTCTGGGCTATTCAGAAGGAAAAGGGAGGGAAAAACCTTTATGAACTCCTTGAACAGATACTGGATGCTTCTTCTGGGAAAGGATATCTCTCGGTTTTCGGAAACCATCCCTGGCAGTGCTTATTATTTCTCGATTTCTTACTGAAAAAAAAGTCTAAAGGGGTATTTTCGTTAAACACCCTCCTAAATAGAAGGATATATGAGAGTCTTTCATGGGATCATTGGTTTGAGCCGCTTGGGATCCTTTCCGACCATCTTACTTACTTGAAAGTCAAAGGATTTAAAGAATCACAATTTCGTTCTAAACAGGCTCAGTTGAAACGCTTCATCAAAAGGATGGACCTCTGGGGACCCTTTGATTTGAGCCAGGCTGATGTAGCCTCGATCGAAAGGAGGTTTTCCGGATGGCTTGGAGAGGTCTGGGCATGGACGTTTCATGGTTTTTTAGAAGATGAAAAAAAAACTCCTGATCTGTTCAAGTCAGCAGAAAATCAAATCGGTTTGGGTTCATTTCCCTGGATCCCGTTTCGGATAGAAGATCCTCCCAGAGCCATCAGACACCTGGAATATCCGGTAAACCGGTGGGACGTCATCGAGCCTCTACTTGTCGAGGATTTCTCTAAATTATGTGCTATGAAATCATGGTCTGAACAGGAACGGGTAAGCTCGATTATCTGGGTAATTACCCTTTATAATCTGGAGGAATTAAACTTAGAGCTCTCATTTCGAAACCCTTATTCACTCCACATGGACTCTCGAAACAATTTTAAGACTGCCCTGTACCAGGCTTACTATACCTATATGGGGCTCACGGATAAATTAAGGGACAGGGACACCAATTTAGACCTGCCGGAAGAAATTCCCTTTGTTAGCTGGAAAGTTGAAATAAACGAATGTCTTTATATTTCCCCTCAAACCATGGAATTAATCAATGATAATAGCAGGCTAAATTACGAAGGGATTTTGGACTTACAGAATAAGATCCCTCTTCACATAGAGTCCTATGTGGTTGTGCCGGACTTCACTGCCGACCTTTCATTTAGATCTCGTGAAGTAGGCCGTAATGACAGCGAATATGATTTTTCACTTAACCAGTGGATAGAGGCATCATTTAACAGGCCCTTCTTCTACTACAGAAATCCCCTACCCATAACGAGTCCACTGGAATCGAAGCCGAAATTTTTAGAGAGGACGAGCAACGATTGGTGGACGGGTGAGAATTTAATGGACATGACCAAGGACTATTTTCTCGTAGAAGATAGAGAGGGAAGATTTATCTGGGTCTTCAGGGATGGCTCAGGAGTATGGTATAAACATGGCATCTATTCTTGAAGAATACGGGCTCCACGAATGGCTCTGCAAGACCAATTTTAGTTTCCTCATAGGCGCATCTCATCCACATGACATCGTTAAGACCGCCTCCGATCTTCGATACAGCTCAATTTGCGTGAATGATTTTGATGGAGCATATGGTCTAGCCAGAACATACAGAGAGCTGGAAAGACTTAAAAAGGAAGATGAGAAAAATAACCTAAAATTAAACTTCGGTGCCGAAATTCATTTTTCACCCGATCACGACAAGCCCCTGCTCCTGCAGGATACACTGGTTTTAGTTGCCAGGGATTGGGAAGGGTATAAGAATCTCTGTGAGTTACTCACCTATTCCCACAGAGACGGCAAAACTCACGCAAATATACCATTGGATTATCTACTCTCTGTCGATGTATCAGGCCTCTTTGCGATCCAGCCCATGAGAGGGCTCATCAGATCGAATACAGAAAAGGAGTCCCTTTATGACTTACATTCCCATTTCAAAGGTGAATTCTACTTTGCAATCAGCAGGCACTTTCACAGGTCGGAGGACAGGTGGATTCGCGCGACAATAGACCTTGCCGGTAAGATCGGAGCGAAATGCCTCATAAGCCAGGATGTGTTCTTCCACAACAGGTCCCAAAAACCCATGAGTGATTTACTCCATGCAATAAGGACAAACAGGACTCTAAACACTTGTAAGGAACATTTATTCCCCAATGGGGAAAGGTGCTTCCACGATACAGAAAACTTTGAGCGATTCTTCTGTGACCTGCCTGTATTCTCGGAAGGGACAAGACTTTCCCACGAATTAAATGAACAATGCTCCTTCAGTTTTTCACAACTCAGGTACAGGTACCCTAAAGAGATGATTCCCGATGGCCATACGGCTCAAAGCTACTTAGAGCATCTGGTTTGGCAGGGTGCCAGGAGGCGGTTTGGAAATAACATCTCTGAAAGGGTCCGTAAAAGCCTTACTCATGAACTGGACCTTGTCGAGAAACTAAGCTTTGCCGATTACTTCTTGACCGTATGGGATATTGTGAGCTGGGCCAGGTCAAAAAACATACTCTGTCAGGGAAGAGGCTCTGCAGCCAATTCGGCGGTTTGTTTTGTCTTGGGGATTACCGAGGTCAACCCAGATTTGTTTGATTTACTCTTTGAAAGGTTCATCAGCATGGAAAGGGGCGATCCTCCCGATATAGATGTAGACTTCGAGCATGAGAGAAGGGAAGAGGTTGTTCAATACATCTATGAAAGATATGGCCGCGACAGGGCGGCAATGGTAGCAAATGTCATTACATTTAAGGCAAAGGGGGCCATGCGTGCGGTTGGAAAGGCGCTGGGCGTGAGCGAAGAGCTCCTTGGGGAAATGTCAAAGCTTTCAGACTACAAATATTTTCTCCGGAGAGGAACACGGGATATTATCTCGGAATTGAATAAAGGTGAGAATGGAAATAATGCTCCCAAGAATTTTTCGTGGAAATTATGGGTTGAGCTCTCGGAGAGATTGCGAGGGTTCCCAAGGCACCTCGGCATCCATTCCGGCGGCTTCATGCTCACCGATAAGCCCTTGAACTATCTGGTTCCTCAGGAACCCGCATCGATGGAAGGCAGGACAGTGGTCCAGTGGTGTAAGGATGACATCGAGGGATTGGGATTTTTTAAGATTGATATTCTCTGCCTGGGGATGCTCACCGCAATCAGAAAGTGCTTCGAGAGCATTGAGGAGAAATACGGAAGGAAACTAACGTTATATAGCATTCCTGAAAATGACCCCGCAACGTATGAAATGATTCAAAGGTCAGACACAGTAGGCACCTTCCAGATCGAGTCGAGGGCACAGATGTCTATGCTTCCCCGTCTTAAGCCGCGATGCTTTTATGACCTCGTTATAGAGGTTGGTATTATCCGCCCTGGTCCTATCCAGGGAAGGATTATTCATCCTTACCTCGCCCGGCGAGAGGGAAAGGCGCCCGTTATCTATCCCGATGAAAGGATGCGCCCTATTCTTTCCAGAACCCTCGGTGTCCCTATCTTTCAGGAGCAGGCTATGAGAATAGCGATTGACGTGGGCGATTTTACTCCCGGCGAGGCAAATGAGCTCAGGAAAAATATAGGCTCATGGAATGTAAAAGAATTCAAGATGAACCTGAATCCCTGGCTTGAGAAACTCAAAAGAGGGATGGAGAAAAATGGGATACAGAGAGAATTCATTGATCAAATTCTACGCCAGATGAAGGGCTTCGCACATTACGGCTTTCCCGAATCGCATGCCGTTTCGTTTGCTTTACTGGCGTATGCCTCCAGTTACCTGAAATGCCATTATCCCGCTGCGTTTTTCAACGCTGTCCTGAATTCACAGCCCATGGGATTTTATCTGCCGCATGCCCTACTGCAGGCAGCCCAGAGGAACGGGATTAAGATTCTTCCCGTTTCTATCAATGAGTCAGATTGGGACAACAAGCTGGAGAATATCTCGAGTGACGGTCAACAAGTAACTTATGGTATACGCCTAGGATTCAGGCTTGTTAATTCACTCTCTAAATCCGGTTGCCAGGAGATGCTAAAGGTCAGGAAGGACATTGGGCGTTGGGAAAGCTTAGATCATTTTCTAAAAACGACTCAGGTTTACCGTGATGATTTTACGGCCCTTGCCGCAGCCAACGCCTTCGGGGAGTTTGGGATCAGCCGTTCCGAGGCAATCTGGAAAGCCGAAGCCGCGCCCTTCCGCAGGCTTGTTGACATTGAGGGCCGAAAGATCCACTGGGATCACGAAACAAAGATGCAGCAGATTCAAAGGGATTTTCATTCGTTCAACACGAGCCTGGAAGAGCACCCTGTTAAAATTGTTAAACAAGATCACTGGCCTTACAAGATACCAATTAAGAGCCTGGTACTCGCTGAGGATTTATCATCCAGGAGAAGAAACACTATTGTCCTGACCTTCGGCATGACCCTGGTGAAGCAATCCCCAGGCTCTGCCAAAGGAATGGTTTTTATAACCCTCGAAGACGAGACAGGTTTCATAAATCTCGTGTTTACGCCTAACGTTTATGCGAAGTATTATCACATTGTCGAGCGCCAGCCCTTCCTATGCGTAGAAGGACAGCTACAAAAGGCAAGTGACTATCATTCCATACTGGTGAGGAAGCTTTTTGAGCCGGACCTGAACCAGAATGTAGTCAAAATCGAAAAGAAACCCGATCAGTATAGTAACGTTGAGAGTAACATAACCGAATTGATTAAACCGCGAAGCTTTATGTAAATCAAACAGCTCGTCCCAACACGTAACATTCGGGCTATCAAAAGTAAAGGGTTGCCTTCCCACTTTCGCTCAATACCCATCCGTTCACCCTGAGCTTGTCGAAGGGTCGACGGGTGAGTCAATCCCAGTAGGTCATTCCCGAGGACTGTTATCGGGAATCCACCTAGAGCTCGTTGCGAGAAACTTCGTTTCGAAGCAATCTCCATCGTGAATCATGCCTCTTGTATCCTAACCGTTCCCCTGACCCCGCCAAACATGACTTTCCTCCTTTCGTAAAGGAGGACAAAGGAGGATTTCGGAAGGCCTGTCCCGAATCAAAGTGAATCGAAGGGCCCTGTCCTCAATCAAAGTGAATCGAAGGATGAGTCAATAAGCAAATAAACAAAGCCCGACCCCATCTACGATCCCATATATCATTTTTCTCGAAGAAGTCGTTCTTTAAACCAACTAAGGAAGTCGCCTGGAGTTCCTAAATTAAAGGGCAATAATTTTCTCAACTTTCTATTCTTTAGAAAATGAGCTTGATCGAGGGTTATGAAATAATCAACACCTGAAGACCATGCGGCCGCTACTATCTTCGCATCACCGGCGTGATTTACTACCGCCGATGTCATAGTTAATCTATCTTCAGAGATCCCGGATACAACATCGATGTTCGATCTTTCTAGAAGTAATGCCAATGTTCCAAGTTCATTCGGCGCCTTTCTTCTCAGAGCCCGCTCTATCTCGGTTAGCACCTGCCGGCTGACTAAAAGATTAATTATCCCCGATTCCCCTAGCTTTAATACCATGCGTGCTCCTCCCTCAGTTGACCATATTCCCGCAAACAGAGCACTCGTATCGAGAAACACTCTAGTCTTTTTTGGCACTCTCTTTTCTTTCTTCTCGCAATGTACGCAGGACGCTGTCTAACGTCTCACCCTTATCTATAAGGGCTTTACTAATGCGGTCAGCCAGTAAATCGATTTCGGAACGAAGTGGCGATAGAATAAGAACCCCATCCACGTCGAGTAAGGTTAGACTATCACCGGGCTTGAGTTTGTAACGTTTTCTTATAGATTTGGGTAACGTAAGCACTCCGCGCTGGGTTATGTTTACTGTCAATGTATCACGCACAGGATCACACCTCCTCATCTGAAATACTGTTATTCAGTATATCAGATGAGCCGTAATTCATCAAGCTAAACATCAGTCACTGGAAAATCGCAATATCGCTTAAAGTCATCTTTACGCTATGGTAGCGATGAAACTCCATCCGTGAGCCAGCACAATGGCGGCAATCCACAACATCATCCCCCGAATGCTACCCAATCAACGCATTCGGGTACAGGCTTAATCGGGGATCCATAAAGATGTCAATGACAACCCTTTTCCTGTCATCTCGAGTAGTTAAGTAAGTCAATACAATGAGAAATGAAAGATTCCTCATGGAGCCTGCCCTGAATCAAATTGAATCGAATGGCCCAGTCGAAGGCCACGCCCTGAATCAGAGTAAATCGAAGGGCCTGCCCTGAGTTGAATCAAAGGGTGAGTCAATAAGCAAATAAACAAAGCCTGACCCAGAGCTTTTCTTCTTTCATGCCTGGCCTGACCCCGGGGGTCCTTTATATTCACAAAGACTGGCTAACGGGCGGCCCCGGACTTACTTAATCAATTGTTTAAATTAGGAAATCTGTTACAAGTCTATTATATTATTAATATTATAGGAGCTTGTCTAGAACAGCATAATAAAATAAGCTGAATCTATGTCAAGCAAGTGGATAAAGAAGAGCAAACTAAGCAACAGAACGATAGGAAGATTAA
>JBAUII010000074.1:0-12201 GCA_049682815.1 Thermodesulfobacteriota bacterium | reverse complement strand
TTAATCTTCCTATCGTTCTGTTGCTTAGTTTGCTCTTCTTTATCCACTTGCTTGACATAGATTCAGCTTATTTTATTATGCTGTTCTAGACAAGCTCCTTATTAATTCTTACATGTTCATATTCCGTTGCGATTTCAGGCGAACAGCATGAAGGCGATTACAGGGACTCCAAGGATTTCGAGCGGCTTAAACAAATAGTAGGCGTTTGGGAAGGCACAACCTCTATGGGCGAAGGAAAGGGAGATCAAAAGGTTACCGTCGAATACAGGTTGACATCGGGCGGTAGTGCCATCGTTGAAACCCTTTTTCCCGGAACTCCACATGATATGGTCTCTGTGTATTATGACAGGGATCGAAGTTTGGAAATGACTCATTACTGCATGCTTGGCAATCGTCCCCAGATGGCTTTGAAACAGGCTGATGATAAGAATATGACCTTTGACCTGATCAGTAATAGTGACATCAAAGCGGATACGGAGCCCCATATGCATGCGATGACGATATCGTTTGTCGATGATAACAACATAGTTGAGAGCTGGACTTTATACGAGTATGGGAAGGCGAAGGAAAATGCAACATTCAAGCTTTCTCGTACAAAGTGATCTCAACGCACGTTGCGTGATATATTCCTATGGCACTTCCAAGTAACTATATAAGTCCGCTACCCTTAAGCTTTCATCTCATGATTTATCAGCAAATACCTGTAATACACCTTCTCTCACATTCAGCTTCACCGGACTCTTTTAAGTCCACTCTCCGTCAACATTTATTGGCTCGGGATCATCTGGTTCTAATTCAAAAATTCTTACCTGATAATACTCAACGTGTTTTCAATCAAGGAAGCTTCCGTCACCCTTTTGCATAAGGGTCATTACTTCTAATAGATGGGGTTTGTTGAGCTCTCTACAAAACACCACATCCCAAAGTCCATCATCGACCGTGGCATCACGAGCCACTATCGCCTCCCTCCCACCGGCTTCTATATTGAAAGCAAAAAAGAGACTGAACCTGTCCTTTACGATTCTATCATCAAGCTTGAATGTGGCTGGTCTCGGAGTTTGTTTAAAGAATTCATGAAAGCCAGCCAAAGTATAATGTCCAAGCTATTGTCGATAAATGAGGGACTGAAAAATTTAGAGCGGAGATGAAAAAGGATAGGGGGCAGATAAAACATGAGATAATCAAAATGCTTGGTTCCAATGAATTGAATCAGGATCGGATCCTGGAAATTGTAGAAGAAAAGCAAAAACAGGTGGATTATTTGGCTCCGAACATCATAGCCGGATTTGCGGATTTCGATGATAGTTTAAGCATGGAGCAACGAAGGAAACTTGCAGATGAAATTCGGACCAATAACGACTTGGATGGACATCATCAACACTTCCGTTACAGATAAAGTCTATTTCTATGAAATTTGAACACGACTAAGTGCTTGCCCCTGAAAGATTCAGGGGTAAGCATCCAGATCAATGTTTTGTATGTTCAGGTATAAGGAGCAATTGCCATAGATTAAAAAGAATTTCTTCCTTCTCTGTGAAGGTTATTTCCTTTGCATTGAAAAATCCTTCATTTATTTTCATGGCAAACGCCTGAAAATCTTTATCTGTTATATTTATGGGCGCTTTTATTGAGTCGTGAAACTCTACCAAAAAACCGTCAGAAGTTTGAGTGACTGTATAATCAATGGTTTCTTTATTCATGATTTATATTACCCCTACAAGTCCTAAGATAATCACTATCAGGTGGATTTAAAGGTCTTTATTAAAAAAGTTTAATTCAGGTAGTCTAACAATCTTGATGAAAAGTTGTTTAATGATATTAATGGGTTGCGTTTAATAATTGCTTAATTAAAAATATGAATACAATTTTTAAACGTCTCGCCTATTTGTAGAATAATGAGAATCTTCTATTTGAAAACCTACTTTATGTTAATGAATCGAAAGGAAACACAGCTCCAGTGAAAAATATGTGGTGAAAGTTAACCGATATTGGGTTTGCTTTAAATTCAAGACGTCAACTACTCTGAAGATAGAGTTACCAGGGCAGTCCCACTTTCTACCGCGTCACCTTCCTCGACCTTAATCTCCGTAACTTTACCATCGATGTTTGACTTAAGCTCGCTTTCCATTTTCATGGCCTCTACAACTATTACACCCTCACCGGCCTGAACACCGTCCCCCACCTTTTTAAGTACCTTAACTACGCGGCTCGGCATGGGTGAAATTATCACCTGAGCTCCTGAGTCAGCAACAGCAGTAATGGACTTTTGTCTTTCAGATATAGCCTCTAGTTCAATGAGATCGCCTTCAAAAAAAACTTGAACCTTTTTCCCATTTTTAAGTACTCCTACGCAAAGGGATTTTCCCTCTGAAATGATTGAATAGATATGGTTATCAATCTTTTGATACTGTACGGGGACCTTCTTCCCATTGAACTCAAAATGGGTTTCTTTCTCTTCGTCCTCTAAGCTGATCCTGTAGATTTGATCGTTATATCTGAAGTTGTAGTTCATAACATATTATTCCGGGTTACACTGAGTTTTCTAGAGAAAAGTTTCCAGTTTGAAGCAGGCCGATATTTTGTTTTTACAATATCATGACTAGCATCTCTCATGGCTATCGCGGCAGCGACAAGAACTGGTTCTATATCAAGTGAAGTAGGTTTAAGGGTATCTGAATGCCTCTCAATAAAACCGGTGTCAATGGCGCCCTTCTTAAAATCGTTATTAGCCATCACTCGTAATAAAAAACCAATGTTTGTCTTGACGCCCAGAACCACAAATTCCTTTAGCGCAGCGATCATTTTGCTAATGGCGACTTCTCTTGATTCGCCCCAGACTATGAGCTTCGAAATCATGGGATCGTAAAATGGGGTAATTTCAGAACCACTGTAAATCGATGAGTCATTTCTAATACCGGGACCACTTGGAGCCCTCACATAGACTATTGTGCCGGGCGAAGGTATGAAGTTCATCCCTGGATCTTCGGCATAAACTCTACACTCAATCGCATGCCCTTTCATTGTGATGTTCTTTTGTTTGAAAGGCAGCTTCTCTCCGTTGGCTATTCTTATCATCCATTTAACGATGTCGAATCCAGTAACCATTTCGGTAACTGGATGTTCAACCTGTATTCTCGTATTCATCTCTAGGAAATAGAAATTTCCCTTCTGATCCACTATAAATTCGACAGTTCCAGCTCCGTGGTAAGAAACTGCCTCTGAGATTTTAATTGCTACTTCCCCCATCTTGTTTCTGGTCTTAGCATTAATTGCCGGAGAGGGACTTTCTTCGATCACCTTTTGATGTCTTCTTTGGATAGAACATTCTCGCTCGAACAAATGTAGTATGTTTCCATGCAAGTCACCTATAACCTGAATCTCAACGTGGCGCGGTTGCTCGACAAATTTTTCAATGTAGACTGAATCATCGCCGAACGATGAACGGGCCTCGCTTCTGGCCATGCGTAATGAGCTTTTGAAATCATCTTCCTTCAAAACAAGCCTCATTCCCTTTCCACCGCCACCGGCCGAGGCTTTTATCATAATTGGGTAACCAATTTTCTTGGCTATTACTCCCCCTTCCACATCACTCACAGCACCCTCAGATCCTGGTACCAGCGGTACACCCGTCTCCTGGGCAATTTTTCTAGCAGTTACTTTATCTCCCATCAGTCGGATAGATTTTGATGAGGGGCCAATAAATACAATCCCTTCTTTTTCACACATGTCTGCAAAGGTCTCATTTTCGGCCAGAAACCCGAATCCTGGATGAATGGCTTCGGCCTTTGAAGTTTTTGCGATTTTTATTATTTTTTCCTTATCCAGGTAGCTCGCACTGGGTGCTGAAGGACCTATGTGATAAGCTTCATCTGCTAGTGCGACATGGAGTGAGGTTCTATCTGCGTCGGAATAGATTGCGACCGTTTTTACTCCAAGCTCATTGCAAGCCCGTATAATACGTACTGCGATTTCCCCTCTATTGGCAATTAGGATCTTTTGAAACATCTATTTCTCCACAAAATACAAATTCCAATGACCAAGCACCAAATCACAAACAAATTCAAATTTCCAAATACCAAACACTCGGGATTTAGAATTTAAAAATTGAAATTTGTTTGGAATTTGTGGTTTGGAATTTGTAGTTTCATCATAATGGAATATTTCCATGTTTTTTCGGTGGATTTGTCTGTCTTTTAGCTTCAAGCATCTCAAACGCCCTAATCACCCTTGGTCTTGTATCTTCGGGTCTGATAACCTCATCGATAAAGCCAAGGTCGGCAGCTCTATAAGGATTAGCGAACCTTTCTCTATACTCTTCGGTAAGTCTCACTCTCTCCGCTTCAGGGTCCTCGGACTGTTCTATTTCCTTTCTTGCGATTATGTTTACAGCTCCCTCCGGACCCATTACGGCTATCTCTGCGGTGGGATAAGCAAAATTTATGTCGGCCCTTACATGTTTGGAGGACATGACGTCATACGCGCCGCCATAGGCCTTTCTCGTAATAACGGTGACCCTTGGTACAGTTGCTTCGCAATATGCATATAGAAGCTTAGCCCCGTGTTTGATAATACCTCCCCATTCCTGGGCCGTACCGGGAAGAAATCCAGGCACGTCAACAAAGGTGAGAATGGGAATGTTAAAACAATCACAGAATCTCACGAACCTTCCACCCTTCACGGAGGCATTAATATCAAGACATCCGGCGAGCACATTTGGCTGGTTGCCTACGATTCCCACAACCCTGCCATCCAGTCTAGCAAATCCGATATTTATATTTTGGGCAAAATGTTCCTGAACCTCGAAGAAATAACCATTGTCTACGACAAGCCTGATAACATCTTTGATATCGTAGGGTTTGTTGGGATTTTCTGGGACTATAGCCCTCAGGCTCATTTCGCGTCGGTCAATGGGATCGTCTGTTGAAATTCTTGGTGAATCTTCCATGTTGTTGGAGGGTAAGAAGCTTAGTAGCTCCTTGATGAGTAAAATACAGTCCTTATCGTCCTGTGCTGCAAAGTGGGCTACGCCGCTAGTTGAATTATGAACCATGGCGCCACCAAGCTCCTCTCTGGTTACCTCCTCATGGGTGACGGCTCTTATGACGTCCGGTCCGGTTATGAACATATAGCTGGTATCCCTTGACATAATTATAAAATCGGTCATGGCCGGAGAGTATACGGCACCGCCTGCGCAGGGTCCCATTATGGCCGAGATTTGAGGAATAACACCCGAGGCGAGTACATTCCTTAAAAATATGTGGGCATAGCCTGCAAGGCTCTCAACACCTTCCTGGATCCTCGCTCCACCAGAGTCGTTTAAACCGATTACCGGGGCTCCGACCTCTATGGCAAGGTCCATTATCTTCGAGATCTTGTTAGCATAAACCATCCCTAGGGAGCCACCAAACACGGTGAAATCCTGCGCAAATACAAATACCTGTCGGCCATCTATCTTTCCGTACCCCGTTATTACACCATCGCCAAGTATTTTGTTTTTATCCATATTGAAATCTGTGCATCTATGAACGACAAACTTGTCTAGTTCCACAAATGTACCGTTATCGAGCAGAAGATTAACTCTCTCTCTACCTGTGAGTTTCCCCATTTCGTGTTGCTTTTGGATTCTAGCTTTTCCTCCGCCCTGTTCTGCTTCCTTTTCCTTATGCTCCAGAATTTCAATCTTATCCTTCATGTTTTACTCCTTCACTGATCTATAGGATCGGGGAAATTACACTTGGGTAAGGAAGACAGCAATTTGGGTGTTGAACTGTGTTTCGTCGAACCTGTTGTAGTAAGAATTATCATTTAAATTCAGAAAACAATTTACGTTTGAGATTTTGTAAGTTTTAGGAATATAATTAGAATCCAAACCCCTTCTCCATCTCAAAAAAGCGGAATCAACTATACCAGAAAAATTCCCTTAATCAAAATAAAATTGGCCACAAACGATCGCCAATTTACAGTAACAAAGAGTGATGCACGATTCATGATCCTAGATCCATGATAACGAATGTTTTATCGTGCATCCTGCATCTTGCATCCTGTATCATTCTCATTTTAATATTTAAGTCTATGTCTTCTATGGTCTACCACAATTCTAGCGCATTATCTTGGTCCATATTCCTTCAACCTGTTTTCTACTTTCTCCTAAACTCCCCGAGTTATCGATAATATGTGTTGCATGTTTAGTTTTTTCAGATATTGGCATCTGGGATTTTATTCTTGAGAGCGCTTCATCTCTTCGGAGTCCGTCTCTTTTCATTATTCTTTCAACCTGAGTTTCTTCATCAGTGACAACCACTATCAATTCATCAAGAAGATTTAACAGACCTCCTTTTTCAACTATGAGAGCCGCTTCAACAATTATCAGATTTCCATTTTCTTTCTTATACTTATCGATTGACTCTTTTAGTTTTGTCATTATCCTAGGGTGGGTGATCCGATTTAGTTGCTCTCTCTTCGTATCATCATTGAAGACAATTTCCCCTAATTTTTTTCTATTAATCGATCCATCGGTATTTAAGATATTGTTTCCGAATTCTTCTATGATCTCTTTCCAGGCAATCTCGCCAGGCTCCACGACTTCCCTTGCAATCTTGTCGGCGTCAATTATTTTTGCCCCAAGTTCTCTAAAAATCTTTGCCACCTCAGTTTTTCCAGACGCGATATTTCCAGTAAGCCCGATTATCTTCATCTCTGGGGTATTGTAATTTGTGCATAAGCTTGTTTCAAATTCGATTATTTGGCGTAAGTTAGAAAGTGAAGCCTCAACATTTGAAGCGCTAGCCAATTGGAAATGGCACTTTAATGTTGAGATTCTATTAATTGAGGTGAAAGTTCAATATGTATAATATGTTAGTATCGTAAGCATGGATGTAAATTGAATCATCAAAAGTATTCCCGGCATTTTTAAGGTATCATTGCAGCTGTGCGTGAAAATAAATTTGGCGTAGAAGTCATGCTTGATTGGAAATAAAGAATATGAGAATCGCGATAATATCCGACATTCATGACAACGTTTGGAACTTGGGTCCGGCCTTGGAAACAATCAAGGACTCCGACGTGCTTATTTGCTGTGGGGATATGTGCTCCCCCTTCATAGTGGACTTGATGGCCGTTGGGTTTTCAAAGGAAATCCATATAGTGTTCGGAAATAATGATGGCGATCAATATCGTATCGCCAACAACGCAGCTAAGTACGATGGGCGGGTACTGATTCATGGTGAATTTGCAGAGCTCAAGCTAGGTGGAAAGAGTCTTGCAGTAAATCATTATCCAAATATTGCAAGATCAATTGCTGAGTCAGGAGCTTATGATGTGGTTTGCTATGGCCATAATCATATTGATAGTGTCGTGCGTGTAAATAATACCCTTTTGATTAATCCTGGAGCTATTATGGGATATGACGGGGTGAACAAAAAAGACATTCCCTCAACATTCGTTGTCTACGATACTGAAAGCGGTGAGTGTAAGGGTTATGAGGTTAAATTTAGGGATAATACTTCTACTAACTTACGGACTGTGATTGACTACGAGAGAAGGAGCTAACTTATGTCTTGGAAATTTCGGAAACCGCTCTTTTTAGTCTTGCTAAGACTTTGTCCTTACCGAGTATTTCCATGACCTCAAATATCCCGGGGCTTACCGTACCGCCTGTGAGTGCCACCCTTGCGGGTTGAGCGACATTTACAAGCTTGAGCCCGCTTTCGTCGATTATTTCTTGGAAAACCCTTTGTAAGCCTTCGATAGTAAATTCATCTAGTTTGCATAGCCTATTTATGAGCTTTTCAAATATTGGCAGCGATTCTGCGGTCAGGAATCTATCCTTTGCCTTCTCGTCGAATTTTATTTCATCGGTGAAAAAATAATCTGCCGAGTTCGCTATGTCTAGGAGTGTCTTTGCCCTTTCTCTGAGATTCTCGACTATCTTAATTAATTTTGCGTCCAGCCTTACCTGGAACCCCCTATCGTGAAGCAGCGGGATTACTAGCTCTGCGATCTCACTGACCGGTTTATTCCTTATGTACCAGGCGTTGAGCCAGATAAGCTTTTCCGGGTTAAATACCGCGGGAGATTTGCCGACATTTTCAAGGGTGAACTTTTCAATCAGTTCTCCCATAGAGAAGATCTCCTGATCCCCATACGACCAACCCAAGCGTGCAAGATAGTTTATTAAAGCCTCCGGCAAGTACCCGCTTTCCCTGTACGCTATAACTGCGGTAGCGCCATGCCTTTTACTGAGTTTTGCTTTATCTGGACCTAGTATCGTGGATACATGGGCGATTTTCGGGACATCATAAGATAATGCCCTATATATTAAAACCTGCTTGGGTGTATTTGGCAGATGATCGTCTCCTCTGATTATATGAGAGACCTGCATTTCAGCATCATCAACTACCACCGCGAAGTTATATGTCGGGAACCCATCTGTCTTTTGGATTATAAAATCGTCTATTTCTTTAGCGTCGAAGATTATCGTCCCCCTTTTAAGGTCATCCACTTCTATTGAGCCCCAATCGGGCGTCATGAGTCGAATGGCATAGGGTTTGTTCTCAGGATGGGATCTTAGTTTTCTACAAGTGCCTTCGTATCTATAAATCCTTCCCTGCTTTCGCGCTTCTTTTCTTCTTGCCTCAATTTCTTCAGCGGTACAGTAGCATCTATATGCTTTTTCATTCTCTATCAGTTTCTGAGCGTGGTTTTGATAGATAGCAATTCTTTCCGACTGCCTGTAAGGGCCCTCATCCCAGTCCAGACCGAGCCATGACATAGCGTCTATTATCTCCCTAATGGATTCTTCCGTTGAGCGGCTGCGATCGGTGTCCTCTATCCTGAGAATATATTTACCCCCGAAGTGCCTTGCAAATAGCCAGTTGAATATTGCTGTTCTGGCGCCCCCAATATGCAGGGAGCCAGTGGGGCTTGGCGCAAATCTGGTTCTAACTTTCATGGGCTTTAGGGTAAATTAGAGTTTATGATGAGTCAAAAGATTTAATCGTATGTCTGGGATTTTAATACCATGGTAGAGGTGACCCTTCCGGGTGTCCTTAAATTATTTCTCGCTCAGATGATTGAGGATTTTATCCAGTTTACTTGTCCTTTCAAGCGCAGCGAGTTGATCGTATCCGCCAATAACCTTATCGTCTATTATGATGATCGGTACCGTCCTCCAACTGAACTCTTCCATTACTCTCCTTTTCAATTCAGGGTCATGCGTAACATCGATTTTTTTGTAGTCAACCTTCTTTCTGTCAAGCAGAGCCTCCGCCGCACGACAATATGGACAGTAAGTAGTTGTGTAAACTTCAACCTTGCTCAATGTATAATCTTCCCGCTGTCTCTGCTTTTAAGTTAATATGATGCTTGGTTTTTAAATGAGTTTCAAGTATTATTCAAAGTTACTTATAAACAGGTCACATATTTTAAAAATAAATCAGAAGAAGTCATAATCCACCCTGATGGTTAGATTTTTTCCAAGAGAAGAGAAGTTTTTTGATTACTTTAACGAGGCTTCCGAGAAAATCCTTGCGGGTATAAAGCTTTTTAAGGAAATGATGCAAGATCTATCGACTGCGGCCGACAAGACGAAGAAGATAAAGGAAGTTGAACATGAAGCTGACCGTATAACTCATGAGACGATTTCCAAGTTGCATCAAACATTCATAACCCCTATTGATCGTGAATTTATACATTCCTTAATAACCAGGATGGATGATATTCTCGACCTTATCTATTCCGCATCGGAAAGGGTCTTATTATATAAAATAACGACATCAACTGCCCATGCGCTCTCCTTAATCAATACACTGGAAAGGGCCATTATAGAAGTGGCAAAGGGGGTAGAAGGGCTCAGTGACCTAAAGAATTCTAAATCGATTCTTAACACCTGCATCGAGATCCATAGCCTTGAAAATGAGGGTGACATGATCTTTAGAATTGCCCTGTCGGACCTGTTTAATTCTAATTTTGATCCCACTGAGATAATTAAGTGGAAGGATATCTACGAGACGTTTGAAGATGCGATTGACAAGTGTGAGGATGTGGCAAACATCTTGGAAGGAATAGTCCTCGAGAATGCATGATACCCTCTTATTGACGGTCGTAGTAATAGTAATAGCGCTCTTATTCGATTTTACCAATGGCTGGAACGACGCTGCAAACTCAATAGCAACAGTGGTATCAACAAGGGTTCTTTCTCCCCTCCAGGCAGTTCTCTTCGGTGCTACCTTAAATTTCCTTGGCGCTTATTTAAGCACAAAAGTCGCTAAGACAATTGGTGGAGATATCACAGATCCCAAAACCATAACTCAGACGGTAATTCTTTCGGCGATGATAACTGCTTCCGGCTGGACGGTGATGATGACTCGCCTGGGGCTTCCCATAAGCGCGTCACATGCTTTAATAGGTGGAATAATTGGGGCTACAATCTCATTTAAAGGTATTGCAGCCCTTAAGATAGCCGGGGTAACCAAAATACTAATTGCGCTCGTTGCCTCCCCAATCTTTGGTTTTGGAATTGGGTTCCTACTAATGTTCCTTATCATCTGGCTATTTCATCGCTTTTCACCATCATCAATTAACAGGCGTTTTGGAAAACTTCAGATTCTCTCGGCTGGTTTCATGGCTATCAGTCATGGCACGAATGACGCTCAGAAGGCAATGGGAGTGATCACAATGACCCTTGTCAGCGCAGGCTACCTCGATACTGTAGAGGTTCCAATCTGGGTAATTAGTGCTTCTGCAATCGTCATGGGACTCGGTACCGCATTTGGTGGATGGAAAGTTATTAAAACCCTTGGTGTAAATCTTCTCAAGATTAAACCGGTTCAGGGATTTGCTGCCGAGACCTCCGCATCTGTAGTGATTCTGGGTGCGGCGTCGCTGGGTGTTCCCGTAAGTACGACACATGTGATTGCATCTGCGATTATGGGAGTTGGATCGACAACGAGATTTTCAGCCGTCAGATGGGGGATAGCAAGGGATATTGTTATCGCGTGGATTTTTACACTGCCAGTCTGTGCCTTAGTTGCAGGTATACTTTTACGGTTAATCAATGTAATTTCTTAGATATAAGTCAATCGGGAGTTCAGGAAGATAACAACTTGTCAATTTATCAGTAAGCAGTTCGTGATATTTATCACTTTTATTTTTTTGCTTAATTCCTGCTCGATAGCAAAATTTGCAAAGTACTATGCCGGGGCTGATTCCTATTCCTCTTCCGGTAGTCTCCATGGATTGTATTTTGAGAAAGAGGATACCGCTTATATAATTGGCAGCCTACCGGACACGTGGGAAAGAATAAAGATAAGGGGCGGTGACTTGGCATTCTTGAATCCGCAGGACAATTCTACGTTTACTGTGAATTCGACATGCGACAAGAATAAGATCAAATACAATCTAAAGGCGCTTTCTAACACTCTTTTAATCGGGATAGATGATAAGAAGTTGATAGAAAGTAGTGAGCGGGAGGTAAACGGTGAGATTTCTCTTCAAAGAATATATGAAGGCAATTTATCGGGTGTCCCTATAAAAATCAGTACTGTCGTCGTAAAAAAGGGTGACTGCATTTACGACATGTCATATTCATCGGCACGGGATAAATTTGACAATTGGTTTGGAGAATTCAACGAATTCGTTTCACGATTTAAAATAATGAGCTGATGTAAATGAAAGAATTTATATTAAATCTTGGCGGCTACTTTCTTTCAATACTTGAACGTGTTGGAGATGTTGTAATCCTTTTTTACAGAACATTATACACGAGTATTAGGCCTCCGTTTGATTTCCGGCTTGTGGTACAACAGTTGGATGACATTGGATTTAAGTCAACCCCCATAGTAGTGGTCTCTGCCATAGCAATAGGTATGGTTATGGTTGTTCAGCTCGCTTGGGGATTCGCATTCTTTGGCGCGAAAGGGGTGATAGGACCCATTGTTACTCTCGCATTCGTGAGAGAATTGGGCCCCGTACTAGCGTCTCTTTTGGTAGCGGGTAGGGTCGGATCGGGGATCACGGCTGAAATTGGGTCTATGCAGGTAACAGAGCAAATTGATGCCATTAGATCATTGGGTGCCGACCCGATAAAGAAGCTGGTAGTACCAAGATTTATTGCTGCATTGGTCTCATTTCCGTTTCTTGCAGTGATCGCCGACCTCTCTGGTATGATCGGCGCAATGATCATGGCTGATATCGAGTTGGGAG
>JBAUII010000073.1:0-8497 GCA_049682815.1 Thermodesulfobacteriota bacterium | reverse complement strand
AAAAGAGATGGAGTTCAGGTTTAATAACAGAAATGGGGATTTGAGGCGTATTATCAGGGGTATTCTCAGATATCGTTAACTCTGTTCTAGACAAGCTCCTAAAAAATTAATCAAAACCCTTTTTGATTTTCCTAGAACAAGACAAGCCTGATTAACTGTTGATTCCTCGTTTAAAATACCTACTTTGCCAATTGTTGCTCCATATAAGGCTATAACAAACGAACCTTTGGGGTAAAGTTTTAATGTGGAATAATCTGTCAAAGCTTGTTGAGTTATATAATTTGAGGGAGTGACTTTTTCGCTATCATTTAAGTCAGCAGAATTTACCCATCCAATATCTCCGTAGTAATATATATCATCCATAGATTTTGGAGTAGTACCGCTACCTATTATGTCAAATAACCAAGATATTTTCTTAATTTCCCATTTATCCGGTATCTCTCCAATCCATTCAATCCCTGAATCCTTATATTTCGGATACGGCCTTAAATTCATTCTGTCACTTCCTCAAGCAAAGCCAAAATCTCTTTCTGTAATTTTTTAATGTCCTTATCGATTTGTTCTAAGGGCCTCGGCGGCTGGTATTTGTAAAAGTACTTGTTGAAATTAATCTCATAACCAACTTTCCCCATCTGATTGTCTTTCTCATCCCTTACTTTTTCATTAATCCATGCATCTGGAACATGCGGCTTCACTTCCCTCTCAAAATACTGATAAATGTCTTCTGTCAAAGGAACATTTTCATAATCCCTAAGCTCGGGATCGGGCTCTGGCTGCCCTTTCTTTTCTCTGATAATCTCAGCGTTTTCATCCCTTTCACCCAAAGCGCTGATAATAGCCTTTTTGATATTGTCCTTTAGCTTGATGCCAACAAGCTTAAAGCTATTGTCTAATACCTCTATAAATTCGTCATAGCTTTGATATAAAACCTCATCCATATCATACAAAACTCTTTTTATCCTTTCCTGCTCTTTCTTTCCCTGTTCTTCCTCAAATAATTTCTTCTGCTTATCCTTCTTCTTGCTAACTGCAAGATTCGTAAAAGACTTCTGCTCATCAAGCCTAGCTATCTTCTCATCCGAAGCAATGAAATTCAATTTCAAAGGCCTTTCAATGGTGACTTTCCGATAACCAAATTCAGAACTGTCAAAAATTTTTACGCTTCCATTCTCTAAATTGTCCAAATAAAGGTCAGTTATCTCAAGGATCTGCTCTTCAGAAATCTCATTTCTCTTGTCTCCTAAGCTTTTCCTCATCTTTACAAACATATCTGTTGCATTAATCAAAGCTATTTTCCCTTTTCGCTTTTTTTCTTTCTTATTCGTCAAAATCCATATGTAAGTATGTATGCCTGTGTTGTAAAATAGCTGGTTTGCCAAGGCAACAATAGCTTCGAGCCAATCATTCTCGATTATCCATCTTCTTATCTCTGATTCTCCGGAGCCTGCATCCCCTGTAAAGAGGGGAGAGCCATTAAATACTATTGATATCCTTGTCAATTCCTCATTAGTGTGCATCTTGGATATCATGTGCTGCAAGAAAAGAAGCTGCCCATCACTTATCCTCGGCAAGCCGGCACTAAACCTCCCAGCAGTTCCTCTTTCATGCTCATCTCTAATGGATTCTTCATCCTGCTTCCAATCCTTGCCGTAAGGAGGATTTGAAAGTATGTAATCAAAGGTGCTGGCTTTTAATCCGTCTTTTGAGAAGCTTGAGCCGTATTTTATGTTGTCGGCATTCTCCCCTTTTATGAGCATATCCGACTTGCAGACTGCGAAAGTTTCTGGATTGCTTTCCTGCCCAAAAAGCTCAATCGTTGCATCGGGGTTTATATGTGTCAGGATATGCTCTTTTGCTATTGTCAGCATGCCACCTGTACCGCAGGCTGGGTCATAAGCAGTTACAATCTTTGCTGCTTTTGACAACTCTTCCTTGTCTTTTGACATCAGAACATTTACCATCAGCCTTATGATTTCTCTTGGCGTGAAGTGCTCTCCTGGATTCTCATTTGACTGCTCATTAAACCTTCTAATCAATTCCTCAAACACATAGCCCATCTCATGATTAGTCAAGGAATCAGGATGCAAATCTATTTTGGGGTCTGTAAAGCGCTGAACTACTTTGTATAAGAGATCAAATTCGTCTAATCGATTGACTTCCTCTCTTAAATTAAATTTATCAACTATTTCCCTAACATTCTCGGAAAACCCATTTAAGTAATCAATTAAGTTTTGCTTTATATTGCTCGGGTCATCAAGCAGCTTCAAAAAATCATATTTCGACGTGTTGAAGAAACTGTAGCCGGATGCTTTCCTTAAAATTCCTGAAGGGTCATCAAGCTTCTGCTTATATTTTTCATACTGCTTCAATACTCCTTCTTTTGTGGGCTCAAGAACACAGTCCAATCTCCTTAAGACTGTGAAGGGCAATATTACATCCTGGTATTTGCTTCTCTTGTATTTATCTCTCAGAAGGTCTGCAACTGTCCAGATAAAGTTTGCAACTTCCCTGAAGTTTTTTGTCATTTTTGGGGCTTTAATTTCCGTGCTCATTAACCAAATTCCTGAGGTTATTTATAAATATTGTTAAGCAATAGCCATTTTTCTGAAAGCCTTGAAAGTGAGGTCAAATATTTCGCCTCTCCAGATTTTTAATAGAATATCATAGAAAGGGTTAAATAAATACCAGTAAAGAGTGAGTTAATGGATTGAAAATCTGGCAAAGGGGGCGCATGCGTCCCCTTTGATTTTTTTGATTATATTTATTAATAAAAAGCCCAGCAAACTCGCTGGGCTTTTTTATTGTTCGCTTTACTAAATATGAACTTACTTAGCGGGAACAACGTTTTCGGCCTTTGGGCCTTTTTGCCCTTCAGTAACCGTGAATTCTACACGTTGTCCTTCATCAAGTGAACGATAGCCGTCGCCAGCTATGTCAGTGTGATGAACAAACACGTCTTTGTCATTTTCGCGCTCAATAAAACCAAAACCCTTGGTTGCATTGAACCACTTGACAGTGCCAATCTCACGTTCTGCCATGTTGAGGTACCTCCTATGTATAAAATTGGATCACGCGAGTGGTTCAGACACAAATTTAGATATGAATCTTAATTTAGAACAGAACTACTGCGGTAAACTCCTTCAATAAATATACTCTAATTTAAAGCGATGTCAATCTCATCTAGACGATCAATGCGTACTCCATACTCATCATTTATTGAAATGTCTAGAAACTGTGCCAACTAATAGAAATCAAAGGGCTTAAATTGGCAGTCGGATAAATTGCGTTAAGAACATGAAAATAACTCTTGCCGTCTTCAGCACCTGACATGTTATGCCTGTTTCCTTGTTCGCTTTCCTAAAGTTAAACTCTTGGTATAATTTCTTAACGTCTTTGGGCTCCCAGGTGGATATGTATGATTGTAAGAAAGTTAATGACTTCCGATCCCTTGACAATGTCTCCTGACGAAAACGTCAATGATGCGTTTCACCTATTGTTGGAACATCGGGTCCGACAGGCGCCGGTTATCGAGGATGGAAAGCTAATTGGCATTGTTACTGACAGGGACCTGCGTACGGCACTCTTTCAGACTTACGTAGAATCAGATTTAACCGTGGGCGATGTCATGCGGGCCGGTCCCGTCACTATATCCGACGATGCAGACATCAAAGAGGCAGCACGAATAATATGTGAATGTAAATTCAATGCTCTGCCTGTAGTTTCCACCACGGGGGATCTCGTGGGAATCATAACGACCACGGATATTCTGAGAGGTTTGCTAAAACTTTAAGAATCATCCGTGTATGGGTTATTTCTGAACTCCTGTTAAAGATTGTAGAGACGCAAGATTTTGCGTCTCTACCTAATGCCTGTATTCCGCATGCCTTGTATTTGTCTCAAATTTATAAATTGTGTTTATAGTACAAGGTTCAGAAATGACCCCCATTAGTTGCGATAGTTTCCGCCCAGCCCTTATTAACCTTCGCCCTGACCCTATCTCCTACCATAATTCCGTGAAGCATCTGGTTCGTAGCAGAGAAATTAAAGTTCTCGCCATTTGACATCTTCACACTGACAAGGCTGTTTTCTTTGCCCGTTTGAATCGCCGTTATCTCACCGGACACCCACTGAAATCCCTCTGAACCTTTCTGCGGCTTTGCAATTTCCACAGGCTTTCCGAGTCTCTGGACAGATTGCGCCCAGCCATTCACAACCTTTGATCTAATGCTTTCGCCAACTTGGATACCTTGCACCTTATCATTTGTAGAAGAAAAGTTGAATCTTTCACCACTTTGCATAATCACACCTATAAGACTGTTCTCCTTACCCGATTTGATGGACTCAACTACCCCCGACACCCAGTTTAATTTTTCGGGCTCAGTCTGGTTCTGGCCAATAGCGATGAAAACGTTAATAGCGAAAACTAAGAGTGTGACTGAAACAACGGCTGTCTTCATTTTTCACCTCCGCTTTTCGAACGATCAACCAAGCCTGTAAATAGAATGCTTGACCATCTCTTAATATTTTTAGAAAATATCATTTAAAATTCAAGTTAAAAGAAAAGCGCATCGTATTTTAAGAAATTATTTATATCAATAACGATATTTGATCAAGAAGGAGAATAACATGAATATAAGCCGTAGGAAGTTTGTCAATTCAGTCGGTTTAGCAAGTGGGGCGGTCTTGCTAGCACAGCTTTCCTGTGCAAAAAGACATATTGAGTCGACTTGGGAAAAGCCTAACGAGCTCATTTACGAAGATCAATGGGAACAGGTTAGAAGGCAGTTTGACCTTGATTGGAATTATGTGCATATGTCCTGTTTCCTTCTGGCTTCTCATCCGTTGCCTGTGAGGCAGGCGATTGAAAGGCACAGGGACGGTCTGGACCGGAATCCTGTCCAATATTACCGTGAGAATTCGAGAAAATCCGAGGAGGCTGTAAGGCTGGCTGCAGCTTCATATCTTGACACTGATCATGCTCAGGTCGCGCTCACGGACAGCACCACAATGGGGCTCGGCCTTTTATATACGGGAATCAAGGTCAGAGGAGACCAGGAGATCTTAACGACTGAGCACGAGTATTATTCTACCCTCGAATCTCTGGATTTGAGATCGCTCAGAACTGGCGCAGCAGTTCGAAAAATAAGCCTCCACAATGGAAGCTTTAACACATCTACGGACGAGTTAGTAGGCAATATATACCACTCAATCAGCCCCAGGACAAGGGTTATCGCCCTTACCTGGGTTCATTCCAGCACGGGGCTAAAGATACCGGTAAGAGAGATCGGCGAGATAGTATCAGACATTAATAGGACCAGAGCAGATAACGATAGAATACTTCTCTGTGTCGATGGCGTCCACGCATTAGGAGTTGAAAATATTAATGTAGAAGAGCTGGGCTGTGACTTTCTCGTTGCCGGCACGCATAAGTGGATGTTTGGGCCTAGAGGCACTGGAATACTTTGGGCGCGAGAGGATGCATGGAATGACGTTGTTGCAGCATTACCAACATTTTCGGGACGCGAAACAGCAGGTCAAGCCATGACACCCGGAGGCTTTCATTCGTTCGAGCATCGATGGGCGCTAAACGAGGCCTTCGATTTCCACCGCAGAACTGGTAAGGAGCAGGTTGAAAAGCGTATCCACCAGCTAAACACCCAGCTTAAAGAGGGATTGAGAAATATGAGAGGCATTACTTTACACACTCCGATGTCGGAGGAATTATCGGCAGGCTTAGTTTGTTTTCAAGTAGAAGGATTCAGTCCTTATGAGGTGGTGATGCGGCTGGAGGATAGATATATTATCGCAACGACAACACCACGCACCTATAAGGAGAGATACGTTAGATTAGCCCCAGGCCTGTTGAATAATCCTTCAGAAGTTGAAAGAACCTTAGCTGCAATCGGAGGTTTGTTAAAATCAAACTCCTTGCAGCAAGCCGCCGGGTATCACAATAGAAACCGAAAGCCTCACACGTCATTGCGAGAGACTTAGAAAGTCTCGAAGCAATCTCCTTCGGCCTTGGCAGAGCATCACCAATAAATCATATTTACGAAAAGGTAGGGAACGCAGATCTGCGTTCCCTACGATTGCATTTAGGTAGCAGATTGCTTCGGGATAAAACCCCTCGCAATGACACGCCAGCGGAAACCCTGTGCTAGCTACAGGGAATTCACTAGTTACATAAAGGGTGGCCCCTCTATCCACTGGTTATTCCCAGATTTCGAAGGAGTAATCAGTATGTTTCGCAGGGAGGTTTACGAACGTTCAATTTTGATATTTTATTATTCGTAAGGCTTGTCTCTAGTTTCCAGCCCGATTGAGCATATTGATCCTTGGCTTTAATGAGAAGCCATTGGTTTTCCTTTCCTTTACCTCTGAGACGAACTATCGTATATCCGCCGATAAGCCTCTTCCCTTTAAGGAAGAATTTAATCGCGTTCTCGTCCTTCTCGATAAAATCGAATGTACCGGTATCCCAAACCGCGACCGGCCCGGCTCCGTACATTCCTTCTGGAATTATTCCCTCGAAATCAAAGTATTCTAAGGGGTGATCTTCTACCAATATAGCCAATCTCTTCTGTGAAGGATCCATTGAAGGACCTTTTGGAATTGCCCATGAGCGCAGAACCCCTTCCATCTCTAAACGAAAGTCATAGTGCAAACGTTTAGCGTCATGTTCATGAACAACAAATCGGTTTGCCATAGTTAAAGCCTATCATATTATTCTTATTCAAACTCAAAATGTTAACTCAATTCCTTTAGACGCTTCTTCAACATCAAATCGTCGAATTCCATCACTCGTTTCTATGTCAACCATTCCCGGTAGTTTTAGCAAATTTGAATCCAGATTTAATTTTATTCTACCAATATTTCTAGTCTCTAGATTGATTCTGTTCTTCCAGGAGATATTCGCTTCTATTCTTAACGGCTCTTCAATTCTAATGGGTGAGAACTCGATCCAGAATATGCTACTTTTATACAGCCCATTGGGAGCCGTGTACCAAATGTCCTTTGGGAATCTGTTCTTTTTGAATTTCTGAAACCAGTTAAACACCCTGGGCAAGTCCTCATCCACCATAGTCCAGGTGTGACCGTATTCTGGGTAGGTGGTAAGCTCCGTCCGTGCGCCGAGTTTGTTTAATATCCCTTGAAGGGTAAGCGCCTCATCAAGAGGTATGGCCTCATCGGCGCTTCCGTGGGAAATGTATACAGGAAAATCCCTCAAATTCAGTAACATCCTTTGTGGATAGTCCAAGCCTTCTAAAAACCTTTCCAATTGATCCCTTGTCATTCCCTCTATCCTTTCCCTGTAGGACCTGAGTCGGTAGGGTCCAAAAACGACTGCAGAAGCGGCAATTAAGTCCGGATAATAGAGGGAAACTAGGAGGGCTTCAAGCCCCCCGTTGGACATACCGGTGACGAACACACGGTCTTCGTCTACAGGGAAAGCATCTTTAACAACCTCGAGGAGCTCTGGAAAAACATCCAATTTACCCTGCCGTATGTACTCACCACCCAGTATGACAGAGGGTATAACCGCCAGGAATCCATTTTGCCTAGCATACAGATCGAGTTCTTGAGACTTAATATAGTTATTTAGACATATAACAACCGGCAACCTTTCTCTTCCACTCTGAGTCTGCAGCGGGATGTAGTAAAATTCAAAGTCCCTATTGTAATTGGTCGAGCGATAAGTCCTTTGTTTAATCCCTCGGCCTTCCAGGGTGAACTTATGCCTCTCTGGGGCTCTCTCAGCCAGGATATCACCTTTCTCTCCGATAAAAATCACCGAGTTTGCACCTCCCGCTATGTCGGGATTCAAGTCCCTGTTGTTTGGGTCGTTAACCCAGTTTCCGTCAACGATATATTTGTAATCGTAGGCTCTATTTGGCTTGAGTTCTAGAATGACCCTCCAAACATCATCCCTCCCCTTTATTAAAGGGGTTTCTCTACTCTTCCATCCATTGAAATCCCCCGCGAGGAAAACCTCTTTAGCCCCGGGAGAATAGAAGCTAAAGAGTATCCCTTCTTTCACCTTAACCGGTTTGGTTGCCCACCAACCCTCATACTGGTTTACTACATCAGCAATCATTAGTTATGATTCCTTTCTCCGGATAATTCATTGTGTTTGATTTTCCCGCCAAAGCGTCTGCCGATTTAGAATCTGATTCATATTATAAAGACAAATTTCTATTTTAACACCAATAACACTTATATGAGTTAAACGCAACGTAGTCTCGGGAAAACAATCTCGAAGATGATCCACCCTACCCTCTTCATTCACTAACTCCGTACCAATTCCATCCATGTTTTTGTTCTACTGTCTCCCGAGGACTGTTATCGCGAATCCACTTTGTCTTGTTCCTGGTTCCGAAACAGTCAATTCTGTAATATAATAAGTAGAATCCCATGTGCGACCCAGTGCTCATAGCTACAATTCTTCATTCCCATTGTCATCCCCGAGGACGGTTATCGGGGATCCATAGAGACGTCA
>JBAUII010000072.1:0-30658 GCA_049682815.1 Thermodesulfobacteriota bacterium | reverse complement strand
GCAGCCATTGACAATCCAAATGGCCCCGCGCCGACGATTAAGAGATTGACATGTTTTGAAATTGCCATGTGCTTAATTTTAATTAGTTTTTGTTAAGGATAATAACTGTAGTTTTCTTGATGATGTCATAGATTGATTACCGTAGATAAAACTTGATCCAAAAGATTGAAGTTCATCCTAAGACTAATTAGATATCATATCTCTATTAGTTAATCGTTTCTTTGTTTGGTATCGAACTTAGACGCGACCGATGCTGTCTTTTAATATATCGAACAAAATTCACTAGTTAGGGTATTTTAGGCGAACTAATGTCTCGTATACATGGGTTTTAAGAATTGGCATCTCAATCACGCAAGGTTATACAAATCAAAAAGTGTCTGTCCCCCGGTATTAAAAAAAGTCGTGTCTAAAAGCCGAGTTGTACCTTTATAGCCCCCTCTACTTTCTTCATATCGGGAATCGATAGCCTATATACCAGGTTAATCAACCGCAACTTGCTCACAGTTGTGAGTTGGTCAGCCATTGCTTTATTCTGTTTTCCACTTACTGTTACATATGCTTCGCTTGGATAAAGGCGGTCGACATTACCCGTAAGTGGCACCACCGTACTCGGTTCAAATATTTATTTGATGCATCGTTGCTTATAATTACTGCTGGTCTTTTCTTTTGAATTTCACCGCCCACCGATGTTCCAAAGTTCACCCACCAGACTTCACCGCGGTTCACCGCTAATATCTCCGATCGTGTCTTCAGACCACTCCAATGCCTCTGCTTCTCGTTTCTCGTCTTGGGCCATTTCTCTATAAGCATTTTCTAAATCGTGCGTGATGACATGAGAGCGAACCAGAGATTCGATAAACTGACTGATTTTTCTACGGCCAATCACTTTATATAACCCTTTATACACCTTTTCGTCGATGGTAATGGTCAGTTTTTTTTGCATTTCAAACTCCTAAAATGGTTCTAAGTACGTATGGTATACGTGTATCAAATAGAAATTTCAAAATCTATGCGGGATCACGTTACAGCCATCACTATTGCCAAGCAATGATGCCGTCGAAGTTTCGTATCTTCACACTCCCAACCCCCGCCACTCACGACGCACTACTCTTATGAAAGTTCTTCCAGAAGCGCCATTGCCTCTTTCAAGTCCACCGTTTCAAACCCTTCTTTAAACCATCCGTAAGTTTCAACGAGAAGCTGTTGTGCTTCATCCTTCTTACCCATATTTTTCAAAACTCGACTCAAGCTTGTAGTCGCTCGAAGCTCCAAGGACTTTGCGCCCTGGTGACTGGCGATCTCGATGGCCTTACGAAAACTTGATTCAGCCTCATCTTGATTATCTGAAGACAAACCGAGCAATTGTTCTCCTTTGAGCCGATAAAGTTCCGCCTCATAAAATCGTTCCCCATTCCTATGTGCTGTATCTATGGCTTCTGCAAGAACGGTGATCGCCTGCTCCTCCTTTCCTATTTTACTATAAGCATCAGCGAGTAGGGCGAGGAAATACGTTAGGGCCACTTCCGATCCCCTGGCTCGCCGAGCAGTTATGCCGCCTTTGATATACTCAATTCCCTCATCCTCCAATCCCTGATCGATTACTGCCCATCCACGCATTATATTCCCCAACGCCAACCACTGGGGGAACCCTTGCTCGGTGGATATCTCGATTAGCTTATCTGCATGCACTTTGGTCAGGTCGCTTTCACGTCTGAACTGATGTAGACAGGAAGAAAAAACATGTGCAATAGCAATGCTGTAAGGATGGGACTGTTCTTTAGCAAGGGACATTGCTTCGTTGCTTTTCCTTATGGCCTGGTCTGCGTAGCCCATTAACGACATCGTCCAGGCCGCATATCCACAGCAGGCCATTCCGGGGTCCTGGACATAGAGGAAGGCATGAGACCCGTGTTCTTGTGGACTGTATATCGTAAGACCTTGCTTAATATTATCTAGAGCCATCGAGAAATCACCAAGCCAGAATAATATTTCGCCGAGTGCAAGATGGCCCTCCAAGAGGTAAGATGGGTTTTGAAGACTCTTGGCTAATGTGAGAAGCTCATCCGCAAGCTCGCGTGCCGTCTGTAATTCCCCTGTAACCCTATAGAATTGTGCCAGTCCCCGCAAAACAGGAATGTGCCCAACAGTCTCTCCGGCTTGGTGACATAAATCCTTGGCTCGGGTGAGGACCCTTTCTACTTCCGGGGCTCCATATCCTTTGGTAGCAGTAAGAGGCACACTAAGTGCGATTCGAAGTGCCAGTTCTTGGTGAATTCGTTCGGGAGTATCCGGGAGAACTTCAATCAACTCCAGTCCCTTAGTGAAGTGACTGATAGATTCAACATTTGCAGAGCGCTCAATAGCCCTCTGGCCCGCCCTTTGCCAATAGGCAATGGCCTGCCCACTGAGGCCTGCCTCCGTGTAGTGATAGGCAATAAGCTCAGGCTGCGTATCTCTGATCTCTGGAAACCGATCCTCCAATATCTGTGCGATCTTTTGATGGTACTGCCGCCTTTTGCTCCTTAGCAATGACTGATAAGCTGCTTCCTGAATCAGCGCATGCTTGAAGAAGTATCTGGCCTGAGGTGGAAGACCCTTCTGGTAGATAAGCTCGGCTTCCACCAGCCTATTAAGCTCTCTGACCAGTGTCTCCTCTTCTGTAGGAGAGACAAGATTAATTAACTCATAGCTGAACTCTCTTCCCAGAGTGGCTCCCATTTGCGCCACCTCTTTAGCCGCACCTAGACGATCCAGCCGCGCCATGAGGGAGTCTTGCAATGTTGTGGGAATCGCAAGCGGAGGTAGCGGGCTCGTAAGCTCATAAGTAGCCTCTTGCTCCCGAAGCAGCCCAGACTCAAGCACCATCTTGGTCAACTCTTCCACGAATAGAGGTACTCCATCGGTCTTGGCCACTACCTCCCGGACTAGCTCAGCAGGAAGAGCCTTGCCTCCTGCCTCCGTTTCGACCATGACCTCGACCTCTTTCCGGGTTAAGCGGTTTAGTGTGATCTGTGTTAAGTGTGACCGCGTACTCCAGGTTGGGCTAAAGTCTGGACGAAAGGTGAAAAGGGCCAGTATGCGAGCAGCAGCAATGTGCTCAATTAACAAACTGAGATATTCCAAGGTCGAAGAATCTACCCACTGCAGGTCTTCGACTATACGCAGCACCGGCTGCGTCTCCGACTCTCTAAGCAGCCAAACCAGCAAGGCTTCCAGGGTCTTCTGCTTCTGCATCTGAGGTGTAAGGGTGAGAGATCGGTAGCTCTCAGAAAGCGGCAGGGAAAGCAGAGAAGCTATAAGTGGTAAAGTATCCTCGAGGGAGAAGCCAAACTGCTCCAGAACGCTCTCAAGCTTGTTGAGCTTCTTCTGTGGCGAATCTTCCCTCCTAAACTCAAGCAGCCTCTGCAAATTATCGATGACGGGGTATAAAGAGCTGTCCTGATAATAGGGTGAGCAGAGACTCTCTATTCGAGTATGTGATTCTCCCGCCAGGTGTTCTTTTAATGCCTGCACTAAGCGTGATTTGCCAATGCCTGCCTCACCGATTAGAAACACCGCTTGCCCCTCACCTTCCTTGACCCTCTCCCAGCGCTCCGAGAGGAGCTTTACCTCCCATTCCCTCCCCACTAGTGGGGTCAGACCTTTAGTGACAGCTACCTCGAAGCGGCTCTGGACACCGCTCTCAAAGAGCACCCGATACACCTCCATCGGCTGGGAGAATCCTTTGAGTGTATGAACACCTAATTCGCGGAAACTAAAGAATCCCCGAATAAGCCGATGGGTTGTGGAGCTAACCACGACTGTATTGGGCCCTGCCAGTTCCTGCAGCCTGGCGGCAATGTTTGGAGTTTCACCTACTACAGCCATTCTCTCGCGTACGTCTCCTGCCCCCATCTCACCCACTACAACAAGTCCTGTATGAATCCCTACGCGCACCTGAAGTCTATGTTGTATTTGGTTATTCTGTGAGGGCAATCCATGCATAGTACTGGAAGCGGGTAGGATACTATCATCGAAGCTCATTACCCCTGCAATTTCTAATCCTGCGTTCACTGCCCTTTGAGCATCATCCTCATGGGCCATGGGATAACCGAAATAAACCAGCACGCCATCACCGAGATACTTTGCAATATATCCATCATGGCGCCTTATTACTTCCGCGCAGACCCCTTGATAGTACTTCATCACATCGCGTAAATCTTCCGGATCAAGCTGCTCCGAAAGAGTTGAAGAGCCTATTATGTCGCAAAACATCACAGTAAGCTGGCGGCGTTCGGCCTCGGCCTCTTTACGCTTAGGCGCCATGTGTATGACCTGGGCGCCTTTGTCTTCTTGCTTGCCTGGCTGTTCATCTAATTGGGGGGACTTGGTGACTGTAATATTCTCTGTTAGGGAGGTAGCACACTGGCCGCAGAAAGCAGATCCGAAAGGGTTCTGGAAACCGCACTGCGGACAGGTTGGACTAAGTGGGGTGGCGCACTTGACACAAAACTTCATTCCTTCTGGATTTTCAAACCCACAACTCGTGCACGACATTCCCACAACCCGTAAGATTTGGTTTAGACATATTCTATCATATTTATTCTACTCACACATATGCCCTTTACCGACTTTGATGATTTCGAATTCCATATCAACTTGTAGATTAGCTAGATGATTGAAACTGATGATTCATTTGTGTTCTCTGAGAATCCACTAAAAGGTTGCTTAGTTTGGTGAGGGATTTCATATCAGGTGAAATAGCCCGCCGTCAACCACGAAGTTACTTCCTGTTACCCAGTTTTCAGTGGCGAGGTAAAGTGCCATCCGTGCAATTTCTTCTGGTTGTCCCATTCTTTTCATAAGATGACGACCACTCACATATTCAAGTACCTCTTGATGTTTTTCTTCGCCATACATCTTTTTAAAGATTGCGGTGTCTATTCCGCCGGGACTTATTGTATTCACTCTCACATCAGCGGCAAGTTCTTTAGCCCACAACTGTGTTAGCATAATTACTGCGGCTTTGGAAGCAGAATAGACGCTGTAGATTGGCATGCCCCTAAAGCCAAAGACTGAGCCGATGTTGATTATATTCCCATGGGTCTTCTTAAGTTCTGGAATCGCAGTTTGTGTTAGGACAAAGAGCCCTCTCACGTTTGTGTTGAAAATGAGGTCGAAATCTTCAATTGTTGTTTGAGATACAGGTTTGTAGATATTGGTTCCTGCATTGTTTACAAGGATATCCAATTTTCCAAACTCACTTAGGACTTCATCGAAAGTAGTCTTACAAAGCTCTACTTTGGTGATGTCGGCATTTATTGCCAGAACGTCATCACCGAGCTTGTCTTTATCCGTTTGAAGGTTACTTAGTCCTGTGATTGCTACCTTTGCACCTGCATCGACAAAGGCTTTTGCAATAGCAAAACCAATGCCTTCCGACCCACCGGTGATTAGTGCCACTTTGTTTTCTATTTTCTCATAGCCCATGATGAAGCCTCTTCTTCATTATTTGTATGTGATATTCAGCCACTGATAAAATGATGCACGATTCATATTTTATCTTGCATCTTGTATCGTGCATCTTGCATCCTGCGTAGATTGGTCAACTCAGCCAAGGCTTCTCTTGCCTTTTCTGGCTCGTGTAACGTTCCTAGCTTTTCGAAGATGTGGAGAGCCTGGGTAGCATATTTCTTTGCCTTATCTTTTTCCCCTTTTTCTTTGTATAACCTTCCTAAGCTAAGGTAACTCTTAGCAAGCTCGTTTTTTGCTCCTATTTCTTTAAGGATTCTAATGCTATCTTCAATATAATTTTTAGCCTTATTAAAATCAGTTCCACCGTATATTTCCCCTAAGACTCTATAAGCCATACCCTCCAAATGTCTAAAGCCACTTTCTTTACTAATCTCTAAAGTACTTTTTATTCTTTCCAGAGCCTTATCCCTTTCATCAATGGACAAATAAGCCTCTGCTAGAAAGGCACTAAACTGAGCTTGTTGGTGTCCCAAACCAAAATCTCTAGATTGTTGGATAGCTTTCTCCAAATCCTTGATCCCTCTCTCCCATTCACCTTTTTTACAATACCCGTACCCAAGGAAACCCAACCCGAATACTGCAAATAAGGGAGTCGGCGATGTATCCAAACATTTTTTACAATAATCAATTCCTACATCCCATTCCCCTTTATCCAAATGGGTTCTGCCTATAGACCAATATGCTAGAGACAATAAGTTAACATCAGAGACTTCTTCACTTTTTTTCAGAAGCTTTTGCATGTAGTTTATGCTTTTATCCCAGTCACCAGTATGCCAATAACATGCCCCTATGGCTTGGAAAGACATACCAAGCCAATAATGATCCCCTAGCTTCTCTAGAATTCTTACACCTTTTTTAACGATGGGAATCGCCTTCTTAGATTCACCCTTGTACCAATAGTTATATCCTTGCGGAACGGATGCTAATCCTATGATTCTTTCATTTTTTGTTAACTCAGCCAGCTCAATTGATTTCGTACAATACTTAATTGCATCTTCAGTACTTCCCATCACTGAGTAATAAAAACCCATTTTAAAGTAGTATTCTGCTAATCTGTCTTGGTCTCCAAGCTCTTCTACTATTGGTAGGTTCTCTTCTAAGGTTTTTATGTGTTCCTTAAATCGCCCCAGAAGACGCATGACTCTTGCCTGCTTTATGAATATATCCACCCTCTTTTCTTTATTTATCCTGCTATCCGGCATGTTATCTAGTTTCGTCAGAGCTTCTTCATAGTACCCTATCGCATCCTCGGAAGAATAAATCTTTGCAGATTTATCCCCAGCTAAGGTCAAATAATCAACTGCCTTTTCGTCCCTTGTGCTTCTTCCATAGTGATATCCCAATAGTTCATAATTCTCTTCCAGCTTATCCCCATATAGGTCTTCTATAATCTCCCCTATCTTCCCGTGTAGTTCTTTTCTTTTCT
This sequence comes from Thermodesulfobacteriota bacterium, assembly GCA_049682815.1. Taxonomy (GTDB): domain Bacteria; phylum Desulfobacterota_D; class UBA1144; order Nemesobacterales; family CSP1-2; genus DASWID01. Next base: position 23,718 of record JBAUII010000072.1, on the reverse strand, counting down.
TAATCAGGAGGCTGTTATAGGCTACATCTTGGGTAAGGCTATGTTTAAATCGATATTCTAATTCGGGGAAGATTCCTCTCTCATAAACCAGTTCAAGGCCCTTTAAATCATTTAGATAATTAAGAAGCTCATCCCCAATCTCCATCGTCTCCTTTAGTAATTTATAGCTGAACATCCTTCCGATGACGGATGCATACTGAATTGTTCTTTTATGATTCTCCTTCAACCTATCGATCCTTGCCATTATGATGTCCTGTATAGTGTCAGGTACGTCAACATCTGATATTTGTTTATTGACACTATACCCCTCGTCTCGTCTAACTACTATTCCTGCTTCTCTAAAAGATTTAATAATTTCTTCTACGTAAAAAGGAATCCCATCGGCTTTGCCTGTAACTAATTTGATTAGCTCCCCAGTTGCTTTTTCACTATCTAAGATTGATTTTATCATCTCCTCCACTTCCCTGTCTAACAGACGGCTTGGCGCAATCTGAATGTGATAGGACTTCTCACTCCATTTAGCCCTGTAACCTGGGCGACTTGTAAGAATTAGCATTATCTTAGAGCTTGGTATGTTATCTATAAGGAAGGTTAGAAACTCCTCAGATGCACCGTCTATCCAGTGAAGATTCTCAACCGCTACAACAAGCGGTCTCAGGTTGCTATCGGCTAAATTTATATTCTTTAAGGCCTCAATTGTCCTTTTCCTTTTATCTCTTAAATCTAAGTTCTTAAGGAGAGGGGCATCTGTCTCAATTGAAAGTATGTCATAGAGGAAAGGAACACCCACTTCTAAGCCTGGGTCTATATTCCTTATCCCCTTTTCTATCTTTTTTCTGATCGTTTTTTCAGTGTCTAGTTTGTCTACTAGAAACCTCTTTTTTATAATGTCTATAACCGGTAAATAAGAGATTGATTTGCCGTAGGAAATGCATCTACCCTCTAAATAAAGCATGTTCTCGTCATCCAGGAGTTTTCTAAATTCAAAAAGCAGTCGAGATTTCCCGATTCCTGCATCACCAACAATGGTTACAACCTGTCCTGAACCTCCCATTGACTTGGCAAAAGAATCTCTTAGTACCTCTATTTCCCTTTCTCTGCCGATAAATTTTGTAAATCCAAGCTCTTTTGAAATCTCAAGTCTTGTTTTCTCCTCTTTTCTTGGCTCAATAACCTCATATACTGATACTGGTTTCTTTTTGCCTTTTATGTCTAATGGACCTAGTGACCTAAAATTGAAATGGTCTCTTACCAATTTATAGGTGTCTTCAGCAATTGTTATCCTTCCAGGCGGGGCGAGTTGTTCCATTCTAGAGGCAAGGTTTACTGTGTCGCCCAATGCGGTGTAGTCCATCTTAAGGTCATCTCCGATATTTCCAACCACCACAGTTCCGGTGTTAATTCCAACTCTCATCTTAAATTCTATGTCCCGGTCCTTCTTTAACTCACCGGTATAAACAGTCATAGCATTTTGTATAGCAAGGGCAGAGTGGATTGCTCGTATGGCATGGTCCTCATGGGCAATCGGGGCGCCGAAAAGGGCCATGAATCCATCACCGAGAAACTGATTAACAGTTCCTTCGAATCGATGGATTTCTTTCAACGAGATTTCATAAGATTTTTCTATTATTGAGTGTAGCTCCTCAGGGTCGAGATTTTCACCGATTGACGTTGAGCCCTTTACATCGGCAAAGAGAACTGTAACAAGCTTCCTTTCTCCTTCGATGCTGCTCCTGGTAGCCAGAATTTTCTCAGCAAGATTCCGAGGCATGTAGCTTAGGGATCTTTCTATCTTCGGGTGGCTGGAACCCACTTCTTTAACAATTTCACTGACTTTGTGACCGCATTCATCACAGAATTTGGCTTCTAGGCGTAATTTGTTCTCACATTTTGGGCATATTAATTCTAATTTGACCCCGCACACCGTGCAAAACTTTGCTTTTTCTCGATTTTGAAAGTTACAGGAAGGACATATCATCCGCTTCCCTCTCCCCTAGAAATTTCCGGACTCCGAATGTTCTTAAGTATAAGAGATACTATATCACAGGTTTGAAATATATAAACCGCCATCAGAGCTTTGTTATTTTATTTTGCTGTTGCTGATTGGTGTCAAACTTTAAATTAGTACTTAGAGAGTGTTGAGTAAATAGATTTCCTTTCCATTAAGGGCGATTATTAACATAACAAGCTAACAACCTATTTAATTTTTTTAACCCGCTTTTATTCTAATAATGGATTAATCACTTGAAGCTCATCAAAACGAGAGAAATCTTTATCAGTTGTGTACAACTTTGCTCCGTGTTCTATAGCCAAAGCGGCTAGATGCGCATCCATTACTAATGGACCATATGCCTGACCATCTTTGAGCAGTTTGGAGAGAATCGACCAGTGACGTTCTGTTGGGTGCAACAAATCAAGTATAGGATGCTCAAGCCACTTCTTCACTATTGATGTTGCCTCGAATATGGAAAAGGGATTCTCAAAAATCTTACGATTTGTTGATATTCTCAAAAAGGCCAATATAGTGATCCACGCTAACCTGACAGGTTGAGGTTCTGACAGAATATTTTCCAACCATCGACGGGCCTTTAGATGATGTTGGCTTGAGCTATCATAAGCATAGAGCAAGATATTTGCATCAATCAGTATCATCGGTGTAGTGGTCCTTCAATCTGCTCAAGGAGCTCGCCGATATTATCGTAGTCGACAGTGATCCGCGGCCTTAATTCTTTTGGACTTACGATGAAAGGTTCGACTTTTCGTTTCCTGGGGATATTTAGTCCATTTCTAAGCACGGTGTTGACAGTCTCTTTGAAGGATTTGCCACTGCGCTTCATCTCATCCTTTAATTTTGCTGCCACATCGTTGTCTAGTGTTAATGTCGTTCGCATGTCATGATGATAAAATAAACACATCATGATGTCAATTTCGTGTTTTGCATTACTGTTGATGGTTTTCCCCGCATGTCTAAAGTCGTGAACATATGTTTATGATGGGTTATTGGCACTTATTGGTTTCCGCATGTGAGTTGGTCTCTATCGATCGCAAACGATCGTATCGGTTTGTTAATATTTATCATAACTCTGCAGTCATATTCTTGTAATGTCTGTACCAATCGCTCTGGAATAACTCTTCGGGGTCATACTTTTTCTTTAACCCGAGAAATTTGGTGAACTCGGGGTAACAGGTTTTTAATTGGTTCGGTGTGGCGAATCTATGGTTGGTGAGGTAGTAGCTTCCTCCGCGGTCTATTGCCATGTCAATGACTCTGCGGTGCGCTTCGCTAGAGCGCTTTAGACCATCCGGGCTATGTACCGTGTGTATATGAAAGCTAATTGTTGCATAAGGTTTTTTTGCGTAAGACAGGAAGCTCTCATCGTCTTCTTCAATCACTCCGATATTTCCAAATATCAGATCCACATTGTTTTTTCGGAAGTCCTCTCGCATCTCGTTTATAAAATCAATTAGCCTGTCCCTCGGGACATAAACCTCCGCAGGGATGTCGGTTGCCTCAGGAGAACCGAGCATTTTATCAAGTTGCTTGTGATAATCATAAATATACAGCCCTCGCTGGTGTGTGTCTGACCAATACAATTTACCTGAGGTCGATAAATAGTAATCAGAAGCTTTTCGGAATAACTCGTCTTTTTTAGCATGAGCCTGGTATCGTAGATTCATCCATTTTTCCGCAGATGGTTGCTCCGGGTAATCAGGTACTGACTTGTCTGTGTCTACAGGCCGGTAGCAGACAAATATTCCCCTTCTTAGAAAGTCGTCAGATTTTGGGTCAGAGTTGTAAAGAAATTCTCCATACAGAAAACCATCTGCAATCACCTTTTCATAAGCTGGTATTAAATCTTTATTTTACTAATTATAACGAGAAATGATAGAAGACTATCTCGATTTTTAGATTAAGATTGTTAAGTTAGATTTTTGAGGTGGTATAGAACAAAGATTAAAAAATCGTGGCCTACCCATGACGTGAAAGGGAGGCGTGAGTAATAAATTAATATGGCTATATACGACTCGCGGATTCCTACTAAGTGATGCGGAAGAGGCGAGGTTGGAAAACCTCGCCTATCGCTTTTGGAGATGTATGCTTTACCTCAAGAGGTTTAATGTTATCAAACTGTTGGTTTGATGTTCTGATTCACGCGGAACAAGTTGGTCGGATCGTATTTGTTTTTGATCTGGACTAAACGGTCATAGTTGTCACCATAAGTAGCTCTTATCCTTTCTTCCCCCTCTTCCATCATGAAGTTTATGTAGGCGCCACCGGCAGAATGCGCGTGTAAGGCATCCCAGTACTCCCTAGTCCAAGATATAATCTTTTCATTGTTTGCGGGATCTGGATCGACACCTACAATAACCTGAGCCCATGTGGCATCGCGGTAGATCCAAGGTGTATCGTTCCGTCCGACGCGATGCGCAGCACCGTTTATCGGGTATATGTGCATTGTAGAAAGCATAGTAGGTAATTTCGACCCGTACTTTACGTGTTGGGCTATGGCTTCGTCGCTAAGCTCGTTCATAAAATCGGCTTTCCAGTATTGCTGCAGTCCCTTTGGATAAAGCGCATCAAACGCACTATTTAATGATGGCAATGGCATCGGTCCCACATGCTCGAACGCCGGCTTCGAGATTCTACGAATGGGCTTGAAAGCCTCTTCAACCTTTTCCTTTGGGCCTGTGTAACACCAAACAATTCCGCACATATTCCTACCGTGCAGATGCTCTGGAAACGGGGGCCCTGGCGGGACAACTATAAATGCAAAGAAGCCGTTGATATCCACTGGCGCATCTACGATGAATTCACGGTACCGCTGCATAACCTCTGTCGTCTGATCCAGTTCCCATAACATCGGTCCGGCATGGACGGTGCTAACGGGATGAGATTTGAACAGAAATGAGGTAATCACTCCGAAATTTCCACCTCCACCTCGAATTGCCCAATAGAGATCTTGGTTTTCTTCGTCACTGACGGTAACGAAACTACCGTTGGCAAGCACCATGTCAGCGGCTAAAAGATTATCTATAGTCAATCCACATTTTCTTGTGAGGTGGCCAACTCCACCACCAAGGGTCAGTCCGGCGACACCAGTAGTTGATATAATTCCGGCCGGTATAGCTAGTCCAAAAGGATGAGTTGCATGATCAACATCGCCCCATGTGCAGCCTGCCCCGACTCGGACGGTTCGAGTGATAGTGTCGACTCGTGTGTACTTCATAGGTGAAAGATCAATCGCAAGACCATCATCGCATATGCCCAACCCTCCGACGTTGTGGCCACCACCTCTAATCGAGACAAGCATATCGTTATCACGTGCGAAATTCACGGCATTAATCACGTCTGCTGCGTCAACACAGTGCGCAATAATTCCCGGTTTCTTATCAATCATTGCATTGTAAACCTTACGGGCCTCGTCGTATTGTTCATCACCTTTGCGTATCAATTCACCGCGCAACTTCGATTTGAATTCTTCGATCGTTTTTTCCGGGACTACGTTTCCCTTGGAATTGGTAACTTTGCTATTAGTCATATTTTCCTCCTTAACTTTAGTTTCTGTCAGGTTTATCCTATTCAACGTAATTGTATGATGCAAGTGATATGCCAAATATCGCATCAGGTTCCCAAAAGTATTTGTTTTGTGGGCTATCTGTAGGATTTTGGATTATTTTGTGCCAAGCGCATCAGTTGATTTGCTGCATCAACGAAGTTTACAGGGGTAAAAACGGAGTTTACGATTTTATAGATATCGGTATATAACTAGCGAATTCCCTGTAACTTCCCACAGTGGTTTCCTTGGCTTTCATTGCGAGCGTTAGCGAAGCAATCTGCTAGGTTAATCCCATAATGGAATCGATAATCAAACGCTCTGCCAATACCGAACGAGATTGCTTCGAGACTTTTTAAGTCTCTCGCAATGACATATGGGACTTTCAGTTTCTATTATGATGCCCTGCAGCCTGCTGCAGGGAGATTCATTCCATGAAGATGTGTGTTTTAGATTGCTACTTAAACATACTGGGGTCAAATTCGTCCGAAATGATTGAGACGGAATCTATTGGACTATTCATAAGCTTCGAGTGCTCATATATCGCTTCAACACTCGGTGCTTCCCATTCGCAATAGAGCTTTCCATCCTTTGCTGAATAATAGCTCTTTATCCATTTTATCCCTATCTCCTCTCCAACAGTCATGGATCGTTTTGACGAAGAGTAGATCTGCTCGTCGGTTAATGGAGGGACTGTCCGCACTGTCAGGAATTTTGGCATAAGTAATATTTACTTAAATTAATTTTGATTCTAGTATAACTACTTAAACATACTGGGATCAAACTCCTCTGAGATGAGAGAGACGGAATCTATCGGAAATTGAGCGCGTCTTGCATGTTCGTATATTGCTTCGATGCTCGGCGCTTCATACTCACAATAAGACTTTCCGTCTTTTGCTGAATAATAGCTCTTTATCCATCTTATTCCGATCTCTTCCGAAGTGCTTTTATTGAGTCTTTGCGCGGCGGTGACTTCGTCTTCCTTTAATGATGTAGGCACCGTCCTTGTAACTAAAAATCTTGGCATCTCTATTAACCTCCCTAAATTGACTATAACTATACTATAACTACTTAAACATGCTGGGATCAAATTCGCCTGAAATCATCGATACAGAATCCACCGGGAGCTGTGCCCGTCTTCCGTGTTCATAGATCACATCAACGTTTGGTGCTTCATACTCACAGTAGAGTTTTCCGTCTGTCGCTGAATAGTAGCTCTTTATCCACTTTATTCCCAACTCTTCGGTAACAGCTTTAGAAAGTTTGCCAGTGGCTGCTAATTGTTCCTCGGTCAATGGGGGCACCGTGCGGGTGATTAGATATCTTGGCATCTCTATTAACCTCCCTATAATATTTTCAAACTTTTTTGAAACTAAAGCTAAATACTCTTCTCCATTCCCTTGATCTCGCTCAAAGCGTCCTTACTGCAGGCGGTTAATTCTTCTTCTCCCAGTTCCTCAGCGAGGAATAGGGCTTGCTCGTAGTGTTTCGACGCCTCCTCATAATTAGACAGGTTCATATAGACCCTGCCGAGATTATGATGTGCCCAGCCCTCTCCCTTTTTATCCTGGAGCTCCCGTCTTATCCTTAGAGACTCTTGATAGTATCTCCAAGCCTTCTGGTAATCACCCATCTCATTATACACGTTCCCGATAGAATTTAGGATATAACCCTCAACCTTTTGGTCTCCTGTTGGCTTTAGAATATTTAAGGCTTCCTCGTTACATCTTAAGGCGTCATCATACTGACGAAGGCTCAGATAAACAATCGCCATTCCACTGAGTGTAACACCTTCTCCTATCGGATTCCCAATCCTCCTACAAATATCTAAGGCCTCATGGTAGTAAACGAGAGCTTCTTCGTGGCGACCAAGGTTCCAATTCACTACCCCCAGGTTATTAAGAATACTTCTGGCCCCATCTTCGTCGCCATTCTTTTTTGCAACCTCCAAACCCTCTTCATAATAAGACAGAGCCTCTCGATAATCGTGAAGGTATTGACGGTAAGTATTGCCTATGTGATTGAGTACTGCTCCTTCTGCTTCATTGTCTCCTAATTCTCTATATATCTTTAAGGCCTCCTTGTAACTTTTTATAGACCTATCATATTTTCCCAAGATATTGTATGTGGTCGCAATGTAACTCAGTATGTTGGCCTCTTCGGTCTTATCCCCAAGGCCTCTGCTTATATCCAGTGCTTCGGCGTAGTATTGGAGTGAATCTTCGTAATTACCCAAACGCGAGTATACATTTGCTAAACTGATTGGAACAATAAGATGCGAGTATGCATGAAAACTCCTGAACCCGCTTTCTTTAACGATTCTCCAGCATTCTTTGTAGTACTCCGCGCATTTTTCGTAATCGCCCATTTCTCCGTAGACGTTTCCGATGTTAAATGCGGAAACATTCTGACCTGTTACGATTCCTGCTTCTCTATGTAAGTTAAAGGCCTCGTGCAGATGGGACAGGGCATCTTCATACTGACCAAGCTTTCTATAGACTTCCCCTAAACTGATAAGTTCAAATCCTTCTGCTTCGCTGCTGCCCACTTCTCGATGCACCCGTAAGGCCTCTTTGTGGTACTTCAGAGCGTCTGCGTAATCGGCCGAACGCCAATTTACAAAGCCCATACCTCTCAATGCTTTTCCCTCGCCTATTTTATCTCCTATCTCCCTTTTAAGGGTAAGCGCTGATTGACAGATTTCCTTTGCTTTCTGGTATTCTCCCATTACACTTAAGTATTCGGCCAACTTGATGTAACCGTCTGAAAGCCTTCCCTTGTCACTTGTTTCTTTAGATATAGTTACTATATCTTCGAGAATTTTTTTCTGATCATCTCTTTTTGCTATGTTGTCGTATATGTTTTCTATCTCAAATAGAATATCTATCCTTTTACCCTCGCCGGTATCCGTCTTTTCCATTTGCCCTAGAAGTCGTAGTGCTTCGTTAAGGTTGGTAAGGGCTTCATCGGTTGAAAGAACTTCCTTTGCCCTTTTGCCAACCAGCGTTAAATAATAAACCGCCTTTTCCCTGTTATCGGTCTTACTAAAATGATGGGCAAGGACACCATAGAAGTCTTCAAGACGGGAGGGATACATCTCTTCGATTGCGCTCCCCACCCTTTCATGGAGCTCCTTTCTCTTCTGAAGCAAAAGTGTATTGTATGCAACTTCGAGGGTAAGAGCGTGTTTGAACAGGTAGTCAACGTCCGGGAAAACCCCCCTTTCGTAAATTAGATCGAAGTTTGTGAGTGTCATCAGGCTTTCCCTAAGCTCATTTTCGCCAATTGCAGATATCTTTCGAAGTAGCTCAAAACTGAACTCCCTTCCTATAACCGAGCATAACTGGAGTTTCGATTTCCGACTTTCCTCAAGTCGGTCTATCCTGGCCATTATTATATCTTGTACACTGCTCGGAACTTCAATCTCAGATACGTCTTTCTCTACCGTGTATCGTCCATTGCTCTTGACAATTGTTCCGCTGTCGATGAGCGACCTTGTTACCTCTTCGACAAATAAGGCATTACCTGCGGTTTTTTTAAGTATTAATCCCATTAATTCTTCGGATATTTCTTCACTCTTAAGAATAGATTCTACTAGATACCTGCAATCGCCTGATGAAAGAGACGCTAGCCCAATCTGGGTGTAGTACGGTTTGTCGATAAAGCTATGAACAAATCCCGGGCGACAGGTAAGGAGAAGCATAATTCGTTCATTACCCATGCTCCTTGCAATACTATTTAGAAACTCCTCTGAGGTTTTATCAATCCAATGGAGGTCTTCAATTGCTATAACCACGGGTTGAGTTTGACTTATCCTCAGGATTATGGCCTTAAGGGCGTCAAATATCGCTTGTCTTTTTTGTCCCGCATCTAAATTTTTCAATATATCGGAATCAGTCTTCACTGAAAGGAGATCAAGAATAAGTGGGATCGTATCCCTTAACTTACCATCGATCCTGTTTGTAGCGATTTCCACTTTAGCTTTAATCAGGTCGTCATCGTCTCTGTCATCTATCTCAAAACAATTTTTTAAAATCTCAATGATTGGAAGATAGGAAAATGATTTGCCGTAAGAGATGCAATTTCCTTCCAGGTAGCTTACTTCTTCATCGCGAAACACTGTCTTAAACTCGTGAACCAATCTTGATTTTCCCAACCCCGCTTCGCCGATAATACATATAATCTGTCCGTGTCCTTTCTTTACCTTTTCAAGGGAATGCTTTATGAGCCCCAGTTCCTTTTCCCTTCCCACAAATCTTGTTAACCCTCGCTCTAGGGATAAATCAAATCTTACTTTTCGATCCGTTTTCCCAATTACTGAATAGGCCTTTACAGGTTGACTTTTTCCCTTAATGCGAGCTTCTTCGAGTGGGATACACTCAAAGTAATCCTTCACGAGTTTGTAGGTACTCTCACTAATCAGGATAGATCCCGGTTCAGCGAGGCCTTCTAAACGTGAAGCCAGATTAACAGTATCTCCCATTGCTGTATATTCCATGCTTAGGTCATTACCGATACTTCCTACAACCACAAGCCCAGTATTAATGCCAATTCGCATCTTGAAGTCTATACCCTGCTCTAACTTGAGCTCTTCACCGTATAATCTGATGGCCTTCTGAACGCCCAAAGCCGAAGTTACCGACCTGTAGGCATGATCCTCCTGGGCAATAGGGGCACCGAAGAGTGCCATTACTCCATCGCCCGTAAATTTGTTGATTGTTCCCTCATAGTGGTGTACCTGATCTATGATAAGCCTGAGGGCTCTATTCATTAATGAGCGAACCTCCTCAGGATCTAATGTCTCTGATAACGCGGTGAAGCTCGACGCATCGGCAAATAGCACCGATACCAGCTTTCGCTCTCCTTCAAGGCTCGCTTTGTTGACGAGAATTTTATCGGCAAGATGTTTTGGGATGTAACTCTGAGGTTCACTTAAATTAAGTTGCTTATCTTCTTTGACATCCGCACTTTTACCGAGCTTTCCCCCGCATTCGAAGCAAAACTTATGGGTAGGAGGGTTCTCTTTACCACAGTTCTGGCATCTAATCTCCACCTTAGCTCCGCATTCAACGCAGAACTTCGCATTCTCAGGATTTTCAAACCCGCAATGTGCACAGACTAAAATATTAGGATTCATTTTCGGAACAAGTTATCCCCGATCTAAGTTATTTGTTTAATAATCGAATTTCCTTTAACTTGCTCCAGGGTTTTTTACTGTCATTGCGAGCGAAGCGAAGCAATCTATCCTTTTTGAGATTGCTTCGTCGCCTTGCTCCTCGCAATGACTGCAGAGACTCTTTCTTTATGTGTTGATTCCCTGCAGCTTGCTGAAGGGAGATTCGAATATTCAAATATTATATGAGATTTGATACAAAAATGAAAATCGATGATCGATTATGGCCGGAAGCTGCTTGTGTCATTGTATCGAATTAATGAAGCAATCTAACGTCTTAGCGTTCAGTTGACGTGATGTGTGAGATAGATATTGACCCCTACCACCCTTCGGTTCCCGGTTCTCCTTTGAAGGGGCCTACTACGGACGAAGTTACCCATCCTCCATAATAATTACCCGGTTGCGGCAATACTTTTTCACTTCCAACATAGCAGGCATCCATCTTACTCGCATTGAAGGCAACGTAATCGGTTATCAACTCAAAACCCACCCAGGGTTCTGGGTAGCTCCAGGCGGCGTTTTCAGAGTATTTCTTTCCTACGCGGACGGACCAATTTGTGGCTTTACCTTTCCATTCACAGAGGGTTGATTTATCGCCGGGCTCCAGATATTTCATTTGTATATCGCCTTGAGGTATATAATAAACGGGGGGACTTGCGGTCTCTAACACCCTATAGGTTTTATTGCTATCTGCAATTATTACACCTCCAAACTCTACACGAATTCTCCACTTTACTGGTTCTACGCGGGGAGGTCTAGGATAGTCCCAGACCGATTCCTGTCCGGGACCAGGGATTATGATATTATTTGGTCTCACTCTTTTTAAATTTCTCCATTTGATTACTTCGCCTAACAAATCTTTGGGGATTTTGGACATTATGTATGAAATATCTTAACATCATTAAATGGGATTTCATCACGTCGAGTAACTCGCCGGCACAATTGTGACCGGGGATCCATCCCCGCCAGAATTGTGCGGGGACAGCGCATGGATTCCCGCTAACAATCCGCGGGAATGACCGCCAGGGGTGGATTTTCATTTAATGGATTCGGCGAAGTGCGAATGGGTTTGTGCTTACAGATTGCGCGAATGGCAAAATTATGATATAGATGCTGAATTTGAAGGAGGTTTCAAATTGTCCACGATAGGTCTTGTAATTCCTTACTGGAATGATATCACGAAAGACGAGATCATCGATTTTGCACAACTTGTAGAAGGACTGGGATATGATTCTATCTGGGTTCCCGAGATGTGGGGTAGGGATGCATTCTCAATTCTCTCAGTGATCGCACTAAATACAAAAAGGATTAAACTCGGAACGGGAATCGTTTCGGTGTTCAGCAGAACCCCAGCTATTATCGCACAAACTATTGCGACATTGGATGAATTCTCGGAGGGAAGAGTGATACTCGGCCTGGGTACAAGCGGTCCTGTGGTGATTGAAAACTGGCATGGTGTTAATTTTGATCAGCCACTGCGGAGGACTCGAGAATACGTCGAAATAATAAGAATGATAATCAGCGGACAAAGAGTAAATTATGAGGGCGATATTTTTAAACTAAAGAACTTTAGTCTCCAATTTAAGCCATTTAGAGAAGTGATACCGATTTATATTGCATCTATTGGACCTAAGAACATGATGCTTACGGGTGAGATCGCCGATGGTTGGATTCCGTTTCTGGTTCCAATTGAACATTACACGCAAACCGGGGATTACCTCCGAGCTGGAGCGGAGGAGGGAGGCAGACAGTTTGATAATATCAAAGTTTGCCCTTACATCCCGGCCCTAGTTTCGGATGACGAGGACGCATCACGAAGGTTGATCAAGGAATACGTCGCCTTTTACATAGGAGCGATGGGGACTTATTATTCTGGATTGATCAGGAGGTATGGATTCCAGGACGAAGCCAATTCGATTGTCGAGGCCTGGAAAAAGGGAAGTAAAGAAGAAGCGATCAAAGGTGTCAGTGACTCCTTGTTGAATTCAGTCGCCATCACAGGTTCGGCGAATGCCGGGAAAATCAAAATGGAGGAATTCAGGAAAGCGGGCGCGGACATTCCTATTATTATATTCCCTCCCAAAGCCTCGAGAGATTTGGTGAAGCAGACTATCAATAACCTTTCGCCATAGATTTTCCAACCAAAACTAATTATTGGTTGCTACCTTACCCTCTGAGTTATGCGCAGCTACCAAGGAGCTTTTCTGTGACATTGCTCAGGCCCTACTGTACAAAAAGAATTCAGAAGAGTATACGTCGTGTAAACACTTTTCCGAACTAAGGCACCTACGCAGGAGCAAAAGAATGTATCTTGTTGTGACTCCTGTAATGTCTACTGTTGATATTTGCCCCGTTTTGTTAATACATCGTCGAGATCTCTAAAATATTCAAGGGGATTTACCCACCGAATGGCATTTGTTGGGCAGTTATTAGTGCATGCGGTGTTGCTGTAGCCCATACAATTGTCACATTTAATTGCAATACGTTTCGGCTTAGGTTTGCGCTCCTCATCATCTTCCGGGGTTGGGTTTTCGTCTCTGCCAAAGAATGTCCCAATAATGTCAAAAACTCCCGATTTACTCTCTTTCTTGGTTGAAACCATCTGGATAACATTGTATGGGCACCTAATTGCGCACCCCGCACACCCTATACATTTATCATTTATTACATAAATCTCGCCTGTTGGCGCTCTTTTTATGGCATCGAAGTTGCAGATAAGGCAAACCGGGTCTTGGCAAAGACGACACGCAACGGGAACAGATATTTCGGCGAACCGTGTTCCCCTCCTGTCAAGGCGCGGATATCCATGTCGGTCCTCACAGGCCTCTACACAATTGTTACAGTGAATACAGGTTCTCAGATCAATGATTAGAAGACTCTCACTCTGTATAATTCCCTTCTCCACTAGCGTTTCAAGCCTCTCAGCCTTGGCCGGATCCCTCTGGACTTCTAGGGTCTTGAGCTTTCGCTCCATAATGATGTCGTTCACCTCTTCAGCCAACTTTGGATCTGTAAGAAGCAGTGTATTAAAATCGTCCTTTACCACCTGGATTGTCTCAACCTTTGTGAAGGCTGATACCGTTGCGCTTCGTTTTTCATCTTCAAGGAGTGCCATCTCCCCGAAGTAGCTTCCCTGCGCAAGATACGCGATTATCTGGTCTTTATCCCCACTTTGCTTTGTTATCTTGACGAATCCATTCCGTATTATATATAGAGAATCACCGGGATCGCCTTCCCTGAATATAACATCCGCCTGATTGAATGATTTTAATTTGACTTTACCTTCCAGTTCTTCGAGCACGGCGTCGCTCAAATTTCCGAAGAGCGGTACCTTTCTCAGATATGTACGAACGGCTCGTACGGTATATTTTTCTTCGATTATTTCCCTGAACTTGGGAGATATCTTCATTAATTCCTTGAGAACCTCTGAGGGTATCTCTAGCAGGCATAGGTCGTCCTTGGCAGAAACTGTGGCACTCCTCGGATAACCTGATAATGCTGCCATTTCCCCGAAAATGTCGCCTTCCCCAAGGTTGGCGAGGGTCAAACTGTCGTACCCAGCGGTATTGATGGTGATCTCTACAGACCCCTCAAGAATAGCAAAGAATGTGTCGCCGTATTCTCCCTCTCGGCAAATATTAGCCCCTGGTGAAAAATGTTGCTCTTTAGATCTAGCAACCAGGCTGTTAATATTTTCCGCGGAGAGCTCGGCGAAGAGAGACATCCGGCTTAATTTTCCCGATACGGATTCTCGTGCGGAACTCATATTGTTAATTGCTACTGTATTCCGAGTTGTACTCATCAATAATCCATCACATTATGTCGTTTTATGATTATAGCAGGATTTGTAAAGTAATAGGGCCTTTTTATTTTCAAAATCAATGGGCATTGAATAATGAAAAAATCTGCTTAGTACGAGAATCCGCCCCTTTTTATTGATCTTGAGAAGGCCTTTTCTGTTTCGATATTGTGACGTTAGACTATAGTAACTCGTATCTCTTTATCTTCTTTATCAATCCCTGCCTTGTTATTCCAAGAATTTCTGATGCCTTTTGCTTGTTTCCTCGTGTTTTCTCGAGGGCACCTTTTATCATTCTTATCTCAATTTCTTCAACAGTCTGTTTAAGAGACTGGCTATCTCCTCTTGCATACGACCTCACATGTGTAGTACCCATTACTTCCATTTCACGTTGGATTTGTTCTGAAAGATCTGTCTTGCCTATAGTATCGCTTTCTGTCAGGATGACCGCCCTTTTGATTTCGTTTTCCAGTTCTCTCACATTGCCAGGCCAGCTGTAGTTCGTAATACAATCCATAGCCTCTTGAGAGAAATGCATCTGCCCATGTCCTAGTTCGGTAGAAAAAATATTTAAGAAATGTTTAGCGAGTATCGGGATATCTTCTCTTATTTCTCGTAGCGACGGCATGCGGATGTGAACAACATTTAATCTGTAATATAAATCTTCTCTGAAAAGTTCTTTATTAATTTCACTTATCAGATCTTTATTTGTTGCCGCGAGTATCCTTACATCAACGGATATATCTTGTTTTCCACCGACCCTTCTTACCCTCTGTTCCTGTATCACACGGAGAAGCCTAGCCTGAGCCGGAAGACTCATATCTCCGATCTCGTCGAGAAAGAGGGTACCGCCATTTGCCATTTCAAATTTTCCTTCTCTTCTTTCAACACCTGTGGCAACCCCTTTCTCTATACCGAAGAGTTCGCTCTCCAGTAGGCTCTCAGGGAGCGCGGCACAGTTAATGTCCACAAAGGGTTCGTTTGACCTTGAGCTGTTGAAGTGGATCATGCGCGCAGCCTGTTCTTTCCCGGTACCGCTCTCTCCTGTGATAAGAATATTGATTGGAGTGTTTGCAATCTTTTCTATGAGATTCACCACCTCCTGTATCCTCTTGCTCGTTCCGATTATCTTGCTTGTGAAGAACTTACCCTTTACCTTATCTCTTAAAACCACATTTTCACGCTCGATGCGAGATTTTGCTTCTTCGAGCTCCTTTATCAACTGTGCATTTTGAATTGCGACTGCCGCATTTGAGGCAAAGATTCCCAATGTTTGCTCGTCTTGCTCCGTAAACGAGCCGTCATTTTTGTTAAGGGTTTGTAAGACGCCTATTGTTTTTCCTTTTATGTCTTTCAAGGGCACGCACAGGATCGATTTTGTTCTGTAGCCGGTCGTTTTGTCTATCTCAGGGTTAAATTTTGGGTACGAATAAGCATCTTTGACATTTATAGTTTTTCCGGTCTTGAATGATTCCCCTGCTATCCCGAGCTTCGCGTCAAATCTTATTATTTCAGACGTTCCCATTGCGAGGTGTGACCAGAGCTGGTCTGAATTTTCATCATGAAGAAATAGCGTTGTTCTGTCTGCATTCACGATCGTCGAAGATTCCTTTACCACAAAATCTAGAAGGATGTTTAGGTCTCTCTCTGCGTTGATCATACGAGAGAGGTTAAAGAGGGAGTCGTGCTCTTTGACGAAACTGGTTTCCGAGTCCTTATTTCCTGGGTCCATTATATTGGTCAAAAATTATATCATAGATTAACTTTTAGCGTCAACTCGGTTTACGTATTCTGTGAACGGGGTTTACTTTTTTAATTTAATTTTGCTCTCTTGTTTGGGTAGTACCAGAGTTGGGGGTGGCTTGTTGTGCAACGAGCAAGACTCGTTGCCTACCCACGTGGGTGAACATAAAATTTCCGGGTAGCCCACCAGTCTTGCTGGTGGGTTTATTTAGTGTCACGCGCGAGCCCGTCCCGACCTTGGTCAAGGGGACTCGTGCCCGAACCGAGAATGATAAGACGGATGAAATGGGTAGAAAGGCAAACTATGGTTACCTAACCTCGGATAGAAAGCCATGAATCGATTCTTTAATCTCTTTAACCCTCTCAACCCGCCTCTTCTTCCTCATTTCGGCCTCTTTCCAGAGCCTAATTTCATAAGGTGTCTCAGGATTGAAGCCGGGGATAGGTGTTGGTTTTCCGTTATCACCAATATGAACGAAGCTGAGAAAAGCGGTGCATGTATGTTTCTGATCACCTGTGGTCAGATCCTCAGTAAGCACCTTTATTCCAACCTCCAAAGATGTGTTGCCAACGTAGTTGATTCCTGCCTTGAGGATAATGACATCTCCCACGCTTATGGGCGAGTAGAAGTATAGATTGTCGAGTGAACCGGTGACTATTAATCCTTTAACGTATCGTCCGGCAAGTATGGCGGCAGTCTCATCGATATCCAACATCAATTTCCCGACTGACATAAAATTGCCATAGAATGTGTCGTCTGGCAGCACAGCCCTTATCGTCTCCAGATTAAACCTGGTCACCTCTGTTTCGTCGACAAGATTCTCCGCCATTTCGTTTCTGTTTTCCAGCTCGGGCATTCTGGCATCCTTTCTGTTTTTGGCCTGTAGACAGATTGATTCCTCAACTTCATCAGCCGGAGTTATCTTCTCTTTTACGCGTCTTGGCTTTCCCTGTTCATCGACTGCTACAAATGCTAAATGCGAGGTTGTCGTTAATTTCTTCTCACCTGTTTCCGGGTTTTCCGAGTGTACCCTCACTCCTAGTTCTAGCGAACTATTACCTATGTGCTCAACCCAGCTATTCAGAATCGCAATTTCACCTACTCTTATGGGATTAATAAAATCTATGCTGTCGGTTGTTCCGAGGATTGTTATACCTTTTGCTATCCTGGATGAGGTTATGCTTGCCGCTAGCATAATCCAATCCATAACCCTTCCGCCATGAAGCGTACCTGCGGTGTTCGCATGCTCAGGGAATACCAGCTGGATCATTTGATTTCTAGTTTCTTTGATTGATGGCATTGTTATGAAAATGCTTCGTTTAGTCGATCTATTTGCTCCGGAGAGAGCCTCCAGCCCGAGGCACCGCAGTTCTCGATTGTTCTCTTAACGCTGTCGGATTTTGGTATCGCGATAACATATGGTTTCGAAATGCACCAGTTTAACGCAACCTGTGCTGTGGTTTTATCTGTTTCTGATGCTATCTGCTTTAACACTTTCAATTTGTTTCTTTTAAAAAGGCTCGACCGTGTCGCCAAATTTCCGTTGTCCAGCGGTGTATAGGCCATTATGATTATCTGATGTTTTTGACAGTATGGCAACAAATCATACTCAATTTCTCTGCTGTTCAGATTATACAGGACCTGATTTGAAACAATTTCATGATGTCTCATATGCGCCTGAGCCTCTTCGATCTCTTCCAGTGTGAAATTACTCACACCGACGTATTTAACAACTCCATCGTCCACAAGCTTTTCCATTGCTCTCATCGTTCCGTTAATTGGAAAACGCGGGTTAGGCCAGTGTATCTGATAAAGGTCAATATAGTTGGTTTCCAACTGGATGAGGCTGCCCTCGGCTGCTCTCAGAACGCCATCGTAATCCAGGTGTCTCCCGGAAACCTTGGTGGCGATGAAGACCTGGTCTCGAATTCCCTTTACCGCTTCGCCTACGACATCCTCGGTGTAGTAACCCTCTGCGGTGTCTATTAATGTGGCTCCGAGCTCGATTCCTTTTCGGAGCGGCTGAACTCCACCTCTGTAGTTCCATGTGCCAAGCCCGATCTCGGGGATCATAACTCCTGTGGTCCCAAGCGGTTTTAACTCCATGCGGCGATTCTCCTAAAGGATGAATAACATCTTAGATCTTTTGCCTTCATTATGGCATTTCATAAAATATATCAAGTCTCTGGGCTACTTCTCTCAATCGCCTATCCGCCGTCCATAGCGGCGTATTCGATATTATTGCCGACGCAAGCAAATGTACATCTACGATTCCGATACCCAAGCCCATGAGGCGCTTTTCTTCGATGAAGTAGAGTGCCTCATCGTTGCTGATAGTAGTTACGGTAGGAAGTGCGTGAAGCAATAAGATAATTTCGCCTCTCTTCTTAAGGTTTCCACAGGCAAGCTCGCCTATAATGAAAGGGTGGCAGGCGACGTGCCCGTCGATGAGTAGCTCTTTGAGATGTGCGTTGCCCTTTTGGAAATGATCGATCCATATAGATGTGTCGACAAGGATCATAGTTAGCGTCTTGTGGCTCTTTCCCTTCGTCGTCGCACAGATCGAATCATTTTTTCGGTACCGCCCAATTGGGCGAGTCTTTTTCCGCTCTCTATCACAATTAATGCTTCCAGTCCGGCTTTCACGAGAGAAGTCTTTTCAGTTATCCCCGAAAGCTCCGATGCCCTTTTTAATAGATTATCGTCGATGTTCAAGGTCGTTCTCATATGTATTAGTATGCATAGTTAGTGCATATTAATCAAGCCGATGAAAAAGAAGATTCGGTTTGGTCGCTATGCACTTTGAGAGCGACCACGTAAATCGCTTGGCAGACCTACTGCTAACATTTCTCGATTTACTCTGATGTACGTCAAAAAACAACTCAATTTTAGCGCATCCGATCACCTGGTAAGACAAGGGGGGTCAGGCTTTGCTTATTTTGTTATCAATTCACTGATCATGTTGTTAACCAGTTACCATAACCCGAAGCGACCTTCAAAGTCCTCTCCAATCTTGCTAAACTTAATCTTGATAAATCTCTTGTCATTATTCTCGTATATTCCCTCGGACTTCCATCTCTCAGCTTGGCTCTCACATATCAACATGGTAGGACACTTCAATAAGCAAATAAGCAAAGCCCGACCCCCCGCCTTTATACTTCTCGGTAAAGGAACAACAAGGCGCTGAACGCCTGATTTTGGGTAGAAGCAGAGCACCCGCTTTTTGATGGCAAGATGAGTCAAAAATAGCTCAATCTCTCGATTGCCCCTTTCTAAGGGATGTTGTTTATTATGGAAAAAGATATATCGCTTGATCCAGTAGGTGTATGCTTCCTCAGTGCGTTTTGAGTAGTGTTTTCGTCGAATGGCTTCGCGTACGATGAGAGGAAGTCTCTACTTTGGTTTTTCCATGCTTTGTTATTGACTAGGAATTACATTTGTTGTAGTGTCAAATAGAACAGCGATTTGCAGTATAACATCCCTATTGGGGAATTATACTGCATTTTTGCAGTCTAATTAATAGTTAGGCATCTGGGAGCAATTTGAAAATGCGAAAGCCATACATCTTCCCGTCCGAATCAGCGCTTGTCGGTTCCCTTCGGCGGAAGCAAACAGCTGTCAAGGCGCAGAAATACTATGCTGATCGGGTCGAGTCGGTTTCGGAGGTAGTTCATTTGGCAGTTGGAAGCAACACGTTTCGTGCATTCCGCAATTTGCCGGTACGTCCGTCAGTTACTTTTCGTAATTGGACACGGGACTACGTTCAAAGGTTCATGCCGCCGTTCAGTAACAGGTCCGGGCAGCGCGAATACACTGCATACGTTCACCATGCCACACTCGCTCTATGTAAGTATTGGCAAAGTATGACCGGAACGCAGATGGGCTATGGCCGAGGAGCAAAGCTTCTTAACCTTGTACTCAAGAAGCTCGCATGCCTTCAATCGCTGACGGAAAGAGAAAGACAGGCATTCATATTGTTGCAGCACGTTCCTCTTGATAGCTACACCATCGTGGGACTCTCTGCAGCCGCGCCAGACCTGGCCATTCCAAGAAGCGCGACCATGAAGTACATCGAAACGCCGAAACAGTACGCCGAATTCCAAGAGCGAATTGTATTGATAGCCGCGAAAGCCCAAGTGCCGCCGATCTACTACGACATACTTGCATGGGACATGGGGCATGATGGCTAACAAAACGTTGCAGCCGCCAAGCTGCGCGCTAGGAGCATTCCCAATTGGAAGCAGTTTGTCCGCGCGGCTTGCGGCTGAACGTTGAGCCTTTAGGCGCCAAGAACACAGTCATGTCCGACCATATTGAGAAAATACAGACAGGATGAATCATGGACACCAATCGACTTGAGGCCTTCAGCGACGGAGTCTTTGCAATTGCAATAACTTTACTTGTTCTAGAGATCAAAGTTCCGCTGTCGGGATCCGCTCTGGGAAGAGAACTCCTAATCCTATGGCCTTCTTATCTCGCCTATGTGATTAGTTTTATCGTCATTGGCGCTATCTGGATCAATCACCACGCAATGTTCGACCACATACGCCGGGCCGATCACACTCTCCTTCTACTCAATACTATCCACTTGATGTTCATCGCATTCATCCCATTCCCCACCGCAGTTCTCGCCCAGGCCTTGCATGATGGAACGAATGAACCAATAGCTACTTCGTTTTATGGAGGGACTCTGACGGTGATTGGCATACTAGTAACTTTTATGTGGTATTACGCTGCATACGAGCATCGTCTCCTCGGCGAGAACATCTCTCATGACGAAGCAAAACGGAACACCCGCAGGTTCTTGGTTGGCCCCGTGTGCTATGGCATTGGCACTCTGGTCGCCTTGATAGTGCCTTGGCTAGCGTTGGCGCTTTATATTGCGTTAAATGTATTCTTCCTTTGGCGTCGCCACGAACATACCACCAGCACAAATGCAACCTGACTAATTGTCGCCTAGCATGGCACTCGGGCGGACGTAAACTACGCTACGCTTCGTTCGGCCGCACAGCTTCAGCGTTAGGTGGAAATGCTGTGTGTAACATTGCTTTCACATATGACAGAAGAAAATCATGGGGTCGTTGCTTGACTTTGTGCTTTTTCGATAATGTTTGTCACTTTGGATCGATTTGGCCATATTCCTCAATTCCTCCCTATATCCTAAATTTTCGAGTGTTTTTCTATATGTCCTGGTCGTTAGGTATTATAGATTTAAAGGGACATTTCTGAGTAGACTTCAATGCAAACAAAAGGATGATCGGCGTTTGTAAAGCACCAGATGCAGGCGTATTGATACGAAGTTTAGTTCGTATAATTATTAGTTAACTCTTGGCGATTTAACACGGTATAATCTTAAGTGGTTGCCAACGTTCATGTAATTCAGCGTGTAACCTAAACGGAGAATCCCATGATTAAAGTGTTGCCGGAAAGTAAAGGGAATATACTTGTACTTGCCGCCGTGGGCAAATTGACCGATAAGGACTATAAGGATGTACTCATTCCGCGCTTGGAATCGATTATCCACAAACACGGCAAGGCGCGGCTTCTGCTGGATATGGGTGATCAATTCTATGGTTGGGAGGCTGCAGCATTATGGGATGACGCTCATTTTGGACTTACACACAGAAACGATTTTGAAAAAATGGGTGTGATTGGCGGGCCAAAATGGGTCGACTGGGCAATGAAAATCGCTGCATTGTTAATGAGCGGCGAGGTAAGAACTTTCTCTTCGAGCGAACGCGGGGAGGCATTGCGCTGGATCAATGCATGAGTTGCGCTGGTTTGGTAATATTAAGTGGGCGCCAGGTCATTGTTAGTTTGAAATCGACAGTTCATTAAAGCGGCGCCTGAAATCCGGCGTTGGCACGCAAAACCAATACAGCAAAGATGGAGGTAGAGGAGAGTGTCGAAGACAGACGCAGATTCCAGATTCGATCAGGCGAAGGCAGAGGGATTCGCTGACAAATTGCTAACTGCGCTCAACAATGGTGCCCTTTGTCTGATGGTTTCTATCGGTCATCGCACAGGTCTTTTCGATGTCATGAGCACATTGCCGCCGAGCACCTCCGAGGAAATCGCACGTACGGCAGGTCTTAACGAGCGCTACGTCCGGGAGTGGCTTGGAGCCATGGTCACGGGGCGAGTTGTGGAGATCGATCCGGACGCCGGCAGATTCCGATTGCCGGCGGAACACGCCGCGTTTCTCACCCGGTCGGCCGGTGCGGACAACATCGCTGTATTTACCCAGTATATTTCAGGTCTTGGCGGCGTAGAGGATGACATCGTGGAATGTTTCAGGAAGGGAGGAGGCGTTCCATATTCCAGATTCCCAAGGTTCCACGAAGTGATGGCGGAGGACAGCGGCCAGTCAGTGCTTTCGTCCCTGGAGTCACATATCCTCCCGCTTGTGCCGGGCTTGACTGGGTTTTTGCAGAAAGGCATCCGGGTTCTTGATGTTGGTTGTGGCCGGGGTCTGATCATGATTCGACTGGCCGAACTTTATCCAAGCAGCCGGCTTGTGGGACTGGATCTCTCCGAGGAGGCTATTGCGTTTGCAAGAGGAGAGGCAGCCCGGCGCGGCCTAAACAATATTGAGTTCATCGCAAGGGATTTGAGCAACTTCGACGAGACCGCCGAGCCTGAATCGTTCGATTTCATTGCGACCTTTGATGCTATCCATGACCAGGCCAGGCCACTCAATGTTCTCCGGGGCATTCACCGGTCTCTGAAGCCGGGCGGGGTTTATCTGATGCAGGACATCAGCGGGACGAGCCATCTGGATAGGGACATCGAGCACCCGATCGGAACACTTCTTTACACGGTCTCTTGCATGCACTGCATGACAGTTTCCCTCGCCCAGGGCGGTGAAGGGTTGGGGGCGATGTGGGGAGAAGAAAGAACGCGGGAATATCTGCAGAAAGCGGGTTTTCGCTCGATCGAAACGAACCGTCTTGATCATGACATCCAGAACAACTGGTACGTGGTGAGGAAGTGAGCACAAAATTACAAAATTATAAAATTATGGGGTCGTTGCTTGACTTTGTACTGTTTCACACGGACGACAGCGGGCAATCGATCGAACGGTCAAGAAATACGGCCGTTAGACGAGGTATGGTCCGAATCTTTTTCAAAGTCACACCAGCGAGACTGGTATGCTACCCAGATTATACCCCGATTATGGATGACTTACGCTTATACTCGCGGCTGGAAGCCGCTAACTCTGCAGTGTGTTGAGTCGTGTTATCGCGAATCCCCTTAAGTTACAGGTCGCGGTTTGGTTTCCGTATGAATTTTTCACTACGACTTAACAGATTAGCCTCGGTATGGAATTACGAATGATCCATTACCCCTTGTTATGGCCGCGTGTAGGAGGAAAACAGATTATGTTTGAAAAAGTTTATTCTCTGTGAAATAATGGGAATAGAAAACATTCACGCCCGAACTGGGT
>JBAUII010000071.1:0-16798 GCA_049682815.1 Thermodesulfobacteriota bacterium | reverse complement strand
TCCCTGTCTAACTAACCCAAATATTCTATTTCTAATCTTTCTATGCGAAATGCAATTGTTTTAAGTCAATTTGCATGCCTGGCACCGAGTTTCCGCGTTCGAGTTTCTTTTTGATCTAATTCGGGCTAATCTGAACACTGGGGATTGCCAAAACATGGATCTCGAGCTACACACTTTACTGTTTCACCCACGTCGGCGGGGGCGCCGAGAAATAAAAAATTAAGAACGAATACAGCATCACTTATGGCAACCCCATGATTATCAGAGTTGTCATCTACTCTTTTCAAAAGGTCTGCCTTGGTACATCCCATCATGGGTCCGTCAAAGAGAAGTTCATTGCGAATTTCACAATCGCTGACCTCAAACGTAGGATCGACATTAGAATCAGGACATTGATCTATACTAGCTGGTACGCAATCGTTATCAGGGTCCGACACAATACACGAGCACGCATCCCCAGCGCAAGTACCTCCCGGTATAAACATGTCCGGCGGAGGACATGATTCTTGGAAGAAAACGTCAATACAAGAACCTATAGATACACAGCAGCTTGTGGGCACTGCTTGGCCAGTTGAAACATAAAAGATAAGAAATAACCCTTCAACAAAGAAGATGCCAATAAGATAACGAACGATACTCTTATTTATCATATCCCCTCCTCCTACGCCTTCGTGTATCGTCTTATTAACATCAATTAAATCACTATGTATTAAGTTTGTCAAGGGCGCGAATTGACTCATCAGAAATCTATTTGAAGAAGAATCGTTGTCTCATCTAAGAATCTATTCAAAATAGTCTCCCCTTCGAAAGATAACGGGAGGCGTAGATGAGGCTAACCATGAAAGAAAGAAGATCGTCACTGCAGGATTAAACGGTGCCAGGCATGCATATTGACTTAACACTTTGGACGCAAATAAAATTTGATTCATCCTTTACATTCCGAGCGGCTCAATATTGGCCATAAATCCCACTTTGTAGCGAAGGCTAGTTACTCATTATTCTGGCAAGTTCCTTTATCTTAAACTCATTCTAATCCCTGTCTAACTAACCCAAATATTCTATTTCTAATCTTTCTATGCAAAATGCATTTGTCTAAAGTCAATTTGCATGCCTGGCACCGAGTTTTTTAAAAACTCAGTTGCACGAAGCCATATGCCAAGATAGAGGGTTGCGTCCCCTTATATTTGTGGTAAGGGTTATTCTCCCGCACACAGTGAAGTAAGTTTAGCATTGAGAGGAGGGAAAGAGCAATGAAAAAACTGTATAAACCCGAGGATTATCTTGAGGTACTCCCTGAAAATCGCCTTTTTATCTGTAGAAAGGATGTTTAAGGAAGCTAGGGAGAAATTAGAGTTGGTGGATGCAAAGTTTGGGTAGTCCTTAGGATTCTTTTTCACATTTTATTTCGCTGTCTATTGTTTTATCAAACGTCCGCTTGTTCAGTATTGTACGTTCTATGGCCAACCTTGATATATCATCCTTTCGAAGGTACTTAATCACGAAATTTAATTTCCCGCCCCCCACCTCGATGCTTTTTCTTTTATTGAGCCAGCTGAGAAATTCTGCAGTGTTTTCATAGCTATCAAAGTTCAATCCTGTTTTGTCCAAATGTAGATAACGCCTTACAGGCTTTTCCTTGCCATTTGCTATACTAGTTTCTAAAAGAACTAAACGCCATGTAGGAAATTCCAAAATAGATGAAGGAATAATCTCAACAGGCTGTGCAATGCTAGCTTGTCCCGTAATTAGTTCAACTACATCGTCTCCTTCAGCAATGCTTTTTTCTCCGGTCTCAATAACCCCATCAACACTACTTTTGACGTGGCGAAGTATATAATCAACTGTCACGTCAGCCGTTATAGGACAATCAGAGAATTTTGGATACTGGGCATATCGCCTAGAGATCCTAACTTTATTACCATCGTTAGGCCGATCATTTTCAAAGAGATTTGCCATATATGTAATTGGAATATCTATAGCTGTGTTAGGAATATAAATTTCAATATCAAGTGTCATATTGCCAGTTAAATCTATTCCAACGGCGCCCTCCTGTATCACTACGGCATGTTTAGGTGTTAATTGTCCTGTGGACACTACACGCCTATCTTTTAGTAGAATTGTCTCCTGGAGATCTCTGCTAAGCTGTGCATTTGCGCTAAGTTCCACCGGAGAAGATAGCGGAATGCTACCACTAGCAGATAGGCCAAATACGTTAGACTGTTTATATTGTAAAGTACCGAGGTCTATAGTCTCATACTTACTTGAGAACATATCCCAATTTTGCAACTTCGGTTCATTCAGATTTTCTTTTAGAGATAAAGTGACTTTCACACGTTCAATCCTGTCTGCAGGACCATGGGAGGTATTTTCGATAGAGAACACTATACGACGTTTAAATACAGTCCTGTCAAGAAGAATAGAGGGTGGTTGAGGATCAAGTGTTATTACCGTGCCTAAAGTCTTAATAAAGTCTTTTTTGTTTTCTTTAGAGTGTTCTTTAATAGCCTTTATAAACTCAGCCTGCCCTTTTTCACTCAAGCTCAATATCGTTGTTCTGGCTGGATTAGGAACACCCAGGGAAAATGCCGATATCGTAACGGTAGTAGCTTTTGGGTCCTCAACAATCTTATAGGATTCAAAGCGATTTGTATACTTAGACTTAGGACCACAAGTAGTTATCGCCGATAGCAATAAAATTAGTGATAAAAATATGCCAAAGCCTTTTTTCATTTTGCTTCCCCTTTCAGAATCGTACACTAAAGCAAAATTAATAGTCTATCTTTTTTTCTTAAATTCATATGCCGCACCTTTATGCTGAGACCCAGACGCACTATATGTATATGTTCCTTCCTCTATTTTCAATACATCGTAGTCATTGAAATCTGAGCGGGGTACGTTGTTCAAAACATTACTGAGCTGAGGTTCGCCAACAACAGAATCTTTCTTGGTTTCACATTTTCGAAATATATATACATCAGGCTTATTCTTATAATCGTCATCTAACATAATTACATAAAACAGCTCTTTAGGCGGGATTCCAGGCATTTTCTAACCTTCAATTTATAAGTCAATTGTTGCTTCTTCATTTACTATAAAGCAATATTGATTATCTGGATAGCATATCTGTGTATTATTATCAATCACTTCTCTAAAAGCATTAAGGCTCGTCGGATTTTAACTTATAATCAAATATAGTTCTTTGTCTCTCAAATCAAGAAAGCCAAAGCAATTCCAATTCGTCTACAATAATCACGTCTGATATAACCTTATTAACCCTATTAGGGAAGGTCATCGGTTGTTGTTGGTTCAAGTTCAGGGGGGGATCCGAGGATCGGGTATACGGGTGTACGGCCATTCTCACAGAACCAGTTGACCCAAAGCTTGCCGTCGGTCCCCTCCTTGAGGGTAGCATAGTTACGGGTGCGAAGGAATTTGTCTGATCCGTAGAGATCAAGGATTTCAGTGGTGATTTTGCCGGCCTCGAGGCTCTCAGGGTCATGATTACTACCAACTAGAATGCCTAGCCATTGATACCAAGTCGGAGCTGGATGAACAATGGCTGAGGAAATTACCTGGTAGATCAAACTCTCTTGGTTAGATTGTCTGTGATCACGAATAATGCCCAGGCAGCCAACATGGACATCGCCAGAGAGTATAACCCGCTTTACGAGGCTGGATTCTTTACTTGCCTTAAAGTTCAACATATTCATAATCAATTTCATCCGTTCCCCTTCATGGTTCCGAGAACACCACTGGTCTCGGATGTCGTCAGCTAGTTCCTCCTGCCAAGGGGTAATATCAAAGGCGGTCTCACCAGTACGGAAGTCACGATACACAACGGGTACAGCAGACAATACCAGGAGGGTCCGTACGGTTACACTTTTATTGCTAAGCCAGTTTTTCACGTCTGACCAATTCTTATCGTCCATTACAATAGCCCCAGTGCGATTTGAACGGTTATCTAAACCAAGAATGCCATAATCTCGAAATTGGAAAGCGAACGAATAGTGCTCACCGGAAGGTCTTAGTAACATTTTATTCTTGTTTGAACGAATCTGAAACAGCTCGAAGTAATGTCTTGCTGCCTCAAAGATAGCTATATAAACCGGGCAATTCTGTAAGTCGTCCGGATAAGAACCCCAACCGTCAAAGATATCGTGATCATCCCACATCATCACGGACGGTATAGTTGCCATCATCAAAGACATGTGTTCCTGGTTCCAATGCCGCATGTAGAGATTTTCATAGAAGCGGTCAAGCTCCTTTTGTAGGGGTAAACTTGCACTCTTGCTAATCCTCTCTTCTCTCCCTAGTCTAGACCATTCCGCGACTAGTGGTGTCCTCTTCCTACTATGCCATATCTCATCCGCGTATATCTGGTCTCCCCCCATAATCAGGAGCGAAAAGGGTTCACGCTTATGCTCCTCAGCCATGTGTCTCCACATTCTATAAGGCTCGTCAACTTTCATCTTCATATCGCCGCTTGAGAACCCATTACAAGAGGCGTAAGCTATTCTAGGTTCCTCGCTTTTCCCAGGCACATAGAACTTCCACTCCGAACGTTTGCAAGGGTCTTGCATTGATGATCCGTCTGACTGTATGTGATAAGAGCAGTGACGCCCATTATCCAATGAAGGAACCGGAACGGCGGCACGCCAGAACTTACCGTTCGGCGTTTCCTGGATCTGCTCCGCTGCAAAAGTCTGGTTATCTACGACGACCTGTGGAGTCCCGACATGGCGGCTAGACAAAAAACAGACTGTGTATGTCGTATCATCCTCAAGACCTAGCAAAGGACCTAACAGTATCTTGCCTGACACCTGTTTACTCCATTAAAAGTAAAGTTACATTCAGATTTTTCACTGAAAACTTACATAACGCTTGATAAGTTAGATAAAATTTTTATTATGCCTAAAAGTGGTGTTATACTATAAAATATAACTAATATAATTATTAGGTACAGGCTACAAAAAACTAATTTCGAGTCAAGAGGTTTTAAACACCATCACTCCCGGGATAACCCAATTCTATCCTCCCTAGCCTCTTTCTATTCACAAGTAGTTTTTCAAAAAAGGGAAATTACCCGTTGTCTTTCTTATGCACAGTACAGCATTAGGCTAGCTCAAGGTCAAGAGCTGACCCTGCCCTCCTGCCCTCTCTGGTCCGATTTGTATCGTAGGTACCTCCTCGATTTATTTAATTTTCGGCTTACCGCTGCTATTCCCCGCTTTCTCTGGGAGGACAGTTCGTGTCAAACTGCGCACAAGACCATCTTCTTCTTCCCATTTGGCTGTCACCTCATACTTGTCAGCGGCAAAATCTAACTCAATGCTCTCTTATAGCTCACCTGATTGAGGTGTCACATATACTTTCGATATAACTGGGCCAACTGAAGGTGTAATCTGCAGGATGATCTTGGTGTCTGCGTGGAAGTGACCTGATAGGGCGATTATATTATGCCCGTCTTTTGGGTGATGGTATACCAGAAAGTTGCGTGAAGTTGCCTGCTTGCTCACAGATGCAGCAATAAGCGCAGATGACACCAGAATAGCAGCAATAAGAGAAAGAGCTAAGGCAGCGGCTAACCTCCGGCTTTTTGTATTGACTCCTTTAATGTAAGCCTCTTTTATTTGCTTGGGTATCCTCGGATCGAATTGGGCTTGAACCGGCATCTGAACCCATACTGCAACCCAATAAGCGGCGATCAATACAATACTCGGGGATGCTATCATCAAAATAATTGGAAGAGAATAGGACGTCTCAGACAACGCTATACCCACAGTAGCACTTGCTGTGTATATACCCCAAAAAAAAACTATCATCGTCTGGAGTATTGCTGCCGCCTCATTTCGACTTGAAGTACCGCTTTCAACTATTTTCTTAGAGAGTTCAAACCAATATTGATCGTCAACTGTGGGCCTCGCTGGTTCCCTTGTTTGTGGCATGGCTACCTCTCAGGACTTTATTTTCTCACTTTATATTTGTGGGTATGGTCGTTTCCACAAGTCAGATACACTTCTACCTCTACCTCGTTGGATTCCACAGGTGTCGCCATCTCTACTGCACCCACCACTGGGTCGTACTCGTATACTATTTGCTCTTCGCAGCCTGGTTCTTTACACTTAAAACTCTGAGCCATTCCTCACCTCCTTATTTCTAAGTTAAGCCCGCAAATTTGGATAACTTAAAGTGTCGAAAGGCATCAGGCCTTGACATGAGACTTGATTATTTCAACTTAGCTGATTCCCAGAACTTCTCAATCAAAAGGTGAGTGTTTACGCAAAAAACTAATAACATCGTTACCTTCATTGTATCCATAGTCTATTATAGTATTTCCTTTAATGTAATTCGAAATATACATACGTTCGGAGTCACTAAGTCCAAATGAAGAACAAAATATTTTAGGATCTCCTTTAAAGATTCGATTAACTTTAAGACGATCTAAATTAATCTTGTCATAACCAAAACCTAAAAAGCATACAATCTCAGCTTCTGATAGCTGCCTATCCGCCTGTAAAAATTGGGGGTCGGCTTCAATTCTCTGGTGAATAATTTTGATGCTATCGATACATAATTGCAGTATCTCAGGTGTGCAGTTTTGAGTATATTGTCTAGCATTTCTTTCTGCAAGTGAAGGTAGATCACCAAGATTTCCGTGTAAATGAATTATTGGAATTGATTTTACAACATCTGCAGCTTCTTGTTCAGTTTTTCCATAATCATTCTGAATAGCAGTCAATAAGTATTGTTCAAGTGAGCGGTCATAATTAAATGTAATTACTGAGACATTATTGTTGCTAAAATCCTCAAACTTAGCATTTAGTTTATTATAAAAATATTGATACCAATTATTTTTTGTTTCGAACAGAACTTCTTCTCTTTCACATGATATTAATATTCTTGCTATTAAAGCCTTACCTAAATCTATAAGTTCATCTCTATGTTCTAAAAATGCATCTACGGCTTGTCTACCTGATTTTTTGAGCCCATTAAAAAATTTGCTGTAAGTTTCATAAGAAAATTTACTCAAAACGTAACCCCAAACTGGATCAGAGTGTACACTCTGTTTAATCTTATCTGCATCATAATTCAGAATTTGATCTTTCAACTCTGTACCAGTAGGAAATCCCAGATGTCTACTAGCGCCCGCCCCCAGGACTAACACAGTCTTTTTAGTAATCATAGGCTATAATCTTAATGTTTCTTATCGCTATTATTACCATATCCAACAGTCTTAGTTAATTGCAAAGACTTTATCGAGATTAGGCTCAACTTATAATAAATCATCTTATCTACGAATTCGAATGAAAATTGATTTATTAGAATCTAAAGCGAATAACGTAATTTTGGATGCAGGTGGAGGCACAGGACTACTCATCATGGGAAAAGGAGGTCACGTCTTTTTCGATAAAAGATGTCATTGCTTCACTCGAGTTTACAATAACACTAAATAAAATAGGATCGCAACGCTATAAAACTCGCGATTGTAAAGGTGGTGAAAACAAGTACGCACGTCCCCTTTATTCTTTAATTCAATAGCATTAGTATTAAAAGGTTAAAATCAAACTTAAGGTATGCTCTTTCTATATACCTCGTCTATCTTTTCCTGTAACTCGATCGTCAGACGAAGGGCTTTGGCAACTTTCATATAATGGTTAATCTCGTCAAGAGAAAGCTTACGTCCCTTTCTGTCCTTGAGGTATTTCTCCATTACCTTGTAGGCTCCGATTCGGTAGGCCCACACTTCGCTTGAGATGCCCTCAAAATACTGTTCCTTATTTACGAAGACTCTCCTACTCTCTTCATCGTAAGAAACCTTCTCTACTTTTCTTGATCCGTCTTTCGGAAAACCGATATCAGTTTCATCAAGAGCCGAAGCCCTAAGAAGATGAAGATCAACAAGTTCTTTCCCGAGATTGCGTAACTCGTTGAACGTATCATGGCTTGACGGCAACGGAACACTCGGAAAATCTATCTTGAGAAATTCCTCATAGCGCTTTCGGTACATCGGAGAATAAAGAACAGCATAGATGTAATGAAAAATCTCCTCTTGAATCGGCTCTAAACCAAGGGATTCGTTAACCGCTTGCAGAAACTCCGGGGAGAAGTTGTAGGAGCCCTCCGTTTTGAATTTATTCTTTAAGGGCAATTCATGAATTGCCCCTACAGGCTCATCATGATATAGATAGAGAGGAAAGAAAATAGTTTGGTCACCAAAAAAGTTAACATCCCCTAACCCATCAATCACTAATAAATGATGAAATTCTTTGGTCTTTAGATATCGGCTTCTTTTTAGAGCTATTCCTATATTTGGCTTAGTAAAATGTCCCATCAACCCCTTACTTGCTCCCCCTCTTCCAATCTCAATTAAATTGGGTTGATAATAAATCCATCTTTTGTCGAAAGGCCTATAAGGATATGGGTAGAATTGATTCTGCCAATTTGGATTGTTGCGTACTTTCTCTCTTTCCCTTTTTGTGCTCCAATATTTCCCATCCTTTAACTTATAAGTTAGTTTGAAGAGTTCATCATCTAATGATTGGTTAACCATGTCTTTGATTCTTCGTGTTAAAATGTCTTTATCAAAATCAACTAGGAAAAAATCTCGATTTGTCTTCACTCCACTTGACCAGTCTTTAAAAATCTCCGTAACCTTCCAGAACTTTTCATATTCGGATTGCAAGGCGAAGTCCTTGGGGACAAAGAAGTAGTAAGGTGTAACAGGCTCAAGCTCTTGCCATTTGGTTGTTTTGACATCATTGTTTAGAAGGTAGGGATACTTATCGTCGTCCCTGAGTCCCCATAGGTCAGCATAATAGACCTTTTTCTCTTTCTGTGGCTTTTCCAGTTTCGTATATAGGGCAATAGCAACTCCCTGCTGGATGTCAAAAACGTTTTCATCTTTACCGCCTTCGGGCGTCGTTTCTCCAATCCTTGAAGAGCCATGAAGATTCAAGATGTATATCTCATCAAAGGTCTCTAAAAGTTTCTTTCTCATCCCTCTATGGATAACCCCTGAAAGATAGGAGTTATTGGTGATAAATCCCAAGATTCCTTTGCCTGCCTGCGCGATTTTCCAGTGGGCGAAGCGAATGAACTTTATATAGTCGTCTGAAAGCGGCTGGATGTTTCGCTCATCCCTTACATCCTCTTTATAGTCATCCATTAGTTCTTCGATAAACTCCGACTTATTCTCCGAACTCACCGAATAAGGAGGATTTCCCAGGACAACGAGAATCGGAACCTTTTCCTTTATCCTCTTTGCCTCCAGCCCTTCTCTCGCAAGGTCAATCAGGAAACTTATCTGCTTTGGTTCTTTCATCTCCAGTGTATTAGTCAGGTAAAACTGGAAACGCTCATCCTTCTTGAACCGGTAACCCATCTCCTCCAGTACCATAGAGACCTTGAAATGTCCCACAGTATAGGGAGCCATAAGGATCTCAAAGGCGTAGAAATTGGGTATTATATGCTCTTCTATGTAGGATTTAATGAGCCCTCTCTTTTTCTTTTCTTCTAATTCCTTTTGTACTTGCTTTATGGCTTGAACAACGAACGTCAGAGTTCCGGCAGCGGGATCGAGGAGAGTTACATCGTTTGTGGCAAGGCCCTCGCTCTTTCCAAATTTATCTTTTAAAAGATGATGAATAGATGTCACAATATAAGAGACTACAGGCAGGGGAGTATAGTAGACCCCCAGCCTCTCTCTTTCCTTCGGATTATAGGTTGCAAGAAATGTCTCATAGAAGTGGATTACGGGATCTTCATCCCATCTTGTGATCTTAAACTCCTTAAGGATTGAAGAAATATCCGCCTTCTCAAGCACGTGGCTTATATCGTCAACTATCCACGATAGGGATTCGGGAAAATGAGGACCGGTCATAGAATAGAAAATCTCCTTAAGTAGAGGCAGGCTTTCAGGAATAAACCTCCAGGCAGTCTCCCTTTTAAATCCGTTTTGAACCTTCATCCTTGCGGCAAAAAGACCATAGGTAATAGTCTGAGCATAAAGGTCGGCAAACCTCTCCTTTGTCAAAGTCTCTATAAGTTCTTCCTGAAAGGCTTTGAATAATCTTGTTACTTCCTCGTTGTCCCTTGAAAGCTCCTCATGCAGGATGTGCTCGAGGAATCTGGTTCTCTTTGCAAGCTCAACGGAGAGATCGGACGATTTCTGAATCTCAGGAGTGGAAAAGGAGAAGAATTTCTCTAAAAGCTCAGAGAATAAATCCAGCTTCTCGGGCGCAGGAGGATGTTTCAAATCCTTTAAAGTAAACTGCCTTCCCACCTCTACCCTATCTATAGCCTTGCCGTATCTATATAGTCTGAACTCCAAGAAGTTAGTTAAAATAACATTTGGCAGAGAATCACGATATCTTTTGAGCTGTTCGGAATCTTCAACCTCACTAAGATTGGTATCAGGCGTTTTAGCTTCAATATATCCGACGAATTCTCCATTCTTGCCAATGTGAAAATCAGGTATTCCAACCTCTGTTTTTTTTGGTAGCACTAAAACATTGGCGCCTGCTTGTGTTATAAAATGAATTGAACATTCTTCAAAAAGACTCTTCAATGACGGATAAAAACTTTCTTCTCTAAAATTACCTCCTGTATAAACCTTGTGGATTTCGTTAAAGTAAGAGCTAAGGGCTTTTTCTAGTCTTGCTTTTTCAGCGCGGTTCATTATTTAAGTTTACTTATACACTAATTGGAAACATATGTTAAGTAATCATTAATGGAGCATAAGCTTGCCTAAAATAAGGGATTGCTTCGTTCATTCCATTCTCGCAATTGAAAATGCCAGACGTTTCGTGGATAAAATACTTAACATTTCATGAGTAGATTTATTTGCAACAATCCTTTTCAAAATGAAAAGGACTTAACTGGCCTTCCAAAAATTGCGTTAAGAAAATCAGGAGCGGAGACGTGGAAATCCCCTCTAACTCTCCTTTACAAAGGGGAGGATATAAGGCGGAGTGCCCATTTTCAGAAGCGATGCCGCTAATCAATTTCCTCCTTTTCCAAAGGAGGATTAAGGAGGATTTTGGGCAGCCTTGTCTTGAGCATATCCGAAAAGTTGCTTCTTTGTATCAAGACAAAGAAGTCAGAAAGAAGAGTAAGATCTATGGGAAACATAACCTTAAAGATTTGATCCACGGATCATCTATCACTTACAGCACGTAGGGGCTTAGGCTGATCTCTTCGATTTAGCCAGAACAGGCCTTTCGACCCTTCGACAAGCTCAGGGCTCACGTTAAACGGATAGTGTTGATCTAACTTAGCACCAAGCGCAGGACGGGGGGGGGCACCAATGAGCAAGTACCTACTTTTTTCAACCACACAATATGGCGACCTGAAGGTCGCCCCTACATTTTCAAGACTTTCAGGGTTCATCGTCCGGATCAGTTTTGATTAATTTCAGGGGTTCATCACCCTCTTCGGGGGCGATAGGCAATCCCTGTTTGATTCTGGCATTTTCTATCTTTTCAAGGGGGCTTTCGAGCTGTCTCCTCCGAGTGGTCATAAGGTTTTCGTATTCCTTTAAAGCATCTCCGATTCTCTTACCAAGCACTTCTAACCTATAAAGGAATTCATCCCACTGTTTTTTGAAACGTCCGAATAGAGATAGCAATTCACCGGACGTTCTCTCAAGGGCAAAATTATCAACTGCCTGCCTGATGACTGCTAAGACGGTGATAAAATTAATCGGCGAGCAAAGGACGACCTTATTTTTTAAGGCATTATCAAAAATAGTGCTATCCTGTTCGTGGATGAACGCATAAATCTGCTCATTAGGAATGAACAAGATAACGCAGTCGACAGTGTTTTGTTCAGGATCTATGTATTCACGAGTTGTCACTTCTTTGATCCGTGCCCTGACATCCCTTAAAAAATCGCTTCTAAGTTTTATCTTTTCAGGCTCCGTTGCTGCTTCTAAATACTTTACGTAGTTATCCAAAGGAAATTTTACATCCATATTAAGTCTCAAGCTCCGGGGCAAAAGGAAGGTGAAATCCGGCCTTGATCCCCCGCCCTCTATAGACTTTTGCTTTAAATAATTAACATTCTCGATAAAGCCCGCTAAATTTAACACGTCCTCCGCCATACGCTCACCCCATTGGCCCCTTGCCTTTGAACTGGCAAGCGCCTCACGAATTGTACTTGTCACCTTCATTAATGAAGTAGTCTGCTCACTCGCCGTTTTTAGCTGACTGGCAAGCTGACCAAACTTCTCAACCCGATCCTTCTCCAGATCCTTCATCAGGGTTGAAACATTTTCAAGCTCCTTTGACATACGTTGCAATTGCTGATCGATCAATCCTTTCTTTGCATCCAATTCCTTAACAGTCGTCTCCCGTTCAGGCTCCAATGTAGCCTTCGCTAATTTCAGGAATTCTTCAGTCGATTTCGATAATGCATCTAAAGACAAGCTGCCAAAACTCGCCTTTATATTTTCGATAACAGTATTCAAATTCTCCCGTCGTTGACCCTCACTTTTAGCATAGAGCTCTTCCGCGAGTTCCTTTCCAGTCTTAGCCTGTATCAATCTCAGAATCAAGGCTAAGCCAAAACCTATAAGGATGCCCGCTACAAGGGCAATAAGGATTGGTAGCCAACTACTAAGATCTCCAGATAACTTAGCTACATCTAGCATCTAGCCAATTTCTAAAAATAAGGTATATCTCACAACAAACGGTAAATAATCAATTCAAGTCAATGTAAAGATCACGAGTTTTAAGAATATTTATCTTAGACTGACCCTAGTGGAACACCAAAAACCTGGAACAGCAATAGGATCACCACAAATTGAATAATCCATCCTATAACACAGACCCCCACAGCCCTTAAAGTACTCTTGTAATCCAGGGCCTGCCTAACTGCTATAACCATCGCGACAAGCATCCATACCCCGCCTATAGCAAACACTATCGTTCCTATAAATGGTATGATACCCAATATCCTTATAAGGCCAGGAGAACTGGCGAATCCAATGGTTCTAAGGAGCTCACCATAGTCAGATTTCGTCTCAGGTTCCGGCATTAATTTGGTGCCTATATAGAAGGTTAGAAACGCCCATACAAGCCAGCCAATAAGTGCGGCGACGGTCACGAACACCAAACCGGCAATCCCATTAGTACCAATGGCCCCAATACCAGCAGCAACGCTTGACAGAATAACAACGGTTGCCGCCTGCCCCATAGAGTCCTTATCGGCCTCTACTTCTTCGTAAATATTAGGATCCAACAGAGCAGATTTTATTACACGATCCTTAAAACTAGACATTCGATCACCCTCCTTTAATATCAATACTCCTTAAAGGAAATTATATTATTTTGAATATCAAAACAAGAACTTACAATAAGAATGAGGAAGAGCTTTAGAAATTATTGATTGAAAGAATCAGAAATAGTACCATAATGACGAGCTTTTCTTTAGTATAAATACTACAATTTCGGCCAATATGTGTCCAGTAAAACCATCAATTCTACTCCAGCCCCTTTTGCTAAAGCTGGAGCCCCCTCAATGGATGGCGCCTTAAATCGTTTTGCGAAACAATCTATTATTTTCCCTTAACAAGTTCAACACTGGGGGGAAAATTTCTTTTTTATATCCACTCATCAAAGAAATCTGAATCCAGTTTCTTTTCATTAGGTAACGACTTCTGTAACTCAAAAGATAGCCTTTCTCTTCAAGAAGCCGCCCCAAGCTCTCCGAACTAATCCAACGTGGCAAATCGATCGTAATCAGGGCGGGAGAGGAATGCTCATCCGGGGCTAGAATATTGAAACCAATGTTACGTAACTCACCTCTAAGCCAAGATGATAATTCTTCTAGTTCTCTGTATCTATCTTCTGAATCGAATCTCTCGAGCGCTTTCTTAAGTGCGTATATCAAGTTCGAAGATATTGTAAAGGGAATGCCTTCTGAAATTGAGTATAGTCCAATGTCAAGGTATCTCGGTATGTTTTTCGAAAGAGGGATTATTTCGTGATTGTAAAAAACCATCGACAAGCCCGGGAAAGCCCCCAGTCCTTTACCACTGACTCCGGATGCAAGGTAAATACCATTTAGATCGGTCGGTATCGTTCCTATAGAGCTAACGCAATCCAAACAGAGACGTATACCTCTATCGAGGCATATTGATTTCAACATTTCTAAATCGTTTAAAACCCCTGTTGATGTCTCACAGTGGACAGCCCATAACCACCCGATATCGGGCTCTTGATCCAACGATCTCAAAATTTGATCGCGATCGTAAGCCATTCCCCAGTCAATCTTCAGAATCCTAAAATGAAGCCCAAACCGACGCGCATGATCTATTAACCTGTTTCCGAATTCACCATTACTGAGGACCAAACCCGTCTCGAAATTAGAAGACAACTGTGCAGCTATACAATCATTTGCAAGAGAACCAGACCCCATAAGTATTTCAACGCTACGAGAATGTACTAAGCTGCAAAGAAGGTCCTTCGTTTGTTTAAAATCTTTCACGAAGATCTCCGAGCGATGTGAAACAGGAATCTCATTAAAGGATTTATGAACAACCTGATCTATATGGACCGGACCCGGAAGTAAATTGATTAAACTCTTGCTTGAGGAATTTTCACGAAAATCGTCAGAAAAGAGCCTAGTCCGGTCCCTAAATTCTTTATATGCATTAAGAGTGATGTACATGGGTTGAAACATGGCTGCATCGTTCCCGACAAGCAGACCAAACGGAACGAAACCGAGATGTTTATAAAGCTTCATTTGATTAAATGTCGCCGAAATAATAGCTAAATCGTATCCATGGGTCTGGACCTGCTTGATTAAGGTAGTAAGCAGACCTTTCAGAACATGCCCTCTTCGGTATCCTCCTTCTACCGATAACAATCGAATTTCAACTATAGAACTGCATTCTGGGAGGTAAGAATCAAGATTGTTCAACTTTTGATCAAGCGAAAAGGGTCTCCTATCCCTGATGGAAACCATACCTATAAGCCGGTTATCACGCAGACAGATGATGTATTTATTGTCTTGATGGAATTTGTCTACCAGAGCTCTTTCAGCGTTTGCTTCATGCTGTGGTATTTCTTCCACAAAGGTTTTGTAGTTGAGTTTATGTATTTGCTCAAACTCCCATTCTTCGCTTGCGATCTTGAATATAAGAGGGGGTCTTGAAATCATCTCATAAACATTTCGTAATAGTATTTAGAAAAATCTATTTCTTATCTCAGCAGAGGGGATGAAACATTCTTCCTTTTTTCCAAACCATCTGTATCTGTTCCGAGCGACTATATTATAAATAAAATCCCTTATTGGCGCAGGTATTACAATCAATAGGTATACGAGCGGCCACAGCCCATTCAACTTCTTACAAAGGCGCAGTACTGCTGTCGACCTTAAGAAAAATCTATCTCCCTCAATCAGAACAAAGGAATCAAAATCATCAGTTGATAGGCCAAATTTGTTTAAAAAAAACTGGCCAGCGTCGGATTGCAGCGACGCAAATCTGAATATCCCATCGGGATCCCTTGAAATGGCGAATCTCACCACCGAACTGCAGAAGTTGCATACCCCATCAAATAAAACAATAGGACTAGGCGTGACCCCTTCGTTTTGGTACTCATTGGTTCGAATTTCTTGCATTTTGTTCAGTCAATACTACAAATATCAACCTTATCGTCTGAATTAATTAAAAGAATGATCTATCAATCAATAAGTACAGGAAAAAAAATGCTTATGTACATGGTATTAAGTAGAAATTGACCTCACCCCATTTCACGCCTATTCTTTTACCTCTATCGTTCCCTCCATACCCTTTTTACGATGACTTCCAAACAACCCCCTTTTATTGCAATAAAACTCATAAGTTCCTGTCTTTGTGGGGATAAATGTGACTTTGACATCATCGCCATGTGGTATATTCTGATCTATATCCATGCCGGCCTCAGGATGATCAATACTAAAATTATGAGGAATAATGCTAGTAACGCTTCTTAAATCAAGTTCTACAGGCTTCCCCACGACTACCACGATATGACTAGGCTCGAAGGAGTAACTATCAACAATTATCTCTACCCTCTGGATGCCATCTTGAGAAATCGTCGCCTCTAGCGGCTTCGACTCCTCAGCAGTCGAAACCGGAGTAATTGCCGGGATCAACCATACTAAAACAAAAAATAACAGCATTCCAAATTTACACATGTCGCTCACCTGATTGTAAAAGTTGATTTGTTGACCTCATGTTACGAATACAGATCATGATAATTATTCTATCACAACATTCAAACTAACTGTCTTTTGAAACCGGTTTTTTCAAACCGTAGACCCT
The DNA here is from genome assembly GCA_049682815.1 of Thermodesulfobacteriota bacterium. Lineage (GTDB taxonomy): Bacteria > Desulfobacterota_D > UBA1144 > Nemesobacterales > CSP1-2 > DASWID01. The sequence continues at coordinate 489 of JBAUII010000071.1, read as the reverse complement.
AGCTCCCTCAATGAGAGATAAAGATAAATAAGGTGTGCGTTAAATTTAGTGTACAAATTTATAAAACCCTTGAGTATCAGGAAGTTTAATATTTAACTGGGAAGAGTAATCTACATCGGCCTTCACATCCTGAGCCTTGCACTCAAGGACATGCCCACCCGCTTTTCTATCATCGGTGAGAAAGTGAAAATGGTAGCCCGGAACATTCAGCCCGTAAATGTACGAGGGGAACCGAAAGCCCACAAGCGTGCCCTTTACGGAATGAAGCTCAAATGTGGTTTCTCCCTTCAGAGCTTGGGTAAGTGAAGGAAATGGTTCATACTGTTCAGAAATGCTACGGGCCTTAACGTTTTCAAATAACCCTGAAATCTTTATTGCATAAAAAATATTGGAGCTTGTCTAGAACAGAGTTAACGATATCTGAGAATACCCCTGATAATACGCCTCAAATCCCCATTTCTGTTATTAAACCTGAACTCCATCTCTTTT
>JBAUII010000070.1:0-3683 GCA_049682815.1 Thermodesulfobacteriota bacterium | reverse complement strand
GGGTATGCTCGTGTTATTGCTCCTTCCCCGTTCCATCGCTATAAAGAGTTCCGTAGCTATGAACAAGAGGCACGGGTAAAGGGGTTGGGCCTTTGGGCTGCAAAGGGTATTTGTAGAGACATTATCGGTAACAGGTCGTCGAAGATATTTCGTCTTCCTGGTGATACGGGCTGTGGCCGGGTTAAGGAGGAAAACCGGGTCTACTTTGATACGGAAGAGGGGGCAATAAAGGCGGGCTATAGACGAGCGAAGAGGTAAGGGCGTGTCAAGCATTTAACTAGGTAACAGAAAGTGGGTGTGAATCTGCAATTAAAAAGGTGACTGTGTTTGGTTTTATTTGGTCTTGATCTAGAAAATCCAAGATCCTCCCCCTAGGTATACCTCAACAGCTGCCAATTAATGAATTCTGTCCCGTTATCATAGTGAATCTCTTTGAAAGCAAAAGGAAATCTATTTCTTGCTTCTTTTAACCCATTAAGCACTGCTTCTTGAGATCTTCCCATTACAGCTTCTCCTTCCCACCACCCAGAGGTTATATCAGTAGTAGATAAAGTATTTATATATTCTGCCCTGGAAGATTGACACGAATATATTTAATATACAAATGATGCTCGCAGATTTTAATTTTAAAGGACGGCGATATAGATAGATCGGTCTTGAATCTATACACCATTTACTAAATTTTTATATTTATTTGAACTGTTCAGTTCTTAGTCAATAAAATCAAGGGCTCCATGGTTCGTAGCTTATCTTATGGATCCCTTCTAGCGAAAGAGCTACAGATCTGGATAGCTTCTCGCCATATTCGGCTATCCATTCCGGAGGAGCCGCACTATAGAAATAACTAAGGGTCATCCATTCACCACCACTAATTATTCCACCATCAATAACATCGACCAAGAATGTTGTCATATCACCACCGTCCATTGCATTAATTACCTTACAGTCGGCAAAGGAGTGAGCATCCTCAAGAATAGGGCTTCCGGACATTCCGAAGCTAAATGTCACGTCTTCTAGCTTTTTTCTGTCTCTACCGGTGTAAAATCCGAAGTTTCTTACCAAACCGATCTGATCTTTTCTTAATAGATGAACCGCGAGGGATTTACTGTTTATTATGAATTCGTGTGTATAATTACCCTTCCAGATTCCTACAATTAACCTGGGTAAGGTGTGAACGATAGACGCTGTGATTACTGTAACGGCAATTTGAGCATTCACTTTGCCTTGCCAAGAGCTTGTTATTGCGACAACAGGTGCCAAGGTCCAAAAGGCGCCCGCTACAGAACTTCCTTCTTCTTTACTCATCCCTAAATCCTTTTCGTATTTGAATAACAGTCTTAAATCATTGGCGAATTATGAAGAGCAAGCGCTGCACGATTTGCCCCTGTATGAAGAGAATATTAGTTTTCAATAATAACACATCGACCACTTTTTGATAATATTTCCATGATAAATTAATAAATTAAGAGTATTATGAATTAAAAACGGCAATTTCACACCTGATACAATGATTATTTCTTTAAAAAATCTCTTGACTTACATCGTAAAATAATGTAAAAATCACATGTATAACAATAATGATAAAACGCTATTAAAGAGATAGGATGAGATTATGCTCGGAGGTCGATTGATGAAAGAAAAGTTTTTTTCTCTAGTTGTTTTAATGATTTTTGCCCTCTCTATTTACTCGACTGGTTGTGCGAATAGCAATAAGGAGCTTGAAGATGCTGAGGCTGCACTAGAAGCAGCGAGACAGGCGGGTGCTCCAGAGCTTGCCCCGGCTGAGTACGAAGCCGCTCAAGAGCTCATCAATAGAGCGAAAGAAATGATGGCAGCTGGTAGGCATAAAGAAGCTCGTGACCTATTAGTGGACGCTAGATACAAAGCGATTGAAGCGAAGGGGAAGGCAGAAAGCGCTGCTGCCAGAGGAGCCATGAGCGGTGCCGAATCACAGGCGTTGGAAGAGGAGCTTTCAATGCTCAAGGGTGCTGGTGGATCGAGTATGGGAATGATGGATGTTTTTTTTGATTATGATATGTCAGATATCAGAGCCGATGCAAGGCCGACACTTCAGACGAATGCGAGTATAATTAATAGCAATTCCGGTAGGTTAAGGGTTGTTGTGATTGAAGGTTATTGCGACATTCGTGGTACGGAAGAATATAACCTCGCTTTGGGACAAAGAAGGGCAGATTCTACCAAGTCCTTTCTGGTGGGAATTGGTGTTTCTCCGTCTTCGCTGGAGACTATAAGTAAAGGCGAAACCGAACAGTGGGCACCGGGGACTACGGAATATGATTATCAGCAAAACAGAAGAGCGCATTTTGTCCCGGTGTTGATGTCTCCGCAGGCTTCAAGGTAATATTAATTTTAATGAGATATAGGTATATTTTTTTCGCGTTAACTGGCTTTATCATGTTATTTGGTTGTGTCGCTACGCAGGATGACGTTAGGGGGGTCTATATTAGGCAGAATAGGCTAGAAGCTAAAACGGAGAAGTTGTCGCAGGAGATTGAAGCGATTAAAAGACAATCGTTAGCTTCAAACACTGGTGAAATGATGGATCAACTTGTGGCTTTAGAAAAAAAGGTAAATAGTATGGAAAGTGCAAATTCAGCTCTTAAGAAAAGGGTCGATGAATTGAGTAGTGTACAAACTTCCAGTTCTCAGTTCGAAAACATGATAACAGGGGGGAGTACTGGTTCTTCGCAGGTGGGGGCGCCATTGTTTAATGCTGGATACAAAGATCTTAGCGAGGGAAATTACAAAAAGGCAAGAGAACAATTCAATTTGTTTTTGGACCAAAATCCAACTTCGCCGGAGGCGTCTGACGCTATATACTGGATTGCTGAGTCATATTATAGAGAGGGTAAATTTGAACAGGCTATACTGGAATTCCAGAGATTTATTGATACGTATCCAAAAGATTCAAGGATTCCTTTATCATATTTAAAACAGGGGCTCTCGTTAGTCAATATAGGGAGAAAGGAAGAAGCGAAGCTATTTCTTCAGACCCTGATTGATAAATACCCAAAATCGGATGAAGCGAAGATTGCAAAAGAAAAATTGGATGAGCTTGCGGTTTAGCTTGATTGGTATTATTATAGTGCTGATTTAGTAAATAAATACTCTTAAAGGAGGTGCAGTAAAATGAAAAGGGATAAGCAGATTATTTTGCTAGGTTTTCCCTTGCTAATCGTTGCATTGCTTTACTTAGTAAGCTGTGCAACCCCCCCCCCAACAAAGGAGCTTGCTGATGCTGAGTCAGCATTTGCAGACGCTAAAGCTCAATGCGACGCCTGTAAAGCAGACTGGTGTAAAAATGTGGGGCAGCCGGATGCGCAGTATTGCGGATATCCGTGTGGAGATGAGGAACTCGCGGCCGCAGAGAGTGCACTTGCTAAAGGAAGGGCTCTTGCTAGTGAGTTTTGTAGCGAACTAGAAGCTAGAAGGATGCTCATTGATGCTAAAGCAAAGGCGGATGAAGCTAAGTTTAAGTGTACTTCAGGAGTGCCACCGCCACCCCCGCCGCCACCTGCGCCTGAATTGAAGGATATTTTCTTTGATTTTGATAAGTACAACATTAGACCTGACGCAGCCGCAGTTCTCGAAGAGGATGCTCAATACCTTCGAGACAACCAGAATATGACGGTTATGATCGAGGGTTACGCTGATATAAGGGG
>JBAUII010000069.1:0-20901 GCA_049682815.1 Thermodesulfobacteriota bacterium | reverse complement strand
ACATCATAGCCGATGCGATGGAGAAGGTGGGAAAGGATGGTGTGATAACGGTTGAAGAGGGGAAGAGTCTGCAAACAGACCTTGAAGTGGTTGAAGGGATGCAATTTGACAGGGGATACCTCAGCCCCTATTTCGTCACAGAACCGGAAAAGATGCTAGTCGAGCTTGATGATCCGGTAATTCTTCTCCATGATAAGAAAATATCGAACATGAAAGACCTGGTTCCACTTCTCGAAGAGATAGCGAGGAGTGCAAAACCACTTGTAATAGTGGCGGAGGATGTTGAGGGCGAGGCCTTGGCTACACTGGTTGTAAATAAGATCAGGGGAACACTTAAGGCAGCAGCAATCAAAGCACCTGGCTTCGGAGACAGAAGAAAGGCTATGCTGGAGGATATCGGAATCCTTACCGGAGGAAAGGTAATCGCTGAAGAAGCCGGGATGACACTTGAAAACGCTACCTCAAAAGATCTTGGAAGGGCAAAGAAAGTCGTTATAGACAAGGACAACACGACAATAATAGGCGGTGAAGGTAAGAGGGCAGAAATTGAAGGAAGAATCAGGCAGATCAAGGCCCAGATCGAAGAGGCCTCGGGCGAGTACGACAGGGAGAAGCTTCAGGAAAGGCTGGCAAAGCTTGCCGGAGGAGTAGCGGTGATAAAGGTTGGAGCTGCAACTGAGGCCGAGATGAAGGAGAAGAAAGCCAGGGTGGAAGACGCACTCAATGCCACAAGGGCAGCGGTAGAGGAAGGCATAGTCCCCGGAGGAGGAGTAGCCTTTATCAGAGCAATAAAAGCTGTTGAAAGCTTTGACGCCGCGGATGATGAGGAGAAGGCCGGCGTTAATATTATTAGAAAGATACTCGAGGAGCCCCTTAGAGGAATTGCAACCAACGCGGGTTGGGACGGATCGATAGTAGTAGAGAAGGTAAAAGAACAGAAGGGGGCCAGCGGGTTTGATGCTGCGAGGCTAGAGTATTGCGACCTGGTGGAGGCGGGAATAGTAGATCCTACAAAGGTAACCAGGTATGCGCTGCAGAATGCGGCAAGTGTTGCAGGTCTGCTTCTTACGACTGAAGCACTGGTTGCTGAGAAGCCAGAAAAGAAAGATGATCTAGGTCCGGGCGCCATGCCTCCAGGTGGTATGGGTGGAATGGGTGGTATGGGTGGTATGATGTAGAAATTGTAATAACGCAGCGGGTCGATCGCTATCGGCCCGCTCTGTTTACAATCCAGCTAAATGCACTCAAATAATATTTTTTCACCCGACAAAAACCTGTAGGGCTGTTTCAACGTCACTAAAATCTTCAAAAAGATAATCCGGACTATATATCTCTAAGTCCTTCAATGAATAAGAGCCTGTAGCAACACCAAATACCTTTGCCCCTGCCGCTTTTCCATGAACAATATCAAACGGTGTATCACCTATCACAATAACCTCAGCAAATCCACTGCATTTATTGAGGATCCTTTCCCCCCTTTCTATCGCTATGCGTATTATCTCGCCTCTATATTCTGAATCAGAACCGAAAGCTCCAAATTTAAAGTATGAGTCTAAGCCTGAATATCTCTGTTTTATCCACGCCGCTTCTTCGATATTGCCCGTCGCCATGCCCAATTCCAAATCATCTCTCGAAGAAATAGCTTCGAGGATTTGTGATATACCATCAAGGACCGTTATCGGGGTTCGTCTCTTCATTTCCTCTTCCAGGTAAAGTAAATAACTTCTATAAATCCTAGCCGCCTCCCCGTCCAAATAATCCCTATAAAGTGTATTTCGGAACATCTCCCTTAAAATAAGCGGATCGGTCTTTTCATCAGGCGTTATTCCATGCATTCCGTCTTCAATGTCATAGATTGCACTAAAGGCTCTATTAGCTGCTCTTATTCCTGCCCCACCCGCATGAAGTAGCGTTCCATCTATGTCAAAAAGTAGCAATTTCATTTAAAAATGATTCCTCGTGGTGATGTACTTCAAGCGAATAAAACAACAGAATTCATCAACCTAGTTTTTCTAAAACCTCCGTATAGAACTCCTCCTCCTGGCGAGATATTTCATGAGCTTTATTTGAAGCCAGTCTGAATAGCTCACAGTCTTTTTCACATTCGCTTATCTGTTTCAATACCCGTGAAATATCACTCCATTTTCGCCCCAGCAGGTCCATCTTATCTGGTAGCCTGAACCCTTTTAGATTCGGCACGATTTCTTCGGCCTCTAATAGGAAGTCCCTGTAAATCCATCTGAAACCGCCACCGCCGGTTCCCCTCTTCTCAATCACCTGATACGCAAACCTAGATGACCATTGCCAATCTTGAGCGTCACCCCAATACTCAAGCGCCTCCGCCCAAGATCTAATCTTCGCAATTCCAGAAATACCCCTTGGCGATCCTTTGCCCTCTAACATTGATTTGGCATTGTTATAAATTGCTATAGGAACAATTTCAGATAAATCCGGTAAAGGGTTTTCTAGATAAACCTCAAACCAGTTGTTATTCAACGGGTATGGCTTTGCTTTTGAACACCTTGCGTTTTGTAAACCTTCATAAGAAACAGATTGCAGACCCTCAAACCCCGTATCGGATAAGAAAACTTTCTCTGACTCATCATCATAACCCCACACACAGACGACATGCCCCGGAAAGTGGGTAGATGATTTATAATAGTCTAGATGAAATATATCGGTCTGAATTAACAAAGGGATACCCTCGTTTAGATAATCCCTTAAGATTCCAGCTGCTGCCTCTCCATCAGATTCGAGTTTCCACTTAGTTGGCTTATCAATCAGGCTGAAAAAATTGGGTTCCATTCCAGGACCTCTCAGATGAATTGCCCTAGTGGGACTCATATCCTCCTCTTGTGTATAAAAAAATCCAAGTCCCGAACCAAGCCCAAAACACATCGCCTCTGAAAGTTGATACCCGTAGTAAGTAATAACGTCTCTTAAAGCAACAGAGCCGCAGTGTAATCCAGGAATGTGAACCCAGTTACTTATGATTTTTCTCATCAGACAATTAATTTTACCATAACCCTTATTGCTAAAGTGTTTATTCTCGTATTTGCACGACCTACGAAAACTCAATCAAATTGAAAACAAAAGCAGGATCTATCAGTTATAATTAACGTCATTATTTATACGATTTAAATAACAAAGAAATTAAGGACTTAGATTCAAGCATAATCTATAAATACCTTTTAAGATCCGTCTTGACACGTGTAAATAGTATAAATAATCTATTTTTATCTCCGGAGGTAAAAAAATATGAAAAGTTCTTCTACGCTTCTAATACTCTTAATCATCATTTCAACCTGTTTTGTATCGGCTACCACCCGATTCGCGCAGGCAAATGAACTAGGGTCTTTATCAGAACTTGTTAAAACACTAACTCCTTCGGTTGTCAACATTAGCACGACCAATACGACAAAGTTCGGCATGACTCCTCACCCATCTCCGTTCGGTGAGAGAGGAGATGATCCATTTGAGGAGTTTTTCAATAGATTCTTTGGTGAATTACCGCAAAGAGAATTCAAAAGGAAGGGTCTTGGGTCGGGATTTATCATAAGTGAAGACGGCTATATCATCACCAACAATCACGTCGTAGAGAAGGCAGATGATATTAAAGTAATCCTAGAGGATGGGGAAAGCTACAAGGCAAATGTAATTGGGAAGGACCCAAAGACTGATCTGGCGCTCGTTAAAATAGAGCCGAGGCACAAACTGAACGCAGTTACCTTAGGTAGATCAAACGCGCTTGAGATTGGAGATTGGGTCGTCGCTGTAGGGAATCCATTTGGACTAGGACATACGGTAACCACCGGAATCGTAAGCGCTAAAGGCAGGTCGCTTGGACTCGGAGCCTATGATGATTTCATCCAAACCGATGCTGCAATAAATCCCGGGAACAGCGGAGGCCCACTATTTAACCTCAATGGAGAGGTCGTGGGCGTAAACACTGCAATAATAGCCGGCGGTCAGGGCATCGGATTTGCAATTCCGGTCGACATGGCAAGAAATGTGGTAGAACAACTCCAGAACAAAGGGAAAGTAGTAAGGGGATGGTTGGGGGTGCTGGTTCAGCAGATAACCCCTGAGATCGCGGAAAGCTTAAATCTTAGCCAGCCCGAAGGTGCTTTAGTATCGGATGTAACTCCTGGCGGGCCTGCGGATAAAGCAGGAATAAAGAGAGGAGATGTAATCGTAGCGTTTGATGGAAACAGGATAGAAGATATGCCCGATCTTCCAAAGACGGTAGCGACTAATGAGCCTGGGACCAAATCAAAATTAACATTTATCAGAAATGGTAAGGAAAAGACCGTCGACTTAACACTAGGAGAACTCCCCGAAGAAGCGGCCGTGACCGCAAGCGTAAGAAATGACAACGTTGAAAGGAATCTCGGTCTCATCGTTCAAGAGATTAATCCTCAAATACAGAGGAGATTTAGATTAGAAGAATCCAAAGGGGTTATGATCACCAATGTAAATCCCGGTTCAATCGGGTACGAAGCGGGGCTCATGGCGGGTGACATAATTCTTGAGATAAATAAACAAAATATTGAAAGTCTGGATGACTACAGAAAATCTGTGGACTCTCTTAAAGAAGGGCAGACTGCGCTTCTTCTGGTGCAAAGGGCAAGGAACACAATCTATGTTGCTCTTAAGATTGAGGATCAACATGATAAAGGTTGAGGAGAAATTAAAAGAGCTCGGAATAGAAATCCTTGACGCACCTAAACCAATAGGTGCTTACAAATCAGCTGTTATTTCGGGAAATCTTATTTTCGTATCCGGCCAGTTACCCATAGAAAATGGTGAACTCAGATACAAGGGCAGAGTCGGAGAAGAAGTATCGATTGAAGACGGCATCCAAGCCTCAAGAATTGCCTCATTGAACGCGTTATCGGTTATGAAAAAAGAACTGGGAGATCTCGATCGGATTAAGCGAATCCTAAAGATCACAGGGTATGTTTCCAGCACATCAAACTTTGATATGCAGGCAAAGGTAGTCAATGGCGCATCTGAGCTTTTTTACCTCATCTTCGGGGAAGATGGAACTCACGCCCGTGCTGCCGTTGGTGTTTGTGCACTCCCTCTTGGTGCCCCAGTCGAAATAGAAGTGATAGCCGAGATAAGCTCCTAATATTTAACCCCTTTCAAAAAATCGAAATTATCCCGGCGATATTTCACGCAATGAAAATTTTCATCTACATTGACCATCCATCCCCTTCACTATCTATCGATGAGCTGAGACATCGCTTAGAGAAATTTGATCTTGAGGTTAACTTTAAAGGAAATCTCATCGAATCATTGAAGCTGAGTGAAGAAGAAGTGACGAAGCTGGCCAATAGGATGTCGGGGACTATTATTCAAGACATCAACGTTCCAAACGATGATATCGAATTTCCAAATCATCGATACCTCAATCCAGAACGAAAAAGGCTAACGGGAGAAGCAGATTATATTGGAGTTATCTATGACGGGTACTGGCTGCAGAGGATTTTTTTTAATTTATTTCGCGATAAGCTCGCAGGTCGATTTGCAGGCAATTTTATTCACATAATTTTTACAAGCAGGCTCTTCGGTACATTTGAAAAACGAAGGTATCACGCGAGAGTAATACTTATGGGCACACCGAACTTAATTTCTACCTCAGGGGTCGTTGAGGCACCAGCAAGACCGAGGGAATACTACTGGCTAAAAGCTGGATTTATCCAGAGTGGCAGAGATATCGGCGAACTCGACAGTGTCTATAAGGGGAGATTTATCGAGTACGATGATTCCAAGATGACACCGATATTAGGGTCCTATGTGCTACAAGCCGTTGCATATGAGGTTAGTGGCAAGGAGTTCTGCGATGACAAAGCCTGCTGCTTATACAACTCTCACTGGCAGGAAGAGGTCCTTAAGGCTCAGCTTGAGGGAAAGCTGTGTGAGAAACATAAGAACATTCTCTTAAGATAATTCCCACTAATTCGGGTAGTCAATTAGTTCCCTCGATTATGCTCGTGATAAGCCTGCTCTTTGAGTTTTACCCTACCAGCAAGACTGGCTAGTCTACCAAATTTTTGACGAACCTATACACTGGGTAGGCAACGAATCCCCTCAGCTTATGCTCGAGATAGGGTTGCTCCCGACGTTAATATTTCCCGCTAGCAAGACTAGCGGGCTACCCATAAACCTTTTAACTCCAACAAGGGTAGGCAACGAGTCTTGCTCGTTGCTTTCCTAAAACTAAACAAAAGCACTTCACTCCGCCGCTTAAATGTGATCTGATAATATCTAATAAACCAATACTCGCGAACTTAAATTGGAATGTAGAGAACTTCAGCAAACACCAATCCAACCCTGTTTTGGCCGATGCCGATCCGGTGACGATGGCCCCAAAGCGTTTCTCGAGCGACGTTGTTAGACTGTGGACTGCAGAACTTGGTCATCTTGGAAGGTAGGGAACGCATATATGCGTTCCCTACAGTTCATATTTATAAACCTAGGCTCGGGCTTGCTTTTGAAGTAGGCTCACTGCAACATCCGCGGCCTTTTTCCCTGAAAGAAGCATACCACCGAACGTTGGCCCCATTCTAGGTAGGCCAAAAACGGTACTTACAGCCATTCCACATGCGATCAACCCCGGGTGGACCTCACCCGTGTATTCGACCAGTGCGTCCTCCGATTTTTCAACCCACATTGATCCGTGACCGGGGAGCTTTTTGTAAAGACCTTGCTGTGACAGCCTAGATACAAGGTAAGCGTCGTGACCCGTAGCATCTATTACAAGTTTTGATTCAAGAGCAATTGGATCAAGACAAGTTATTTCCTTTGGCATATTTGCAATCGGAGTCCAATTTATAACTACACCTGCCACCCTACCGTTTTCTCTATAAACAAGGTCGTCGAACATTGTCATATTCCTTACCCTTGCCCCCGCTTCACAAGCCGTAGCTATGAGTTTCGAGCAGGCAAATGGGCCGTCAGCAACATAGAGCCCATCTGAAACCTCTTTATATGGAACTTCTATTTCATCCAGAACCGTTTGACCCGGATCCCGCACCGTTACTTTATTCATTAAATACCCACCTATCCAAAATCCACCCCCAAGATAATTCATCCTTTCAACGAGAAGTACCTTAAAATTCTTCTTTGCAATATCCTTCGCAGCAACAAGCCCGCTGGGTCCAGCACCAACAATTATTACATCGCTTGTTATGTATTCATTGAATTCCTCAGCGAAACCTTCGACTATAGCCCTTGTGACCTCCTTCTCGCCAACTGGTGCAAAGATACTCTTATTCTTAGACATTAAATTACTACCTCCGTACTTAAATATCCTATCTGAGTCTTAATCTATCATAAATACAGTAGTCGTCAATATATAATACTATCACTTATACAGTTTTTGAAATGCTTGTATTTGGTTATTACTACAGTATTCAACCATTTCGTAATCATAAGTATCACCTTCTTGCCATTTTATTGCACATCGACTAATAATGATTCTTTCTTCAGAGCCCTCTGGATAGGTTTCTATGAATTTCTGTAACTTGCTCGCTGCCTCCGTTTGCTTGTTAATGCAATATTCTTGCATCTCGTAATCAGTAGGCCATTTTTTTGCACATCGAGTTTTGATCCCTGACATCCTAGTACTTGTGTTAGCTACCAACAATCTGTCGATCTTTTCTTTCACCTGCGGGTTAGATGAATAGCCAGGAACTATAATATCGAAAGCTAGGTTTTTGCATTCATCGATTTCCGAACCTTTAAACATATTTGAACACGTTTGTTCCGCACACAATACCTGATGAGTTAAGTTATTATGATATTCTGATTTGCATGCACCGCCGATAGATTTACCTTTAGGTCGATGAAGTATTTCTTCCATCTCCTTTCTTTTCATTGGATCATCGATACTATACAAAATCAGGCCTTCAGTACCCCTTAATTTACACTTTACTTGTTCAATCTGCGTAGCAAGTATCGAACATTTTTTTTCAACACATTCTATCTGTTCATCTTGATTATTTGGATTTAGCGTCACACATTCTTTCCCAATTTGATCACCTAATTTTTCTGGTTGCACAGCCCAACAATCAACCATTTCCAAAAAAATCATACAAATAAAAACTCCTAATATAGTCGTATTTAATTCATTCATGATTATAGGAAATTCCCTCCATTTGCTACTGCTATACTTCCTATCAAGCCGAGATTATTACAAAGTTTTACTTCTGGTAATCCCTCTTTAGCGTGGACAAATGATCGTTCAAACCAATAAAATAACGATTCCTATTAAAATATCTCCCAAGTTAATCAGCGTCTAATCTCAGATTATAAAACATGTTCTCGTAAAATAGAAGCCTTACAGTTCCCCAACACTTGTAAAAGCTCGGTCTGGATCGCAAGATTTTGAAGATGCAGTAAGAATGTCTTTAGCCTCCTCATTTTCTCCAAATACGGATTCAAACAAATCAGGCCATGTTTGACGATACGCTGCAATGTATATAGCTGGCGAAGCGGTAGAATTAGCCGAAGTTAGAAACAAAGAAACTGCGAAGGGTTATTGTATTCCATTCATCTTCAAGGGCCTACCGCCACGAATTATTTGAGGAAGATACGGCGTCAAAAAATCATAACATTTTTTTAGTAGCCCTAAGAAGCGAACAAATTAATAGTGGTTAAGGAACAAAAGGCTATCTATTTTTTTCACTGCCACTATTACTATATTCTGTAGGTTGTATAACAGCAGCCCCTCCCCGTCCAGCGCCGGTTAATCACGCCGGTATTCTTATTGGTACCCTTGTGCAACGAAACTGCAAAATGTATTTATATACTAAAATGAATCAATTTAGAGGAGGTGATTAACATGAATCCCTTTAAACGAATCGTGATCGTATTATTGTCTCTAGCTATTCCTTCCCTGATGTTTAGCGACCTTAGTGACTCGCTGAACCATAGGAAGAATAATTCCCCGACTTATGCTCATGGTGGAGGGTTGAATGCCTGTGGATGCCATTTCAACAGGAAGACTGGCGAATGTCACTGCCATCGTGATTACGGGTGCGGGTGCGAATGTGAACCAGCGAGATGCAAGGGACTGCATGATTTTGAGTCAAATTCTATAAAAGGTAATTATAGGATACTAATACAATATGCTTCTCACGAAACGAAAACAACTTCGCTGAAGCTAATAACAGATCAAGACTGTCATGATTATTATGGTGAGTGTCATTATCATAATAAGATCTCAACTGCACAAGAAACAGGGGCTTTCCAAGACGAGAAAACAGCGTTACTAAATAGTAGCTACTATGGCGACTTTAGAAATGCTAAGAAAATAAAGAAAACGGGTAACGTGGTATTGGAGATATGGAGTGACAGAGCTCAACATATCAAGAAGCGGCTTGGCTACTCACCAGAAATTAATAAATTAACCGTAGCGTACGATGAGATTTGGGAGAGAAAGGTGGATGATTTCCTGAGTGAGGAAGAAAAGAGGAAATCCCGGAACGATTTGGATATCTCTAAGATTTACTGGAAGCAGAATAAAGTTCAGGCTTCGACTCTAGAAAGGAAATTTTCTAGTAATCCACTAACAGGAGAAAAATTCTCAGTCCCAATTTATGAAATTATTGAACTTGATGATAGAAGTCGTGTTTTGAAGAATTTGGGTAAATGACAACACACCTGAAAAGCGGACAATAACAACCCAATTTCATCTTCTCTTCGGAGTGTCTTTCTATAACTGGGCTGCTATTCAACCTCTGGCCAAGGCCAAGGCACCCACCATTTTTTGCAAAAGTAGACTTAGTCCAAAAAGCTCTGAAAATAGACTTGGTATAGTTGAAGTTGAAAAAAAATAAGTTACTATTTAAGCCGATCTTATTGGGGAAGTGGCTGTTATGTCTCAATGTGACGTGATCTTGCAAATTAAGTTTAAAAACTTTTTCATGAATCAACTCAACATGAACCGAATAAAGGAGATCCCTTAAATGATAAATAGATTATTTCATACCAGCTATCTTTTCTTATTTTTGCCGCTACTGATAACTATCTGCCTAAGCGAAAAAGCTCTAGCCGCTGATGGAATAATATTGAAACAAGTAAGATATAGAAAAGGTAGCCCTGACAAATTAAAAGGAAAGGTATTAATTTCAGATAATAAACTCAAGTTCGAATCCGACGTACCTAAACAGGCCATGATTTTAAATCTGAACACGGATGATTTGATTATAATATTTAAAGATGCTAGACAATATATTACGGCGAAACCTAATGAATTTTTTGAGGATGCGGAGGAATTAAATAAAAAATGGATCGCTGACAAAATGAAACAGCTCTCTTTGCTCCCACCAGATAAGAGGGCCCAGATGGAAGAATTGATGAAATCTCAGGGAGTGATATTACCCGATGGCCTAACTAGGTCGAAGACTTTATCGTTTCAAAAGTCCAATCAAGATGAGACCATAGCGGGTTATAAATCCACAAAGTATGAAATATTTGAAGACGGAAAGATAGCGGAAGAAATATGGGTAAGTGATAGTGTTGCGAAAGACGAGATAGATCTTCAGAAGACGGCCAATTTATTTAAAGAGTTTGCATACCTGAACAGACGTGAGAGTGGAACCACAGTTAGTCCACAGGGAAAAGAAATCTATAGAGAGGTGTTTGAATCTGGATTTCCGATGAAAAAGACCTCACACGAGCCTGATGGTACAGTTTACATTGAAGAAATAACCAAGGTATCAAAAGAAAATATCCCTGATTCGGAATTTGTTCCCCCGAACGATTATAAGAAAATTACCCTTCAAGAAATGATGCAGCAGCTGGAGAAATAGATAAGATTGGGGAATACCCGCAGGGCTTGTAATAAGACCTGCGGTGTATTAACAGACTTTAGTCATTCTTGGTTTTCCCTAGTTACTTCGACCTTTATCACGACAGATACGTCTGAGTAAAGCTTTACTCTGACATCATGCGTACCCAATGTTTTAATCGGTGAAGCGAGGTCAATATCCTTCTTTGAAATATCAAAACCCTGATTTGAGAGGGAATCAGAAATAGTCTGAGTGGTTACCGAACCGAAAATTCGCTCTTCATCACCAACTTTCATTGGAATCGTACAGATAACTCCCTCTAGTCGAGAAGCGAGTGTCTTCGCCTCTTCCTTTAACTTTACCTCCCTTTTCTTCAAGGAACTTATTTGCTGCTCCCATGTTTTCAAATTACCTCGCGTGGCTTCTATTGCAATTTTCCTAGGAATCAAAAAATTCCTTGCAAAACCGCTCCTCACTTCCCTGATTTCTCCCTTTTTGCCAAAAACTCCTTCATCGGATATGACTATCACCTTCATGAAAACCCCCTCCTAAATTGCATTTCAACTCTTAGAACTTGATAGGACAGAGCCGCTCTCTAGTGAAGGACAGTAAATGGAAGTAAGGCCATTGTCCGGGCTCTTTTTATAGCAGAGGCAAGTAGTCTCTGATGCCTAGCGCAAAGACCGGAACTCCTTCTCGGTACTATCTTTCTTCTCTCAGTTATGAAACTCGAGAGAAGATCATAGTCCTTGTAGTCAATCTTTATCGGCTCTGAGCAAAATTTACACACCTTCCTCTTTGTAAAAAACCTCTTGTCCTTTTTTTCTTCCATCTCTTAGATACCCCCATTATGGCTATTCGTCTTTGAAGAATCTACCCCACCGAGCGCTTCATCCTCTTCTATATTTAAGGTAATAAACCTTAACACATCCGTATTGAAAAACCCTAGATTTTTTTCCATTTCATTTACCGCACTAGGTAATGACTTATATATTAGCAAATAGTAAATCCCTTTCGCATAGTCACTGATTCGATAGGCGAGATCTCTCTCTTTCCATTTCTCAGATCTGATTATCTCTCCATTATGCTTTGAAATCGTCTCACTTAGCCTGCTCTGCACCTTGGCTAAGTCTTCTTCTGTGAGATCAGGCCTCGTTAAATAAAGCGTCTCATAATACCTCAACTTTTGCATTCTAAATACCTCCGTTTTGGTCTAACCGACCCTAAGTACGTCTAAGTAATCCGTACTGAGGGTAACGGGTTTAGTTCTTAAACCTAAAATATACCATATCCCCGTCTTCAATTTGATAATCCTTCCCCTCGATCCTCAAAAGTCCCAGCTCCCTTGCTTTGGAATCTGAGCCGCATTTTGCAAAATCCCCATATGAAATAACCTCAGCTTTTATAAAACCCTTTTCAAAATCGCTATGGATCTTGCCCGCTGCCTTTGGTGCCTTTGTTCCACTCTTCACGCTCCAAGCCCTAAGCTCAACACCATTAGTGGTATAAAAAGTAACAAGGTTCAACAGCCCATAAGATGCTTTCACAAGCCTTATCAAACCAGACTCGGACAAACCCACCTCCCGTAAATATTCCATCATTTCTTCTTCAGTCAACTCTTGTAGTTCAAGTTCCAGTTTTCCAAAAACCTTAATCATACCTGCATCTTCCCCTTCTGAAATAATCTTTAGGACCTCAGTGACGTATTCATCATCACCGTTTTCATCAAGATTTGCCACATAGAGAACAGGTTTATTTGTGAGAAGGTTCAGATCAACTAGCAAATTCTCCTCAGCTTCCCCTGTGACCACAAATTGACGGGCAGTGCTGCCCCGGGAAAGATGTTCTTCCATACGATGAAGAAAGCTGAGCTCGGCCTGTGCCTCCCTATCTCCAGATTTAGCGATCTTGGCTACTTTTTCCTTTCTCTTTCCCACAGTTTCCAGATCTGCAAGTGTGAGCTCCAACTCTACCACCTCTATGTCTCTTCCCGGATCAACTGTCTCAAAGACATGCGAAACATCTGATGCAAAACATCTCACAACATGCAGCAATGCATCTACTTCCCTTATATGCCCGAGAAATTTATTCCCCAAACCCTCACCTTTACTGGCGCCTTTCACAAGACCAGCTATGTCAATAAACGTTAAGGTAGCTGGGATTACCTTCTGAGGTTTAATTAAATCTGCAAGCCTTTGCAATCTCTCATCAGGTACGTTAACAATTCCAACATTTGGCTCAATCGTAGTAAAAGGATAGTCGGCGACCAGGGCCCTGGCATTTGTTAACGCATTAAATATGGTAGATTTCCCAGAATTTGGAAGACCCACAATGCCACAGCTTACACTCATTTCTAAACGTAGTTACGAAAAATTATTTTTGCCAATGGTTTTATTACCCGTCGTTTAATATACATTACCCCCGACACAAGATCTCTAGATTAATAAAGGGGCGACAACCAGCGAAACAATTGACATCAGCTTAATCAATATGTTCATGGCCGGGCCAGACGTGTCCTTGAACGGATCACCCACGGTATCACCCACTACAGCCGCCTTGTGTGCATCAGAGCCCTTACCACCAAGGTTTCCTTCTTCAATAAATTTCTTTGCATTATCCCATGCACCCCCTGCGTTCGCCATCATCAAAGCAAGCATTACACCCGTTACCACGGCTCCCGCCAAGAAGCCCCCGAGTGCCTGTGGGCCAAGGATGAAACCGATTATGAGAGGTGCAACCACTGCTGTTATCCCAGGAATTACCATTTCCCTCAGTGCTGCGTCGGTACTGATTCGAACGCAGCTTTCGTAATCTGCCGTGGCAGTCCCCTCAAGTAGTCCGGTTATTTCCCTGAACTGCCTTCTCACCTCTTCCACCATCTTTTGTGCGGTCCTTCCAACAGCCCCCATAGTAAGGGCTGCGAGGAGAAATGGAATAGTTCCACCGATCAGCAACCCAGATACTACCTTACTGTTTGTAAGGTCTATACTGCTGAGTCCAACTGCATTTGTATACGCAGCGAATAAAGCTAAGGCAGCGAGAGCCGCGGAGCCTATGGCAAAACCCTTACCTATCGCCGCAGTGGTGTTACCTAATGAATCAAGCCTGTCCGTAATCTTTCTCACATCTGCGCCGAGATGCGACATTTCGGTTATGCCGCCAGCATTGTCAGCGACAGGACCATACGCATCAACAGACATCGTGATCCCTATTGTTGCAAGCATGCTCACCGCTGCGATTCCGATACCGTAGAGGCCCGCAAAAACAAAGGAAAACCCTATGGCAATTGCTATTGTAATAACGGGAAGGGTTGTGCTGATCATCCCCACGGATAATCCTTCTATGATATTTGTTGCAACACCAGTTTGAGATGCCTCTGCGATCTTCCTTATGGGTGAGCCGGATGTGTAATATTCGGTAAGAAGACCTATCACCACCCCTGATACTAGCCCAAGAACGGCAGCGCCAAAGATTCCCATAACAAATTTAAAGGGAATTGCATCCACAAGACCAACAATTATAAGAGTAATAAGCGATATAGCCAGATAGATTCCGCCGGTATAAAAGGTTGCACGCCTTAATACCAGTTGAGGATCGAGATCTTTAAACCATTCGACAGTCTTAGCGCCAATTACCGAGGACATACTCCCCAATGTAATCAGTACCAATGGAATTGACATAAGAGAGATCTGGTTTTCTGTCATGCTAGCAGCAATGACTATAGTGGCTACGACAGCACCCACGTACGATTCGAAAAGGTCAGCACCCATTCCCGCGACATCTCCAACATTGTCTCCAACATTGTCGGCTATCGTCGCCGGGTTTCTAGGATCATCCTCAGGTATTCCCGCCTCAACCTTACCTACCAGATCTGCTCCAACATCCGCTCCTTTAGTAAAAATCCCCCCTCCTATTCTCGCAAAGAGTGCGACAGAGCTTGCCCCCATCGCGAATCCGCCAATGATTCCAGCGAACTTCTGAACAAAACTCGTAAGCGCCAATGTATCGGTAGGGTTGTCAGGGATCCCTACACCAAGGGCAAAGGCAATAGAAAGCCCAAGAAGACCGAGCCCCGCGACAGAAAGTCCCATCACATTTCCACCCTTAAACGCAACAATTAGTGCCTTCGCCTGACCTTCAGTCGCTGCGGCCTGAGCGGTCCGCACATTTGCCTTGGTGGCAGATTTCATTCCGCAAAAACCAGCCACTAAAGAGCATAGCGCCCCGCCTAGGTATGCGATACCCGCCCTGAAATCTATAAATATCGAAACAAGAATAAATACAACTATTACAAAAATTGCAATTATCCTGTATTCTCTCCTTAAAAAAACCATGGCTCCTTGATGAATGGCCGAACAGATTTCCCTCATCTTTTCCGTGCCATCAGGAAGTAACTTTATGTCTCTGTACACCGTGTAGGCATATCCCAAGACCAATATGCCAAAAACGGAACCAAAAAGGGCTGCTATAACCTCACCCATTTGTTTTAACCTCCTTTCAGATTATTAGTGTTGAAGCATCTGTTCCAAAATCAAACTTCCCTTTTTCTGTTAAACTTGTTCATGGCTTTTTCCAAACCATTAAGGATCGTTTCCATCACAGCGTCTGCAGCCTTTTCAACCATAACCTTTATTATCTTTATTTCACCGTGTTCAAACTCTGACAACACATGGTTGACCACCTCGGGCTTCTCGGATGGCTTACCCACACCGATTCGAATCCTTATGAAATCGGACCCGCCCAGGTGCCTTATGACAGAATCAATTCCTTTATGACCGGCGCTTCCACCACCAAACTTTACTTGCATCGCCCCTGTCGGAAGATCAATCTCATCATGAACCACTAAAACATCACTCGTAGAAATTTTATAAAAATTCACCGCCGCAGATACCGCCCTGCCGCTTGCGTTCATAAACGTCTGGGGCTTTAGAAGGATTATCTTCTTCTGGTCAATTATTGATTCGCAATAAAGACTATTGAATCCCTTTTTCTTTACCTCAATCCCATGCCTCTTTGCAATCTCATCGATCGCCATAAATCCGACGTTATGTCTTGACAAAGAGTACCTTTTACCCGGATTACCTAAACCAACAATCAAAAACATCCTTAAAGCTATTCCTTCTCGTCTCCCTCATCCACAGTTTTCTCGGCTGCCTCCACCTCCACTGCAGCTTCCGCACCCTCGCCTACGACTTCTGCCACGGCCACTTCTTCTTCAACCCTAGGAGCAAGAACCGTTACGACCGTATCATCAGGTTCGTGAAGTACAGTAAGGTCTTCTGATAGCTGTAAATCTCTAATATGTATGGAGTCCCCTAATCCCAACTCGGATACATCGACCTCAAAAAAATTTGGTATATCCTTAGGAAAGCATTCAATCTCAATTTCTCTAAGTATCTCTTCAAGAATCCCATGTTCATTTTTAACACCCGTGGCTAATCCAATGAACTTCACCGGAACGTTAACATGTAATTTCTCTTTCATCTGCACTTCTTGAAAGTCAAGGTGAATTGGTTTATTCGTTAAGAAATCGAACTGGATATCCCTCAGCAATGCCAGTTTCGAAATTTCGTCTCCGTCACCTCGAATTTTAATCTCTAGCAATGTGTTTTCACCCGCCTCGGTCGATAGTGCTTCTTTAAGATCATTGGGATTTACAACCAGTGGAATTGGTTCAGTCTCTCTTCCATAAAGTATAGACGGGATATTCCCCTCCCTCCTCACCTGCCTCGCTCCCCCTTTCCCCACCCTGTATCTCTGCTTTACTATCAACGTGTTTTGAGCCATATTACTCTCCCTATCACAAAATCTAGGTAAACAAAGTACTTATCGATTCTCCTGTCGTTATTCTCTTTATAGCCTCTCCTATTAGGCTAGAAATGCTCAAGACCTCTATTTTATTTGACCTTTTGACTTCCTCGCTGGGCTCAATAGTATCCGTTATTACCGCCTCGACCAAATCTGACTCTTCGATCTTCTCCACCGCTCTTCCAGAGAGTACACCATGAGTGCAACATAAAGAAACCTGTTTCGCACCTTCCCTAACAAGCACCTGCGCGGCCTGTACTGCGGTCCCCGCGGTGTCGACAAGGTCATCGACTATTATTGCGCATTTCCCCTTAACATCTCCGATTAAGTATGTGATTTTAGCCACATTTGGGCCGGTACGTCTCTTATCAGTCATAGCAAGCCCAGCATCTAGTCTATTTGCATATGCCCTTGCCCGTTCCATCCCGCCCGCATCAGGAGACACAATCACCAACTTATCATTATTAAATTTCTTCTTAAAATAGTTAATAAATATCGGAGCGGCGTATAGATGATCTACTGGGACATCAAAAAATCCCTGAATCTGGCCGGCATGCAGGTCGACGGTAACAACCCTGTTAACCCCGGCCTTTACAATCAGATCGGCAATAAGTTTTGCCGAGATCGGAGCCCTAGGCTGAACCTTTCTATCCTGTCTGGCATATCCATAATATGGAATGACGGCTGTAATTGCCCGAGCCGAAGCCCTCTTCAAGGCATCGGTAATAATGAGGAGCTCCATAATATGCTCGTTTACCGGTGGACACGTAGACTGAATTATAAAGACATGCGCACCACGTACACTCTCGGAGATCTCTACAAATACCTCTCCATCACTAAATCTGCGTATCTCGGCTTTCCCAAACGGCACGTCCATATATCTGCACACCGCTTCTACGAGAGGAACATTCGATGTACCACTAAATATTTTTGTTGGCCCCATTTGATATCTCTGGGAGTACTAAACAGCTTCACCCTTTATGTTTGAAGCGGAAAATTATAAAATAAATGGTGAATAATTCAAGTCCTTCAAGCGTAGTTAAGCACCGACATGACTAATTCAAATGTTTTGCCGACAAAAAGGGAGATTACATTCATTCAAACACAAAAGATTGCAAGAATGGCTACGGTCGATAAATCTGGCAAGCCTCTCGTCCTTCCGATCTGTTACGCATACGACGGGAATTACATATACACACCAATAGATAAGAAACCTAAACGTGCTGCACCAATGGAACTAAATAGAATCAAAAATATCGTGAACAACCCGAACGTTTCTGTTGTAATTGACAGGTATTATGACGATTGGACTAGGATTGGATATATCATAATACATGGTGATGCCGTGGTGATTAACAGAGGAAAGGAATACCGAGAATCGCTAAGAATTCTCAGCGAAAAGTATCGTCAGTACAAACATATGAAACTTTCTCAATTAGGCCTGCCAGTAATCAAGATCATTCCAAATCGTTTCATATCTTGGGGTAAAATATAGAAACATCAGATGATAAAATCCCAATTTGAGTTTAAGACAGATGATTAAGGCCGGTGTCGGAATATCAGGCAATCTTGACGCCAGCGAAGCAGCGGGCGAAGCCTCTTTCCAGGCCATGGAAAGCGGTGATCTAAAGAGGGCTGATTGGGCTCTTGTCTTTTGTACGTTTCCCCACAGAGAAAAATATAAGGATATATTAAGAACAGTTTGCCACATAACCCATACAACAAACTTAACTGGATGTAGTGGAATAGGGGTGCTTACCCACTCAGCTGAGATCGAGGCAGAGCCAGGGGTTTGCGTTTTAGCCGTTTCTTCCAATTCGATAAAGACCTCTTCATTCATGTGCGGGGATCCCACAGATGAAGGATTCAAAGCCGGAGTTGAAATCGGTAAAAGACTAAAGCCGATCGGATATCAGAAAGCACTACTTGCCCTCCTTTCCGACCCATTCAATTTCCGTCCTGACCTTTTATTCCGAGGAATCGAATCAGAGTTGGGTTATATTCCGATCGTTGGGGCGACAGCCTCTGAGAATCCCTACATTAACGAAACGGCTGTATTTATTGGGGACAACGTCTCACGAAGGTCGGTTTCCGGAATTATTATGAAAGGAGAGTTTGATTATAGTATTGGTATAACACAGGGTTGTCAGCCCATCGGAAATACCTTCGTTATTACAAGGTGTGAAAACAATATTATTATGGAGTTAGATAACAAACCTGCATACAAGGTTTTGAAAAGGCATGTCCCACAAACAATACTCGAGAATCCCCATGATCTGATTCGGACTTTATTTGTAGGATTCAGCCCCGAATCGAGTGGGAGGAAAATAGTCGGAGGCGATTATCTAATTAGAAACATAATGGGAATCAATCCCGAAAGAGGGATCCTTGCAGTCGGTGAGAACGTCAGAGATGGGCAGACAATCATATTTGCCATCAGGAATCCTCAAATGGCGCGCGAAGACCTGAAACAGATGCTAGAACGTATAAAATCCTCCTCCGACTCCGAGAAGCCCTTCGAGTTTGGTTTATTTTTCAACTGTTGCGCAAGGGGCTCATCACTTTACGGGCAGAAGGGCATCGACACGGCATACATAAGTCACTATCTCGAGGGAGTACCAATAATCGGCTTTTTCGGAAACTCCGAATTCGCAAGTCTGCATGGCAAGAACCATCTATTCACCTATACAGGTGTACTAGTGCTGATTTCAGAGTAACGCGGCGGACCAGCCTGTGTAAAACCGAGGAGTATTCGACATGTATGTTAATAAACTTGTGACGAGGGCTAGGGCTAGGAATGTGACCTAATGAAAAATGTAATCGGGGTGTGCTTACTATTTTTTGGACTCTTTCGAACTGGAACTCTTACGTCTGACAAAACCGGATTCGTAAAATTCCTGCAGCTTATCTATCTCGTCTAATAGGTTTAAAAATCCTTTTCCGAAGTCTGTAAATTTATATTCAACTCTCGGCGGAATCTCGGGATAGGAATGTTTTTCCAATATCCTGTGTTTTACCATCTTAGACAACCTCTCATTCAGGACCTTTGTAGTGAGTCCATCCACACTCCTGACCATCGCTCCTGGTCTATTGACACCATCCTTTATCAATTGCAATGTCTGTATGGACCACTTGCAACCGATGATGTCCTCGACGATCCTGAACACCCCTGAATCTGTAGCTACCTTAGAATTTAATTTTCTCATATTTTCAACTTTTACTACCGTTTCGTAACTACTCTACGAAAAAGTGCCTGCTTGCATAAGAGGAACCATTTTTATATTATAGGTAAATAATGATCTCGTGAAAAGGAGGAAACAATGAATAGAAGATATTTTTCAAAAAGATCATCAATTTTATTATTTTTGCTCATATCACTGTCAATAAACCTGCCCTCTGGATTTTCTGAAGAAAACGAGCAGAAAGCTTCAGGTGCCCCCGAAAAGACGCTGTATCAACGCCTTGGCGGTTATGACGCAGTCGCAGCCGTAGTTGGAGAATTATTCGCCCGCATGATTCCAAATCAACAGTTAGGTAAATACTTCATAGGCTTGAGTGACGATTCAAAAAAACGAGTTCAGCAACTAACCGTCGATTTCGTATGCAGCGCAACCGGAGGACCCTGTATTTATACTGGTAGAGATATGAAGACATCTCACGAGGGATTGGGGATCACAGACAGTGACTGGGAAGTCTCCGTAAATATTCTGGTTGGAATCTTGGATGAGTTTAAGGTGCCAGACCAGGAGAAGAACGAGCTCCTTGGTATCCTCTCGGGTCTAAAACCCTCGATTGTCGAAAAGTAGGTCTCGAAGTTTTTGGGGAAATTCCTTCACTTTACAACAGCTTACGATTTAATAGCCGTGAGAGTATATCTTGAAGCTATTCAGATTTACTCCATTGGACATTTACTTATTGTTATCCAAGTAGCATAGAAAAGAGCGTTAAGTATCGGTGCCTCCTCCCATTAACCTACCGAGATCCTGCAGGATCGACTCCAATTTATCAATATCAATCTCATACTTTTCTGAGATTTTCCTAAGCTCGCTATTTGGAAGTTCGTATTGAGTGGTTGATGAATTACCTTTTGAGACCTCGGGGTTCCAGGCTTCGTTTCTCACTTCGAGTCTCACCGCGTCCCAGCGAGAGTAATGACCCAGAGAGTCAAAAACGGCTTTGACCGCTTTGATCTGATTTGCATAACAATCTGTATATAAAATTGCATCCTTTTCAAAGCATGGCTCAACCAAGTACCTTCCCGCCGGATTTACTATCGCACTCCCACCCTGAG
>JBAUII010000068.1:0-68907 GCA_049682815.1 Thermodesulfobacteriota bacterium | reverse complement strand
ATAGATTCAGCTTATTTTATTATGCTGTTCTAGACAAGCTCCATTTTTTATTTTATTGGTTTATAGCAAAACGGGAAGATATCATAAAATTTTCACAAGGTGGTGGCCAGCCAAACATTAGCCAGGCAATTATAAGATCTCTCCGTTTTCAATTGCCAACCATAGACGAACAAAGACATATAATAGAGTATGTAAAAAAAGAAACATCACAACTTGAAGAACTAATCAAAAAATATCAACAATACATCGACCTTCTAAAAGAAAAGAGAATAGCCTTGATAAGCCATGTTGTGACGAAGGGTTTAGACCCTGATGTAAAGATGAAGGATTCCGGAAGTGAACTAATTGAAACAATTCCGTTTCATTGGGATTTTAAGAAACTTAAATATTGCGTTGATAATAAAAAGGGTGCAATCAAAACAGGTCCATTCGGTAGCCAGTTAAAAGCCAGCGATATGGAATTGGGTGATGTTAAAGTATACAATCAAGAAACTGTACTTCTTAAGGATATTACTCATGGTGAGAATTACGTTTCTTACGAAAAATATTCGGAACTTAAAGCTTTTGAGGTAGAACCTGGCGACATTCTAATAACAACCAGAGGTTCTATAGGCCAAACGTTCATTGTCGCTGAGAATGCTGAAAAAGGTATTTTACATCCGTGTTTACTAAGGATTCAAGTTAATAAGGAAAGGATTCTTAAGGAGTATTTAACACTGATAATCGAGCAAGCAAAATTAATCTGGGAGCAACTTTTGATAATGAGTTGCGCTACAACAATTGAGGTAATCTATCAAGACAATATGAAAAATGTATTGTTACCTTTACCGCCTGTTGATGAGCAGGAAAAGATTTTAGAGTATTTAAAAACTGAAACTTCAAGAATCGACAACCTAATGGAAAAAATAAACAAACAAATAGACCTCTTGAATGAATACAAAACGTCCTTGATTTCGCATGCGGTGACTGGAAAGATTGATGTACGGGGCGTTGTGTAATGGCTGTTAAATTAAAAACTTCAGAAATGAGGATGGAGGAGCAGACAGAGGACTGGCTTGTAAGGAAGAACGCATACATTTCAAGAAACAATACCGATTATGACAAAAAGCTTTCTTTGGACACTGAGCTGGTTTTGGCTTTTATCTATGCAACCCAGCCTGATGAGTGGGGAAAGCTAAAGAAACAGCATGGCTCCCAGGTTCAAGAGAAGTTCCTTAAGAGGTTAGCAGATGAGATTGGGAAAAGAGGCACCTTGGATGTTTTGAGGAAGGGTGTAAGGGATTACGGCTGCTACTTCGACTTATTCTATCCTTTGCCGGCTTCCACGCTCAACGTAGCTTACCAAAAACTCTTTCAGGCAAATATGTTCCGCGTCATGCGGCAGGTTTATTTCAGCGAGAGAAACAACAAATCTGTTGATATGGTGCTCTTTATTAATGGCCTTCCAATTATAACAATTGAGCTTAAAGACCAGCTTTCGGGGCAGAGTGTCGAGCATGCGATAAAGCAGTTCAAGTATGACAGGGACTCAAGAGAGCCTTACTTTGCCTTTAAGAGGAATCTTGTCTACTTTGCCGTAGATGAAGACCTTGTTTACATGACAACCAAGCTGGAGAATGGAAAGACAAAGTTCCTGCCATTCAATAAGGGACGGGATGGAGGCGCTGGAAATCCTGATACAGCAGGATTTAAAACAGAATATTTGTGGAAGGAAATCCTCACTAAGGAAATACTCTCAGAGATAATAAAGGACTTTCTTCATATAGAAGATGTGCTGGACGAAAAGGGAAAGCCAACAGGAGAGCAGAAATTAATCTTCCCAAGATACCATCAACTAGATGCCGTAAGGCAATTAGTAGAAGCGGCCAAGAAAGATAATCTAGGCAAAAGCTACCTTATCCAGCACAGCGCGGGAAGCGGCAAAAGCAATACGATAGCGTGGCTTTGTCATAACCTAACGAGCTTACATGACAAGAAAGACAAGGTAATATTTGACTCAATAATAGTTGTTACTGACAGGCTTGTACTAGACAGGCAGCTTCAAAGGACAGTCCACCAGTTTGCGCAGGTGAGCGGAGTTGTCGAAAAAATTGACAAGGGCTCTAAGAAGCTAAAGGAAGCATTGGAGAGCGGCAAGAAAATTATTGTAACCACAATCCAAAAATTTCCCTACATCGTTGATGATATAACGAAGCTTCCTGGCAAGAAATTTGCCATTGTTGTTGATGAGGCTCACTCCTCACAATCAGGAGAGACGAGCAAAAGCCTGAAAATGGTTTTATCTGTCTCAGGCCTTGAAGAAGCCGAGGAAAAAGACATAGAGGAAGTAACCTGGGAAGATGAAATTACGAAAGAAATAGATGCAAGAGGCAGGTTGAAAAATGTAAGCTATTTCGCATTCACGGCAACACCCAAAGGAAAGACTTTTGAATTATTTGGAGAAAAACAAGAAGACGGCTCATACCTTCCATTCCACCTCTACACGATGAGGCAGGCAATTGAAGAAGCCTTTATTCGGGACGTGTTAAAAAACTACACAACTTACAAAACCTACTTCAATTTGCTTAAAAAAATTGAGGATGACCCCAATTATGACAAGAGAAAAGCAACCGCTCTTCTAAGGTCATTTGTCGACCTGCATGAGCACTCAATCAACAAGAAAGTGGAAATCATGATAGAGCACTTCAATGACCATGTTAAAAACAAGATTCCAGACAAAAATGGTAACGGGCAAGCTAAGGCAATGATTGTCACGAGGTCAAGGCTTCACGCGGTAAGGTTTAAGCTTGCGTGCGATAAATATATCAAGAAGAAGGGGTACAAGTTCAAGACCCTGGTTGCCTTCTCAGGAACAGTTCATGATCCA
This sequence comes from Thermodesulfobacteriota bacterium, assembly GCA_049682815.1. Lineage (GTDB taxonomy): Bacteria > Desulfobacterota_D > UBA1144 > Nemesobacterales > CSP1-2 > DASWID01. The sequence goes on along the minus strand of JBAUII010000068.1, from coordinate 66,041 downwards.
GACAGCGGCCTTGATTTTACGGAAGCAGGCATGAATGGCTTCTCAGAAAAGCAGACTGCGGATGAATTCAAAAGAGCGGGAAATAAATTTCTGATAGTTGCAAATAAATTCCAGACAGGATTTGACCAGCCCCTGCTTTATGCAATGTATGTGGACAAGAAATTGGCAAACGTAGCAGCAGTACAAACGTTGAGCAGAGTCAACAGAATTTATTCCAATAAAGAAGACCCCTTAATTCTGGATTTTGCTAATGAAGCGGATGAAATAGAAAAAGCCTTTGAGGATTATTATGGAGAAACAATACTTTCTGAAGGCACTGATCCAAACAAGTTGTATGACTTTCAGCATAAGCTCCTGGACCAGTATGTATTCAGTCATGAAGATGTGGATGGATTTGCAAAACTCTTCTTCGATAAGAAAGTGAAGCAAGATAAACTGCATCCCATACTTAATGAAGTTGTCTCACGATTTGAGGAGTTACCAACCGAGAAGCAGGAGGAGTTCAAGAAACTTCTAAGGAATTATATTCGCCTATACGCCTTTTTATCTCAGATAATACCCTTCAAAGATATTAATCTGGAAAAGCTATATGTTTTCAGCAAGATGCTGATAAGGAAGTTGCCACGAATCGATGATAGGCTGCCCGTGGAGGTCATGGAACAGGTTGATATGGATTCTTACAGAATAGGGCACCTGGGCACGGGTATTGAAATCCGAGATCGCGGAGGTTCGATTAGGCCAGCTAGATATGATGCGATAACATTAAAGAGCAAAGAGAAAGAGGCCCTATCTAAGATAATTGAATCAATAAACGACAAGTATGGCACTGACTTTACAGAATCAGATAAAGTAATTGCTCAACAACTGCAATCAAGAATTGAGAGCAATCCATCGCTGAAGGCAAGCGCAAAGGTAAATAGCAAGGAAAAAATAAGGCTAACATTCGACCATCTCTTTGATGAGAAGCTCCAAGAGATAATTGACGAGCACTTCGACTTCTATAAGAAGGTTAATGACAACAAGGCAATAAGAGCAGCGCTGGTGGCGAAGATGTTTGAGATGGTTTATCAAGAATTGGCAAAGACTTAGTAATCTTAAAAGGAACACATGCGAAGCAAGAGATAAGACTTCCGTATCGTCGTTAAGATAATAAGCTTGTATGAACTAGATAGAACCTGTTTATATTCCCGTCTTGTTATATCGGGGGTTTTTCCCTTGATGATTTGTGCGGTATGTTTCCAGCCTTTTTTCTTCCCATCTCTCAGCTGAATCTTGTGTAACAGGGGGCGTAATAATGTTCATACTAGTGAATCTTTTTCTTTCACCCTTATGCTCCTGCTCCCTCTTTTCAGGATCATTTGTAATCCCCACATAAACTAATGAACCCTTATCGCGGAGTTCATATCGATAATTATCTCTTTTTGATGGCATTATTTTAGGCCTCCTTATGGGATTAAATTCCGTTTTATTTTTTTATAGAACAAGTTCCCGTTCAGCTTTTTTCAAGAACTTCCATAATTCTCAAATATAGCTCCAAAATAAACTTCTTACATATAATTCGCCACGTTGTTTTGCTCTAATAAAAAAAATTACCGAGATTGCAAAGTTAACTACTATGAGAAACGTCATCTTTTTACTTAGTGGTACAAAATGTAAGATTATTGCTAACAAATCAGACAGTCCTAGTATCAGAAAAACTACCGAAAGATTTCTGAATAATGAATAGAATGTATTCTGAATATGTGCTTTATGTGCACGTGATAAGCCGCTTGTCTTTGCATCAATAGCACGATAAATTGCTCTTGAGAGTGAAATCGCTTTTTCTTTCTTGGATTGATTTGATGTAACATCTGGATCACACAAAACTCCCAAATCATCACGGGAGAAGCCAAGCTTATTTTCAGCAATGGCTATATAACGGCGTAATTCAACTTGGGGACATTGCTTAAATGCCGATACTAGAAAAATATCTGAAAAGAAATTTCCTTTCCAAAATATTCTCTTCAAAATTTGTTCTATAGAATATCTCGATATAAACTGTAAAATATGGCCAGCAACATAACCTAGTGCGACAAAAATTATCGAATCGACGATAGTATTACCAGTTAAAAGAAGCTGGATTGTACCTTTTGTGAATGGTCCAAGCACTCCCAAGGCCCAAACAAACACTAGCCCAGGAAGAAGGTTTGATAATACATCATAGTAACTTAATTTGTCCATTTTTATTGATTGCTATATAATGTCCAGCCTCCCGCTTCTTTCATTACCAACTTCATAGTACCTTTATTTTCTGTTGTGAAAACTTTATTTCCTTTCTCGGAACCTCGTGAAAATTTCTCATAGAGCTCAACGGCTTTCTTATTTGGAAGGTCATAATTATTTGGCCCAACAGATATCAGAGTCATTGCTGGATTTATTTTTCTAATATGGTTGGTGTAATAATTTTGGGAATTTGATGGATCATCAAAGAACGATAATGAACCATGATGAGCAGCAAGCAAAATGTCGGACCCGAGGTCACCGTTTTTATAAAAAGTAAGAAGTTTCTCTTTCCATGGTCTATAGTTCGTATCTCCGCTGAGCATAACCGACGACCCTTTATACTCAATTTTCAATACCACACTTTGTTCATTTGGCTCAGAGAAGTCCTCCCATTTTGAATTCATACATCTTAGCTTGGCATCTCCATATGTCCAGTATTTCCTTGGTTCAATCTCTTTTGAAGGAAGCGATCTACGAAGATCCATATATTCCCTGTATTCTGGTGAATAAGTAGTGGTTCCAGGTACTCCCGTATCCCAAATCGCTTTGATTGTGTTGGCAGCATGTAGCTTTTTTATTCCTCTCATATGATCAGCATCTCTATGCGAATTAATAAAGACATCTATAGATTTATTATCTATGATTCTATATAAGTATAAAAGAACCCTCCCTGTATTATCATTTGTTATATTACAATCGTAAATTAACACCGATCCTTCTGGGAGAACAATTAATACCATGTTTCCACAACCTACATCTATAAAATGCACTTCCACTTCTAATTCTCCTTAGTTCATTATCATATATGCTCATTTTTTTGTAATCACAGTATTACTGGTAACTTACAAAAAAGAATTCAAATCCTTTTTTCAAGTTTCACCTATAAATCAAAATTTCAGAGTTTCCTTTATCATGATAGGTGATAAATTAACTAGTGTTCTCAAGGTACCACGAGTATTTTGCTTTATCTCCTGCAATCAGCATCAATGCAGGTAATCCTTCTATATTCATATTTTCTTTCAGCCAGCTAAACAATTTTTTATCATCGTCACTAAGTTTAGTATTAAATCCACATGGGTGGGAATGCCACTCTCCTACATAATTCAACATTCCTATAGTTGTTTCTTGAATTTCATCAACACGTTTTTTTAATCCTTTGCACCCTCTTATATATGCGGTCGGATATTCAAAACTGTCAGGAGGTGACAAAATAGTATCCACAACGTAAACAATCTTTCTTTGCATGTCGTAAGATCCTATCAGAACACCTCCGGTTTCGTTTGGCAATTTTTCTTCCCGTGATTCTGATATTTTATTTAACAAAAACTGATCGAAACATAAGGTCCAGGGGCCAAGCTTCCTCTGTATAATCTCATAAATTGGAACGTTGTATTTCGTCACTGTCAAATCAATAATGTCAGCCTTCCATATCGAAATACGTGACTTCTTCTGCTTAATCAAACTGAGGATCCCTCGGCAACATATGGAAGAATGTAATGAAACTAGGTCTTGTGGAATAGTGCTACTTATGTCTCTGCATGAGCGAGCATAACGAACTGAGCCAACCTTTCTTTGAAAATGAGTTTTTAATTTAGGCTTAGTTATCACGTAACGATAATATTGCATTTCCAAACAATCAAGGGGAAGTTTTCTTTTTTCATCTTCTGCAAGAATAACGACATCACTTCCTGATGGGTTGAGAAATATAGACAGGCGGCGAGCTCTGGATTTGATATCTCGAACCAAATGTCGAGCAACTGGGATTGATGCAGACGCATCTATAATAACTCGAGCCTCTTTGAAAGCAGAATTTAGATTCTCAAATGAATCTAGGGGATTTAAAACATCAGTTACAATGGAGCTTGCGACTGGCTCACCTTTTATCATTCCATTCGCTTCTGCCGCAAGCATTTCTGCTTTGGAATATCCCAAATGAATACTTGTAAGTGCATGACGAGCAAGATTATGGGGAAGCAAACAATCTTCATCAATGATTGTCCAGTTTCCAATACCCATTCGAACGAGATTATTCAATACTTGTGAACCAAGTGCTCCAACTCCAACAAGACAAAATTGTCTGTCATCTATTCGGTTTAATCCATTTAACTTAGAAGCAAGTTCTCGTGATAAGTAGGGTGTAGGATCGAGTATGTGTATTTTCACATCTTCACCCTTTTTAAAATAGTCAGGAGGTATTAAGATTCCTAACCCTCCTGCCTTTTTCTCCCAGATTCCAATTTTCCTTCCTAGTTCTTCTATTGTGTCTTCCAACCAGAAAGCCCACATATCTGATGATTCGGGTTTACCACTACTATGTCTTGTCTTAGGGAGATTAATAATCAATATAAGGTGAGCTCTAATTAAGTTACTATTAGGGTGACTTGTTTGAAACTTTCTCAAAAAGCCTCGTAGTTCATTCAATAAATCAATCTTTGTTCTATCTAGAAAGTCGTGAAGCTCTGACAAATTCGCGGGCTGATTATAAATTATTCCGTGCGCTTGAGGCCTGCCCTGGATTGGAAATGCAATAAATCGTATCTCTTCTTTATTAATCGTCGGAGTGTCTTTCTGTCGATTAGCAATTAGAGTCGATCCGTTACTTCCATAATCGGCACGTCGTATTATTATCAATTCAAGTTCGTCAATATTTTTTCCATCAAATAGGTCGAATGGAAATATTAGTTTTATAGGTGATCCTATTAATAATGGTTCTAGAGGTTGATCATCTCCATGAAGTTCACCCTTAGCGCTAAGAGCTAACCATTCACGGATGCGCTCCAAAAAGTATTTTGGTGTCCAGTGAAATTTCACTTCACTGTACTTCTCACTGAATAGACAAAGGCTTCGGGGCCTTTCTTGTTGACGTAAGTTCAAATGAGGGACTAAAGGAAAATCTGGGCGGAGACCAAGAACCTCAGGAACGAATTTATCTTCTGGAGTAAAAATTACTGCAATTCGTTCCGTACTACGAATATCATGGATAGTTTTTTGTCCAATTTCCACCTCGGTATCAAATATTACCGCTTCCGCCTCATATGGATTTGTTATTCTTCTTAGTTCTATAAGTGAGAAATAAGGTAATTTTTCTAAAGCATCTGAAATCTCTTTGGCTTTAGAAATTCTAAGATCACTTTTGGATATTACATCACCCAGTACTGGAAGATAATTTAGCGTCATTCAAAATACCAGCCCTTGGTGCTGGACGACTTGTAGTTGCAGATCCACCACCCGAAATAATTAACTTTGGTTTAGCTCCCCACTCGTCAATGGTAATAACTAATGGTTCTGGTTTAGATACAGTCGGATGCTCCATCGTTACCTTAAATCTACCATCTATACCCTGCTCAATATCTTCGTAACAACTTGCTGCCTGCTTATGTGGGGGCTGAGGATTTTCATAATCATTTGGAATTGGATTGCTGCTAGATACTAAAACACCCTTCTTACTGCCTTGATCTAATAGCCACTTAACTTCTGGAGCAGGTATAGTTTTTTTCGCTCTTTTTTCATCGCTAAGTGCTAAGTAGCTACAATGGTGGGGTATATCGTAAATATCCCATTCCAAGCGTTCTTCTCTATGGTGATATTTTGTAATATTCACTACATTAGCTAAAGCGTCATGCGTTGAGTCTCCTATGAGTAAAAATTTTGTTTCCCTCCCCTTGCAAATGAGTGTTATATGGAGTATTAAAGAACTCTCATTACGATCCTCTAATTCTTCACCATCTCGTAGTGCAAAAGGCGAATGAACAAAAAACTCAACTCCGTCCCTATCTTTGTTAAATCCTGGAACCGTTTGACCAGCGTTGGTTATTAATCCACTCCGCTCCTCTACTGCTATACCTTGTTCTTCAAACCAATCTTTTAGCCTTTCAGGTCGAGAAAAAACTCTTATGCCAAAACCATTCTTTAGGCGATATCTAGCTTCACTCCGCAACACTCTAGCATCATCTTTTAATCCTTCTTCGATTATCATAGCGGCAGGAACCCAAAGTTCCTTGATTTTAATACGTTCATCACCCTGATATTTGCTAGCATGCTCTAAGAAAAAAAATTCAGAAGCACGTTTTATATGGTCTGTGTCAGCATGCGTAAATGCCACAACATCGAAATAATCACGTCCTGCTGCTTCTAAATCCTCTCGGAGCAATTTTTCCAGATCTGCTCGAAGATCTTCTTCATTCTCGTTATCTCGCAAGTGGGCATAGTCAAAGAGAAGCTTTTGTCCATCTGAAAGATCAATCTTGCAGGTATCTGCATTTCCAAGCGGATAAAATGTTAATTTATGCAAAATTTTTCCTCCGTCATAATAGGTTTTAGAAATCTAACATAAATGCATAGATATTCAAGCTATATTTATCACCTCTATTTACTCCTGTCCAACTCCCTCTTATTTAATTTATACAATCGTGTTCCCTCGTATTCAATCTCTTCAATATCGTATATAATACGCTTGTTTCTATAATTCAGGTTTAGTTCATCAAACAAATTTCTAGTATTCAGATAATAGTAGTTGCCGGCTTTATTTACATTGTATGTATCTCTATCTTCATTCTCTGTTACCATAAGGTACAAGCTATCATCAGACTTATCTTCTTCGTTGACACCAATTTTGAAATGTTTAGAGTCGGTTACATTCAATCTTTTAATGGCAGCTTGGGAAAAACCTAACTTACCGTTTTTGTGCACAGTACATTTTACTTTCCCATATCCAGCCTTAGGAGATATGAATTTTATTCTCATCTTATTAACCCCCTTGTAGAGATATTTTTGAATATTAATAAATAAATCTCTTGTGTTATAGTTTGTCTTAAACAAATAGTGCATACTCGTTTTATATGGTAAAGATTATACACAAAAGCCGTTTAATATGCAATATTCGCCAGACCACCATCGAGGATAATATAAGTGCCACCCTGTTATCATAGCTTGGCTATTTCTTTGTAGCTTGGCCTGAAGAGCTTAGGATGATAATCCGCTCAATGAAATCTTTAGGAATAATGAACCAAATTAAAAACAAACCAATGGATAGAGGAGACTTAGATAATAAGATATTGCATAATTACTTAGAGCTACGGGTCAGGCTTGTATTGTTGTAATTTGAATAAGTTGTGCACAGGCTTTGCTTATTTGTTTGTCACGCCCTTTTCTCATTCCACGCATTTGGCCTCATATGGTCTTGTCGGAGTATGGGGAGAACCCGGATCAGCGTTCGATCCTTCGACCCCATTCGATAGTTCGACAGGCTCAGGGCTCAGACAGGGTGAAGGGACGGGATTTTAAAGGACTCATGACAAGATTCAAATGATGAAAGAGAATGGAGGGTAGGGGGGGCGAATATGAGATTGCTTCGTGGCGTTGCCACTCGCAATGACGTCTTTATGGATCCCCGATTAAAGCATTCGGGGATGACAGAATGGTGGCGGATTCCCGACAAAGGTCCTCGGGAGCAACTCTTGATTGAAGGAAGGACAGGGGCGGGCATGAATAAATGAGTTATTTTTTGGCCTGGTTCTTCTCGCCCCCTATTTGTTGAATTATCTTTCTCCTTTTATGATCAATTTCCTCTGTACTGTCCTCTTCTTTCTTTTGGTTTAAGTATTCCAATTCCTTATGAATAGCAGCTATTAAATTTATAGAGAAAAATAATGTATTTTAATTCCTGGATAATTAAAGGGACTAATCACCACTCTGGTTCCTCAGAGCACTCCTCTACCGGCGTCTGAAGTCCTTCAATTATTGATTCCCTCATCCCTGGTATAGAGACCAAGTTAAGTGTTTCTTGAATGGATCGCCAATCCTCTTCAGATATAAGAACGGCATTCGAACGCTTACCGGATATTTGAATCGGCTCATGGGATTCACTAGCCTCGTCAATCAACCTGTATAAATTGTTTCTTGCTTCGGTTGCTTTTACGATCTTCATTTTAATAACCTTTATTAAAAGTGTACGTTAAGACGTACGTTTTATCAACCTAACAAAAGGGAATTTTTTTTAACCAAATTCTAGGGAATGCATATATGCCTTCCCTACATATAGTTAGGGGATCGGCTATTCTTAATGATTATGTTTTCTTCGTCCGATACTGTTTTACACTCTTAAGTACAAATTTGTGATGATGGGCGAGTTGTTCTCCAGTATACTGATGCTCCTTCCCATACGGGCAGGCTCGCCTTGATGCACAATTGGTTTCACAGGTTTCGCTACTCAAGCGGTAATCCATGCATGCATTCCAGTTCCAACCCCTGTTTGATATGGTTTTCGCGGGGCATGCTGTAATGCATGGCTTGGGGCAAGGAGGGCAGGGCGCGAAATTCTCAAGCGGGCTATCATAAGCGGAAAATACCAGATCGGTAATTATGGAACCCCTTAGAGAAATCCAAGGACCATACTCAGGATGTAAAAGTATTCCCAGGAGGCTGTCAACTCCTACTCCAGACATTCTTCCCAGTTCCATAAAGTCCAGATCGAGGGCGGTTATGCCAAACGGAAAAACCATTTCGTATGAAACACTGCTGTGGTCTAAAATCTCTGCTGCCGATTTGAATATAATTTGCGTGTAATCATCTATCCAATCAATTCGAGTTTCTTCGGAATCAGGATTATTTCTCAAGAATGCTCGCAAGATATCCCAGAACCCATTACCGGCAAACCCAGCGAGGATGATGGATTTACCATTTTGCAAGACTTTATCCGGTTCGTCCCTGTGTTTAAAATTCTTGTGATAGTCGTTTGTTTTAACCTTGCTTACGATATTGAACCCGGACCTGTTAAAAAGGGTCTCAATTTTTTCGAACAGATAATCTGAGTGCATGATGGATTGTTTAGAATGATTATAACCTAGATTTACAAACCTTTAGCAAGGGAAAGCGAAATTGCTCGCTAAATTGATCTGAAGATTGAAATTGGGTAATTTAATTTTTCCATATGACATTATCTATATTAGACAGGGTCAATTACCTAAGGAGCGAGCAAAAGAAGAACCTGAAAAGGAAGGCGCTTTTCATACTTAAAACACTCAATGTGTCAGGAAATAAGGAGTTGTGCGTAGCTTTTGTTGGCGACGAGGAAATGCGGAAGCTGAACGCGGATTATAGAAACATAAACCGGACCACCGATGTCCTGTCCTTTCCCCAGGATGGACCCGATGATTCCATACTTGGAGATGTAATTATTTCGATTGACACGGCAATAAGACGTTCAAAGCTGCAGAAGCTAAGCATTGAACATGAGATTCACAAATTGATGATACATGGGATATTGCATCTGCTGGGCTATGACCATAAGAAAAAAAACGAAGCCAAGGTAATGAGGGAAAAGGAATCAGAAATCCTGTCACGCATCGAGTCCCTGTAGCGGTTTTTCAAAAGATGCCTCTAGCTCTTCTAGCTCCTTTAGGCTAGGGAGATCCCTCATGCTTTTGAGTCCGAAGGTCTCGAGAAATTCGCTGGTGGTTGCATACAGGAATGGTCTTCCGATCACCTCCTTCCTACCACTGATTTCGATGAGGCGTTTTTCCAAGAGAGCCCCTATGACACCTGTTGAATCGACTCCCCTAATCTGATCGACCTCAAGCCTTGTGATGGGCTGATTATAGGCGATTATTGCGAGCGCCTCCAGAGCCGGACGACTCAGACGGAATGGCTTAATCGCTTTAAAACGGATGATTTCATCACTAAATTCCGAATTGGTTCTAAACTGATAACCGTTGGCAACCTCATGTAATCTAAATCCCCTATCCAGCGAATTCCATTCGCTTATCAATTCCTCGATACACTCAGTAATTTCACTTTTCTTTGTTTCAGGTAATACCTTCAGAAGCCTCTGAATTGAAAGGGGTTTTTCTGAAACAAAGATGATGCACTCAATCACCTTTTTTAAGTATTGTTTTTCCAACTTATGGGTTCTCCCTCGTAGGCTAATTTTATCGGTCCAAACGGATATTCCTGATATGCACTTATTGTACGAGTTCTTATAAGCTCTAAAATAGCGAGAAATGTAATTATCAGCTCCAATCTTGACGCATTTTTTCTAAACAGGTCCTCAAACTTCATTTCCTTTTTTGAAATAAGTATAGAGTTGACCTCGCGAATCCTCTCGTCCAGTGTTACTGTTTCAATATCAAATTGTATTCCCTCCGATATATTCAGATTTCTTCGCTTGAATACCTCTCTTAAAGAATCGATTAAAGACCAGAGATCAACCTTCAATAGCTGACTCGCGTTATCAGCCGTGTCGTCCTCGTACGATCTTGTAAACACATCCCTTTCCAGGGTTTCAAGCCTGGACAACTGCTCAGCCGCTTCTTGATACATCTGGTACTCAATAAGCCTTCTTACCAGATCGGCTCTGGGATCGTCTTCTTCAATTTCATCATCGTCATCAGACTTTGGCAGCAGCATCTTTGATTTGATATGCCCGAGCTCCGCCGCGATTATCAAATAGTCTCCAACGATCTCTAAATTCAACTCTTTCATCAAGTTCAGGTATTCAAGATATTGCTGTGTGATTAAAGCCACTGGTATGTCATAAATGTTGATCTCGTGTTTTTTGATAAGGTGTAATAGGAGATCCAGGGGACCCTCGAAAGCCTGTACCTTAACCAAGCATGTCTCAGAACTGTCCGAAGTCAACGATGCCTCCGTGATGTCTATATTATATGATTTCTCCGATGTTCATGCAGTAATATAATGGATTACTTGCCAAAGTTGAAAATATCCCACCCCTGAAATTAGTTCCGTAATTATTGAAACGGGATACCAAATAACGACCGAAAAGATACGTCCGCCGAATAAAAAGAGGGCGAATAATACCATTACTCCGTAAGGCTCAAACCTGCTGTAGGCATATGCATGTCTTTCAGGCAAAAGTCCATAAAGCACTCGCGAGCCGTCAAGCGGGGGTATTGGCAGTATGTTGAATATCGCAAGGCCCACTCCATAAATGACGGTAAGAACCATCACCACGAGAAGCGTCGAATAAAATCCCGATATCGCATGATCTGACGTTATGATACTGGGAATTAGATTCCTAAGAACTATACCTGCAACAATGGCGGTCAAAAGGTTAGAAACAGGACCGGCTAGCGCGACGAGAAGCATTCCCTTTTTGGGATCTTTAAAATTAAGCGGATTTACGGGGACAGGCTTCGCCCACCCAAAACCCACCAGAAACATGAGAATAGTGCCAATTACATCAAGGTGAGCTATGGGATTCAGGGTTAGCCGACCCTGCTTGAGCGCAGTATCGTCTCCCAAATAATTGGCAACCAGGCCATGGCAATACTCATGAATCGTGAGCGCGAATAGAATAACAGGAGCCTGGATTATTATGAGTTTATAGTTGAAATCCATATATAAGTTCTATTTACTGTATATAATAACGATAAAAAGAAAATCACATTCAAGATCTAGGGTGATACTTTCTATGTATCTCCTTTAGTCTCTCTTTGGCGATATGTGTATAAATCTGTGTCGTCGAAATATCAGAATGTCCGAGCATGATCTGGATTGTTCTCAGGTCCGCCCCTCTCTCCAGCAAATGTGTAGCAAAAGAATGCCTTATAGTATGAGGGCTTATCTTCTTACTTATACCACACTTGATTGCGTAGTTTTTCAGAATCTTCCAAAACCCCTGACGAGTCATTCCTTCCCCGCGTCTGGTAACAAACAGGCAAGGTGAGCTTCTTGTTTTAAGAATATTTGGTCTCGATAGAGCCAGGTAATCTTTCAAGGCAGTTCTGGCCTTCTCACCCGTTGGCACCAATCTTTCCTTTGAACCCTTGCCATATACAATCAGGTAACCCAGCTCAAAGTTTACACTATTGAGTTCAAGATTCACAAGTTCTGATGCCCTGATGCCGCAGGCGTATAGTATCTCCAGCATAGCTCTGTCTCTTATCCCTTCATATGACGCCGGATTGGGCGAGGAGAGGAGCCTTTCCACATCTTCTAATGATAGGAAGCCTGGAATGCTTCTCTTCATTTTTGGTGTTTTTACGTGAAGGCTGGGATCTTCGACTATGATTTTCTCAAGAAGTAAAAATTTAAAGAACTGCTTAAGAGAAACCAGATTACGTGCAACCGACCTGATATTGATACGTTCTTCCTGGAGAGTAGTCACATATTCCAGAATGTTATTGTACTTAACGTCCTCGATCCCGGATATATTTCTCTTCTCGAGGTAATCTACAAATTTTAAGACATCCCTTCCATATGATTCCAGTGTGTTTTTTGACAGCCCTTTTACCGCGGCCTGATAAGAGAGAAATGAATCTACAAGATTATTCATCCTAAGATTTAAATCTGAAAGACTATGTGCCCAATTCCCAAGAATGGAGATATCTCTTTTGCTGAAGCGTAAGCTTATCGATCTTTACACCTAATGAATCGAGCTTTAATTCGGCGACTGACATGTCCACATTAACAGGAACATTATACACCTTTTTCTCGAGTGTTTTGGAATTCCTAACCAGGTGCTCCGCACAGAGGGCTTGATTTGCAAAGCTCATATCCATAACACTCGGGGGATGTCCCTCAGCCGCGGCAAGGTTTATTAACCTTCCCTCGCCAAGAACATTTATCCTCTTACCGTTTTTAAGGGTATATTCAGCAACGTACTCCCTGATATCTCTCTTTCCCTTCGAGATACTCTTCAGCCCGTCCAGATCTAGCTCGACGTTGAAATGTCCTGAGTTGCATACAATCGCGCCATCCTTCATTTTCAGGAAGTGCTCTTTCCTTATGACACTGATATTCCCCGTAACCGTGCAGAAAAGGTCACCTATCTTCGAGGCTTCATCAATCTGCATTACCCTGAAACCGTCCATCACGGCTTCAAGTGCATTTAGATTATTGACCTCCGTAATTATTACGTTTGCACCGAGTCCCTTTGCCCTCATCGCAAGCCCTTTGCCACACCATCCATATCCACAAACGACAAAGTTTGTTCCTGCGATTAGTTTATTTGTCGCACGGATTATCCCGTCCAGTGTGCTCTGTCCTGTCCCATATCTATTGTCGAAGAAATGTTTTGTGTTTGCATCGTTGACCGCGATGATTGGATACCTCAAGATCCCGTTTTCAGCCATGCTTCTTAAACGAATTACGCCGGTTGTAGTCTCTTCGGTTCCTCCTATTAGATTGCCAAGAAGATCAACCCTTTTTTTATGCAGGGTTGAGACCAGGTCAGCCCCGTCGTCCATTGTAATCTGTGGTCTGGTGTCCAATACCTTGTTAATGTGACTATAATATGTCTTTGTGTTCTCGCCCTTTATGGCGAATACATATATGTTATGATGTTTCACAAGACATGCAGCAACGTCATCCTGCGTACTCAGCGGATTTGAGGCGCAAATAGCCACTGCGGCGCCACCTTCTTTTAGAGTTATCGCGAGGTTTCCTGTTTCGGTAGTTACATGAAGGCAGGCCCCGATCCTGATTCCCTTGAGAGGCTTTTGCTTTTTAAACCTGCTCCTGATTTGAGCCAAGACCGGCATCTCGTTTGCGGCCCACTCGATTCTTAATTTGCCGGTTCTTGCTAACTTTATGTCCTTAATATCGTATTTCATCAATATTCTCCAATACTCTATAAGATTTTTAACACCTTCTTGAGTTTTTTTACGATGATTGGTACTTGAATCAGTTTTTTGGGAATTGATACGCCTTTAACGTCACCAATCTGGTTTAAATTTTTGGCATCTCAACTATTGAACTGCCTTTCTCAATAATTCTGTCTTGTCGATTGCCTCCCAGGTGAAATCCGGTTCTTCTCTTCCGAAATGTCCATATGCGGCTGTCTTCTGATATATGGGTCTAAGTAGTTTAAGTGCCTTTATTATTTCAGCGGGTCTCAGGTCAAAGATCTCTCTTATACCCCTTGAAATCTTGTCTTCTGGGACGAGCCCTGTATCAAATGTATCGACCATGACTGAAACGGGCTCGGCAATACCAATTGCATAGGCGACCTGTACCTCGCACTTCATTGCCAGACCTGCTGCAATAACATTCTTGGCAATATATCGAGCCATATAACTGGCACTTCGATCAACCTTTGAAGGATCCTTTCCGGAGAATGCACCGCCCCCATGTCTTGCCCATCCACCGTAAGTGTCTATGATGATTTTTCTTCCGGTTAGCCCCGCGTCCCCTTTCGGGCCTCCTACCACAAACCTGCCAGTTGGGTTTATAAAGATCTTTGTTCTTGAAGACAAAAGTTCTTCAGGGATTACCGGTCTTATAACATTCTCTACGATGTCTTCATAAATTGTCGAGTTGGATACATCGGGCGAATGTTGAGATGATACAACAATTGTTTCGATGGATCTTGGTATATTGTTTTCGTACCTGACAGTTACCTGGGTCTTTCCGTCTGGCCTCAGGAAGGGGAGGGTGCCGTTCTTTCTCACCTCGCTGAGGCGTCTTGCGAGTTTGTGGGAATACATGATCGGAGTTGGCATGAGTTCAGGGGTCTCATTTATTGCATAGCCAAACATGAGTCCCTGGTCCCCCGCACCTTGTTCCTTATCCTCCGAGGGATTAACACCGAGCGCAATGTCTGGAGACTGTTTGCCCATTACCATCAGAACACCGCAATTCTCGGCATCAAATCCCATTGACCCATTTACATATCCTATATTTCTTATTGTTTCCCTCACCACTTCTGAAATGTCTACATTCGCGGTGGTTGTGCGTTCGCCCGCTACAACAACCAACCCCGTGGTCAAGAGGGTTTCACAAGCTACTCTGCCGTTTGGATCCTGCGCAATGATTGCGTCGAGTACTGCATCCGAAATCTGATCAGCCATCTTATCAGGATGCCCTTCTGTTACAGATTCAGAGGTGAATATGAAATCTTTTTGAGCCATACGAATTGTCTCCCAGCAAAAAAGCCGCCTTTAAAAGCCAAAAATATAATCCTTTAACTAATTAAGTCAAGCATTTTTCGGATTCATTATTGTTGTATTGAGTCAATTTAATTGAGGATCATACTAGCACTTATGAAAATAGATCTAAATAAAATAACTTATCGTATATGCTGAATACCGATGGTATAATCGTATATTAGTGATCAAATGTAGTAGCATTAAGTGTGGATTTAGCATGCATTCTTTGATACCTAATCTTTAGGGCTAACTTCAAGTATATTGGAAGCTTTCAGAATATTTTCTCTGAGAAGCATCGTATAGCGGGATATGGACAAAATAATTGCGCCTTCAATTCTCTCAGCTGACTTCGCCAGGTTAGGGGATGAGGTAAAAGCGATCAGTGACTGTGGAGCTGAGTGGATCCATGTAGATGTAATGGACGGTCACTTTGTGCCTAATATTAGCCTTGGAGTACCGGTAATCGAGGCGCTTAAGAGGATTCCATCTCCGCCGATGGACATCCACCTGATGATCGATAATCCAGACGATTGCGTGGAGTTATACATCCGTGCCGGAGGCCCGCTTGTAAAGGTTGTCACGGTACAATATGAGACCTGTAAATTATTACACAGTACGATATCTAAGATTAAATCGCATGGCGTCATGGCTGGTATTGCACTAAACCCATTGACCCCTCTCACCGCATTAGAGGAAATAATTCCTTATGTAGATCTAATACTGATAATGACGGTTGAGCCCGGTTTTGCAGGTCAAAGCTTGATAACATCAATGATTGCAAAGGTAAAACGCCTGAGAAAACTTATAGACAAATTGGGTCACAGGCCTTTGATAGAGGTGGACGGGGGAATAAAGCTGGATAATATAGGTGAATTAGCAAAAGCCGGAGCCGATGTGCTTGTATCGGGGTCTGGCATTTTCAGAACCAACAGTTACGCCAAGACCATTCGAGAAATGCGAAGGAAGATAGAAACTCAGTCTGGTAGGAAATGAAACCGTCTTTATTTCGGACCGTCGAGTTGGTAAAATTATTAATGACAATCCGGCCTACAATTGATGAGAGTTTTAGAACCGAAAAGGGGAGAAAACCGTGAACAGCCATAGTTCTAATGATTTTGTGAAAGCTATTGAGGGTTACTATTTGAAGCTAAAAGGGGAGGGCATCATGCTCTCACCTAAAGAGTATGATCTGATAGTAAATTGGAGGACGAGGTCTGTGCCCCAAGACATAGTCATAATGGGAATTAGAAGGGCCTTTGAGAAAGGCTTTACTGACGAGCACGATAGAAAACGGAATTTTCGAAGTTTAACTCAATGTGCAGCTTATGTAGAGGAGCTGATTCGGGAGTACAAATCTAGCCAGCAAAGTGATCTGGGTGATGCCAATTATGGAAGTAAAGAGCTGGTTACATTAATATTGGATAAGCTCAATCGCATAATAATATCGGAAAAAAGGGATATGGTGAGGAAGCATTATATAAAATCAAGAAGAAGAGTCTTAGATCTGCTTAAAGAGGATCGATCTGACATATTTAGAGTTTTAAGGGAGATAGAAGAAGATTTTTTTGAAGACTTCTTCCAAAGCATATCGGAAGGAGACAGGAAAAAAATCATGCAGGAAGCCGAGACAAATATAAGCAAGAGAGAACGATTCATGATCAAACGGGCGCAATTAGAAAGTCTTATCTCATTTCGAAATGAGTTGCTGATAAAAGAGTTTCAATTAATAAACTTCAACGCCGTGGATTATTGATTAGATATGGTTAGGAAGAAAAAGGCAATTGAATGTGAGAATTGTCATGGCGACGAGTACCTCGTCGAAAAAAAGGGTCAGTACGCGAATGCAAGAGTGTGTAATTGTGTACTACGGTGCGCCGATTGCAATTCCTCTGGCTTAGTCTTTACTAGGAATTCAGCCGGTTACATCAATACCAAAGCTTGTGAGATGTGCGGGACGGTGCGAAGGAATGTAAAACTTTACAATATGGCGGGGATACCGGCAAAGTTTTCGCACGTGCTTCAAGTAGACGCAGGCTTTGATCCATCGAATAATGAGTCACAGCAGAGGGCTCTGAAGTATGCAAGGGAAGAGTTCGTGATGAAGTATCCTACGAAACGGGGTTTCCTGCTCATGGGGACACCAGGCCTCGGTAAAACACATCTAACGGTAGGAACGATATCTGAGCTTACCCTGAGGTATGGTGTAAGGTGTATGTTTCAGGATTTCTTTGATCTTCTATCGGAACTTAAAAAGGCTTACTCACTTGGGACGCCGGAGATCGAGGTGCTAAACCCACTAATCGAAGCGGAGGTCTTGGCAATTGACGAATTAGGAAAGGGTAAGAGTAGTGACTGGGAATTAAACATACTGGATCAGTTGATCTCGAAGAGATACAACGCTTCAAAGATTACACTCGTAACAACTAACTTTGTTTCAAGAAGTGATTATACGAAGGGTCCGGTGATTGAGGATTATGAAATACTTGAGTTAAGGGTTGGCAAAAGGATAACATCCAGACTCCATGAAATGTGTGAATTTATTCACCTGAAGGGCGATGATATAAGAAGGGTGCGGAGGAATGTTTAAAATTTCCAGTACTTCGAGTGTGTACTCTTTACATCTGCGATTATGGAATCCGCGCTCGTCGTCAGGTCTGTTCGAGGGTAGTCCGTCTTCTTTTTCTCTATCAATTCCTCTATGACCTCTCTTGTCGAGAGCCAGAGACCCTCAAGATTATATCCACCTTCAAGAATGAGAATAATGTTTCCGTCGCTATGCGTTTCTGCGGCTTCCTTTAAAAACCTTGTCATCTGTGCGAATCCCTTTGGCGTTATATTCATACCGCCTAGCGGATCTTCAAAATAGGTATCGAAACCCGCTGAGACCAAGATAAACTCAGGGCGGAATTGCCCTATAACGGGTCCGAGAATTTCAAAGAAGATTTTCGCATATTCTGTATCCCCCATACCCGCAGGAAGTGGTACATTGATGTTGTACCCTGTGCCATCGCCGATGCCGACTTCTTTGACAGAACCAGTGCCTGGATAATGGGGATACTGATGGGTCGAGAAGTAGAGAACTTCTCCCGAACCATAAAACATATTCTGAGTACCATTTCCATGATGGAGATCCCAGTCCACAATTAAGACTCTTTTAAAATTACCTGAACTAATAATATAGGATGCTCCTATTGCAACGTTGTTGAAGAGACAGAATCCCATTGCCATATTTTTTTCAGCATGATGTCCCGGAGGACGCACCAACGGAAATGCTATATCAATTTCCTTGGTGAGTATGGCATCAACAGCAGATAACATACCTCCCGCTGCACGAACCGCTGCAGCGAACGATACCGGGCAGGTAGATGTGTCGGTGTCTAAATATACCCTAGGCTTGCCACTCGTAGATTTTATCATATCAAAGTATTTTGGATCGTGAACCAGGCATATCTCTTCCTTGGTCGCATCCCTGGGCTCCAATACTTCCAGCTCTTCAGTTAGGTTAGTTTCCTGAAGCATGTCCCAGATGGCCAAGAGACGGTCCTGGGACTCTGGGTGACCCATGCCATTGTCGTGTTGAAAATAAAGATTATCGAGAAATATCCCTAGCTTTTTAATCTACGACCTCCAATTGGAAAAGAGACGATGACGGGATTTGGATACGATATAGGTCTCCATATTTTATACTAACTTTCATTCTTTTCTAATACTCTCAGGGTTTCCCTTGATTAATTTCTTTATGGCGCCGATAAGATATAGAGAGCCAGTGATGCAGGCTGGGGTAGCATTATGCTTCTTAAGCTCGACAAAAGCCGCTTCGGAATCTTTTATCACTCTTATGCTGTCAACATAACTTCCTGCAATTCTTGCAAGATCTTCTGAAGGCATACGTCTCTCCGATGGAATCTCCGTGATTATCATACCTTCTGTGATGGGTGATAATTGTTTTACATAATTTTCGTGATCCTTGTCGGCGAGCATTCCTATTAAGAATAGAAATTTCTGCTCAGGATAGGCATGCGTAAGTGAGCTTCTTAATGCATATGCGGCAGAAGGATTATGCGCGCCGTCTAGGATCAAAGGGGGATTTAATGTAAGTGTCTCCATCCTGCCTTCCCAAGTGGCGGTTGAAAGTCCTGTCCTTAAACTTTTCTCATCTATGTCTATTCCATAACGTTCGCACAGGGTTTCTATTGTAGCGATTGCCAATGCTGCATTATTCACCTGATATAAGCCCGGAAGGCTGAGGTGAAGGTTTATTAAATTGAATGAATGACCCCTATAGTCAAAGTAAGCTGAGTTTTCTGACTTTGTGGAGAAATCCCTTCCCATATACAAGACGCTGGCAGATTTTTTCTCTGCTACGGTCCTTATAACATCCAGCGCCGATCCATCTGCCCCAGTGACAACCGGCACTCCATATTTAATCACTCCCGACTTTTCGTAGGCGATCTTCTCGATATTGTTTCCGAGATACTCAGTATGATCCAAGTGAATGTTCGTTATGACAGAAACGATTGGGTTTGCTACGTTTGTCGCGTCAAATCTCCCGCCCATACCTACTTCAAGCACTGCGCAATCCACCTGTTTTTCATGAAAAAATTGAAATGCAACAGCCGTTAATACCTCAAAATAAGTCGGTTGTTCGGTCAAGATCATCGAAGCCTTTCCCTTAATCTTCATTATTAATCGACTCAGATCGCTAGGGAATATCACTTCGTCATTTACTGTTATTCTCTCTGAAATGTTAACCAGATGAGGAGATGTGTAGAGACCAACCTTGAAGCCGGCAGCACTCAGTATGGATGCTGTGATGGCTGCTACGGAACCTTTGCCGTTTGTTCCGGCAATTATAATTGAGGCTAATTTATTATGAGGATTATCAAAGGCTTCAAGAATTTTCGAAATCCTATCAAGACTCAGATTTATCCTGTGTGCACCAAGAGAGTTGAGGTAGTTAACGGCGTTACGCATTTTTCAGTATCCGGCTCTTATGGATTTTGGGCATCGATGTATCAACCGGGCGGCCAGGTCATTCTCCGCCCCCCTAATACATGTATGTGAAGATGCCATACTGACTGTCCACTCTCTATGCCACAATTTATGACCAGTCTGTATCCCTTTTTGCTTATCCCCTGTTGCTCTGCCACATTATTTGCAACATCGAATAGATGTCCGATGATAGGCAGGTCAGCATCTTTAATCTCGGATAGTGAGCGTATATGCTTCTTCGGAATTACCAGTATGTGGACCGGCGCTTGCTTATTTATATCGGTAAATGCTATAGAGTCGTGATCTTCGTAAACTATGTCGCATTCGGCTTCCTTTTTTACTATATTACAAAATATACAATTATCCATTCTCGCTCTCCTGGTTAATCAAAAAACTGGTTCGGGTACATTTTAGCTCAAGCGATAAATTGTAACAGGAAATGTGAAGATCCACTGGTAATAATTCCCAAATGGAAAATATTTGTTGCTAATATTGAGTTATCATGTAAAATTGATAATGATTATCAAAAAAATGTAAATAAGGAACCGACGTTGATTCCAAAGGTAAGACCTAAGGCCGAGCGCAAAAAATACCTGCAAGAATACATCGCAAAGAAGCGTTTAAAATCCACGACTCAAAGAGATATTATATTTGATAGATTTTTCAATTATCTCGGTAAGCATGTTACGGTTGATGAACTATACGAGAGTGTCAAAAAACATCATCCCAGGATTGGTTATGCCACTATTTACCGGACCCTAAAGCTCTTTAAAGAATGCGGCCTTGCTTTCGAAAGGAATTTCGGAGATGGTAGAGCCAAGTATGAACCGGTAAGATTTGAAGGAGAACATCACGATCATCTCATATGTCTTGGATGCGGGAAGATTATAGAATTTGCCAATGACCAAATCGAATCCTGCTCGAACCAGGTGGCAAGTATGAACAATTTTAATGTAATAAATCATAAGTTAGAGCTCTATGGCTACTGCTCTTCTTGCCCTGAACAAAAGCAACGTGCATCTGGTTTTTAATGACGCGAAAAACTAGTATCACCCTTTCTAGATCAATCAGTGTAGCATTTACAAGCCTTTAATTTCCTACCGGCAAAGGGCAACCATTTCCCGTACGGCCTTTTCAAGCCCTACAATAACGGCATTAGCGATAATACTGTGGCCTATATTTAGTTGTTCGATTCCCTTCAGAGTGGATACCTTCCGTACATTTGTGTAGTTAAGACCGTGTCCGGCGGCTACTCTAAGCCCAAGCTTCTCCGAATACTCAACTGCTTCCTGGATCATAATGAGCTCATTCTCTTGGCCTTTTTCGTTTTTAGCATTGGCATAGTTTCCCGTATGAATCTCTACCATCTCTGCACCAGCTTTCCTCACCAGTTCAATTTGTTTAGCGTTAGGATCGATGAAAACGCTAACAATTATCCCACCTGTCTTGATCTCGTTTATCACATGCGCTACGGTCTCGGGGTTCTTGAAAACATCGAGTCCGCCTTCGGTGGTTATTTCTTCTCTCTTCTCGGGGACGAGCGTGACCATATCCGGCCTTACATCCAAAGCTATATCTATCATCTCACTAGTCGGTGCCATTTCCAGGTTGAGTCTCGTCTTCACGGTTTTTCTAAGAATCAAGAGGTCCCTGTCTTGAATATGCCTCCTGTCTTCCCGGAGATGGACCACTATGCCTTCAGCTCCTGCCAGTTCAGCTAAGTAGGCTGCTAGGACCGGATCTGGCTCTCTTGATTTCCTTGCTTCCCGTATTGTAGCGATATGGTCTATGTTCACATTCAGTCTTGGCATGATTACCTTTCGCCTATTTGGCGATCTATTTCATTGGCGATCTCCTCGGCAGTTTCCTTTACTATCAGATCGTCTTCTCCCTCTACCATAATCCTTGCCACGGGCTCGGTACCAGAATATCTCAAGTTAATTCTTATCTGTCCGTCATGTTCCTTTTCTTTCGAGGAGATTAATTTTGTGACTATGGGTATATCTCTAAAGGGTCTTTTCTCCTTAACCCTGACGTTTATCAGTAATTGAGGAAAAAGATCGAGTATTTTTGTGAGCTCGGAGAGATTTCTGCCCTTACTCTTCATGATTGATAAAACTTGAAGGGCAGCTAAAGTCCCATCTCCCGTTGTTCCGTGATTTAAGAAGATCAGGTGTCCTGATTTCTCGCCCCCAAAATCGCATCCCCTCCTCCTCATCTCCTCGACTACATATCTGTCGCCGACCTGCGTCCTAACCAGATGACATCCCCTATTTTTCAGGAATATCTCAAGACCCATATTACTCATAATAGTCGCAACCACTGTGTTTTTTGATAATGAACCAGTTGAAATCATCTCATCTGCAAGAAGTGCTATGATTTTGTCACCATCGACTACATCGCCAGTCTCATCACAAAAAACCACTCTGTCTGCATCCCCATCCAGGGCGATCCCTATATCAGCACGCATTTCTAAAACCCTTTGTCTTAGTAATTCGGGATTCAAACTTCCACAGTTTGTGTTTATATTTCTGCCGTCCGGACTAACGCCTACGGTTGTCAGTTCTGCACCTAGTTCCTGAAATACTAGGGGAGAAACCCTGTAAGACGCGCCGTTTGCACAATCGAGAACTATCTTGATCCCATCAAGTGTTAAATCCTTGGCGAGTGTATTCTTAACAAATACCACATACCTTCCAGGTGCGTCGTCAACCCTGAAAGCTTTTCCAATCTCCGTTCCCCTGACCCGCAGATCATCGATCCTGTCGCTTGAAATTAATTCCTCTATCTCCACTTCCTTCTCATCCGGAAGTTTAAAGCCAAGTTTATCAAAAACCTTAATTCCGTTGTCCTCAAAGGTGTTATGGGAGGCGGATATCACCACTCCGGCATCGGCTCGCATATTTGTCGTAAGAAATGCTACCGCAGGCGTAGGAAGGGGGCCAACAAGGAGAACGTCCGCTCCCATCGACGCAATTCCAGCAGATATAGCTTGTTCAAAAATGTAACCTGATAGCCTTGTGTCCTTTCCGATTACGACTTTCAGTCTCCTTTCATCTGATTTCTCATGCGTCAGGACACTCACAAGAGCCTTTCCAAGTCTTAGGCTTATCTCCGGAGTCATGGGGTGTAGATTTGCTATCCCCCTTATTCCATCTGTGCCAAAGAGACGCTCTCTTTTATGGTTCAAATCTATTCTCCGGCTAGTTTAATTTTATTTCAAGTGTCTTGGGTTCCTGTTTCTTTAGCTTTATGCTATTGGTAAAGGGATAAGAAACACTCACATTTAATTTCTGTAATTTTTTGTCAGTTTCCTTAAGCTTGCCAACATCCACATAGACCTCGATATCATTGCTATTCAGGTTCTTTATAAGACTGTAGGGCCCTTCGAATGCAACCTCGGCCTTTAACATTCCTCTCGGTTCAAAATTTAGATTCTCAAAGTTTACAAATTTTATATCTAGGTCTTTGAACTCTTTTTCCAGTGTCTTTTCCTCTATATTTATAGTAACGCGAGTCGTTTTATCACCAATCAGTTTTACCAAACGATGAGGGGACCGCAAAGGTACTTCGATGGTAAACTTTGACGTTTCTCGTATTGTTGATATGGTATCTGTTGGAATAAACTTCATGTCGGAAACAATTGATTTGGGACCACTGACTGTTGTCATAGATGGTACAACGTCGGGCTTCCCTACGATCTCGTATCCAGTCTCTGGAACACCTATTATAGGTTCGACAGGCACATTCTTACGGATTAATTCGTCTACATCAACTGTCACTTCGGCCGGGCTGATTCCGATCACTTGTATTCCTCGGGGTGGCCTTATCTGCTCTGCCCGTATGTTGAACTTGGATAGACCAGTGGAGACGTGAGCGACGTCGATTGAAAAAATCAGATTTTGGGGCGAAAGGGTTGAAAGTTGAGTTCGTGTGCCCCTAACAACGAGATTTAGTTCTTCCGGAGGTTCATTTGTAATGACCAGACCCGGAGGCAAATTCGCGTAATTTACATCTATTGTAATATTCTTTTCAACGCTTGACTCCAGTGAGACTACAAGCCAGATAAATATTGAAATGGCGATCGCGAAAATCTTTTTGCCTATATTTTTAACGAAAATATTTTTAATTGCATTATTTATATTATTAAGCACTTTTCCTTTCTACTTGCCTCTTCCTTAGTATGCGGTCTATAAGGCCAATTCCTTCTGTTTTTTGCTTTTTTAATTCCAATAGGTCGTTAAGACGGTTAGTAAGAGAAGTCGCGTCAAGCCCCCTGGTCAATTCGCCTTCATGACCAAGGGACACAATTCCGGTTTCCTCGGAGACGACAACAACTATGGCATCTGTTTCCCCGGATAGTCCAATTGCAGCTCTATGCCTCGTACCCAGTTCTCTCTCAAGTTCTGGATCGGTTGCAAGGGGGAAAAAGGATCCGGCAGATAAGATTTTGTTATTTCCGATTATGATTCCACCGTCATGCAGTGGAGACGAAGGATTGAATATACTTATTATAAGTTCCGTAGATACCCAACCATCTATCTTCATTCCTATTTCGACAAAATCGGCTAGGCTGTTATCTTTCTCTAATGCTATAATGGCACCGATCTGCCGATTGGACAAAAAGCTAGTCGCCTTCACGATTTCGTCAACAATATGTTTTTCCGACTTTCCCGGAGATATATTTATGAGAAAAGGATTTTTGCCAAGTGCCGCGAGGGCTTTTCTAATATCCTGTTGAAATAGGATGACAACAATTAAGATTATGGAACCCAGGAAATGCCCCAATATCCAGCCGAGCGTGAAGAATTCCCATCGTTGTGAGAAGAGATATAACAGGAACAGTGCGCCAAGACCTACAAGCATTTGAACTGCTCGGGTCCCCTCGATCAGGGTCAGAATATAATATACGATCAACGCGACTATAAGTATGTCTAAGCTGTCCCATACGATTCTAAAGTTTGATATAGCGTCAAACACGGTTTAGACCTTCAAGTTTGATGAATTTGCTACTACTCTAAAAAGTTTTACTCACTCTGTATTTACAGTTGCATCCACTACCTGAGCAACCCTCTTCATATTCCGCACGTCGTGTACCCTGATGATTGACGCGCCATTCATTATAGCGATTGCGACAGTAGCGGAAGTGCCTTCTAATCTGTCGTCGAAATTATCAGAGCCAATTATTTTACCAATGAATGATTTTCTTGAAGTGCCGATCAAAACTGGCTTCCTGAGAATGAGGAATTCATTTAAGTGTTTTAGAAGTTTGAGATTTTGCTCGGTGGTTTTTCCAAAGCCAATCCCGGGATCCACCATTATACTGTATGGTGACACCCCGGCGCTTTCTGCCAATTCGACGGAATCACTAAGTGATTTAATTATATCATGAACAATTGATTCATAATTTGTCATATTCTGCATGTCTACTGGATGAGAAGGGGTATGCATGATAACAAGTCCTGCATCATAGGCAGCGACTATCTTTGCAATCTCTGGATCAAATTTAAGTCCACTAATATCGTTTACCATAGACGCGCCTTCTTCTAAAGCCTCTTTGGCAACATTTGACTTGGTTGTATCTATTGACACAGGAACATTGAAGCCCCTTACAGCCGCTTTGATTACGGGTATCACTCGCTCAAGTTCTACTCTTTCGGAAACACCTTGCGAGCCAGGTCTTGTTGATTCTCCCCCAATATCTATGATATCGGCCCCATCGTTGATCATTTCATCTAGATGGCTTAGCGCCTTGTCTATTTCAAGATACTTTCCACCGTCAAAGAATGAATCGGGTGTTACATTAAGAACGCCCATGATGAGCGTTTTGGAGCTAAGATCGAAACTAAAACCTCTGAGTCTTAGATCATGAGACCTAATTTCACGACAAACGGATTTTTGTTTTTCTGCAGAGATAACCTTGTCGACTTGAGTTATGCTTTCTTGCATATAAAATAGTTGCTTTTTTACTTACAGATTTTTAGGCAATCGCATTTCAAAGGTCAGCAAATGTTGGATTAGATAATAACCCGCAGATGGATAGTTCTTAGAGAGTAATTATGTGCTGGAATCATCGATCTTTGTTCTCAATGCTACCGTACTCTGTTGACTAAGACCACTCTCCCAAGAGGGACAATTCTTTTTGTTTTGCTTGACCAGATCATCGAGTTCTTTCCCATCTACTACCTCTTTATCGAGCAAGACTTCGGCAAGTTTGTGAAGTAAGTCTATATTTTCCTCCAGAACAGTCTTTGCCTTTTCATAGCTTTCATTAACAATCCTTTTTACTTCATTATCGATTTCGAGGGCCGTCGCTTCACTGTAATCTTTGCTTCGAGCAATCTCTTTCCCAAGGAATATCTGCTCCTCTTTCTTGCCAAATGTAACCGGACCAACCTTGTCGCTCATGCCCCATTCGCAAACCATCTTTCTTGCAATCTCAGATGCCCTTTCGAGATCATTACCCGCACCGCTGGTTCTTTCTGCGAAAACAATTTCTTCAGCCGCCCTCCCACCAAGAAGCACCATAATTGTTTTGTTTAGATACTCTCTTGCGAGCGTGTATTTATCCTCTATGGGGAGCTGCTGGGTTACCCCAAGAGCTAGGCCTCGAGGGATTATGGTAACCTTATGAATTGGATCTGTTCCCGGAGTCAGCTTGGCAACAAGGGCATGACCGCCTTCATGATAGGCCGTAATCCTTTTTTCACTATCGCTGATTATGAGACTTTTTCTCTCAACTCCCATGATAACCTTGTCCTTGGAATATTCAAAATCTTCCATACATATCTTTGTCCTGCCGACACGGGCGGCATGCAAAGCTGCCTCATTAACTAGGTTCTCCAGGTCAGCGCCTGTAAATCCGGGAGTCGAACGCGCGATTAATTGAAGGCTGACATTCTCTTCAACCGGTGTGTTAGTAGTGTGTACTTTGAGTATCTCTTCTCTACCCCTGACATCTGGCCTGGGGACGACTACCTGCCTGTCAAATCTGCCGGGCCTAAGAAGTGCCGGATCCAAAACGTCCGGTCTGTTTGTAGCGGCAATTACGATAATACCTTCGTTGGGCTCAAACCCATCCATCTCGACAAGAAGCTGGTTAAGGGTTTGTTCTCTTTCATCGTGTCCCCCGCCGAGGCCGGCTCCCCTGTGTCGTCCCACAGCATCTAGCTCATCCACAAATATTATGCACGGAGAGTGCCGCTTAGCCTGGCCGAAAAGGTCTCGGACCCTGGATGCGCCAACACCCACAAACATCTCCACAAAATCGCTTCCACTAATTATGAAAAAAGGAACCCCTGCCTCTCCGGCTATCGCCTTTGCCAGCAGTGTTTTTCCTGTTCCTGGTGGCCCGACGAGCAAAACTCCCTTCGGAATACGTCCTCCGAGCCGGGTGAATTTCTTTGGATTCTTAAGAAACTCAACAATTTCTTGAACCTCTTCTTTCGCCTCTTCTATACCTGCAACATCTTTAAACGTGATCTTGTTCTGGTTTTCTGAGAGCATGCGTGCCCGGTTTTTTCCAAATGACATGGCCTTAGTACCCCCGGCCTGTAATTGCCTCATGAAGAAAACCATTATTACGATTAGAAGTATGAGTGGAGCCCAGTTGAACAAGAGGTGTGTCAAGGATCCTTCCTGCTGTTCGGCGAATTTAAATGTAACGCCCTTTTCTCCAAGCTTCTTTACAAGATCGTCACTCGTAGGTCCTACGGTTTTGAATCCTTGGGATAGCTGATCTCTATCATTGGATAAAAAAGTACCCTTAATCTCTTCCCCCCTAACTTCAATATCTTTGATTTCGCCTCGGTCAAGGCTCGAAAGGAATTCACTATACGGTATCTCTAAATAATTGTTCCTCGGCGTATGGATTAATTGGTAGAGCGCAATAATTGCCACAAATATAACTAGCCATAGAATTAAATTTTTGAACAATTGACTACTCACAATTACCTCAATTTATTTGGAAATATACACTAGAATGATAGCATACGTAAAATTGGTTTTCAACAATATTGTTAAGATTAATTTACATGATGGGGTAGGGCTGTCCGACTGCTTGTCCTTTAACCATCATTGATCAAAAACACCTGTACTCAAGTATCTTTCCCCGGTATCGCAAAACACAGTTAAGACCTGTTTACTGGGCCCAAGCCTTTCGGCAATCCTAGCGGCAGCGAGTCCATTAGCCCCTGCCGATATCCCTACAAGGAGTCCCTCTTTTCTCGCTATAAGCCTGGTAAATTTCTTTGCCTCCTCCCCTGTTATAGTAATGATCTCATCGTAGATACTCGTATTCAGGATTTCTGGAATAAAACCCGCGCCAATTCCTTGAATCTCATGAACACTTCCTTTTTCTCCTGATAGAACAGCGGATTCTGCGGGTTCGACTGCGACGATGAGGATATTTGGAAACTTTTCCTTGAGAACCTCACCCGTGCCGGTGATAGTTCCACCGGTTCCAACGCCGGCAACAAATGCATGGATCTCTCCCGGGAATTGCCCAAGTATTTCGGGTGCTGTAGTTTTCCTGTGTGTCTCGGGATTCTCCGGGTTTTTAAACTGCTGTGGCATGAATGCATTGGAATTATCGTGAACGATCTCTTCAGCTTTTCTTACTGCCCCTTCCATCTGCTCCCAAGCAGGGGTAAGTATTAGTTCTGCCCCGTAGGCAGCAAAAAGCAGTCTTCTTTCGATGCTCATGTCATCGGGCATAGTGAGTATTAATCTGTAGCCTTTAACTGCACAGACAAGGGCAAGCCCAATACCAGTGTTACCACTTGTTGGTTCTACCACGAGTGTCCTTGAAGGATGTATTTTCTTTTCCCGTTCTGCCGCTTCAATCATGCCCAAACAGATTCTTTCTTTGACGCTTCCCGCGGGGTTCATGTTCTCGAGTTTGGCCCAGACTGTTGCTGAGGACTTGGGAATCAGTCTATTCAGTTTTATGATATAGGTGTCTCCAATTAGATCTAAAATGTTATCGACCGGGGGTTTTATCACTACTTTCTCCAAATTTTATTATCCGTACCTAATTGTTGACGATTTCTGTGGGTCTAGCGCTTCGATTTAGAAATTTTTTAACAGATAACTTTCAAAAATAATAGAAAATGAATTATATAGGGATCCCGCCACTCAATATTTATTGAATTTGCTAGTAACGGTTTTATCCATTGTGCATTCTGCTGAAAAAAACACGCTCTTTCTTTTTGAAGAAACCTTGCAAAGATGTAAGCTTAGCCTAATTAATGATCAATTGCAGAATCTCGTAAAGGGCGTGTTTATCTTTATTGCCGAGCGATTTAAGGATATTCTTAATATCAACCCATGGAACATCGGGTTTTCTAATCTCATTTTTAAGCTTTAACAAAATACCCTTTAGCTCTTGGTCTTTGACGTCTCGGATAAACTCATCAAGCGATCTATTTCCTTGATTTTCTCGATTTTCCATTGTTTAATATACTAAGTAAAAAGGGACAAGAATGTATTTTAAGGCTAATTAATGCACTTAATATTGTCAAACAACCGAGGTCGAATGATTTTTGATGAAAAAAAAGCAATCGAAGGGCCGTCGTAACAAACCGAGAATAAAACTTTACTTTCTCCTTTTTTTTACTTTTGTAGTAATACCCCTCTTATCTCTCTATGTCGTATACTGGTATTACATCTACGATCTCCCGGATTTGACAAAAATTACTGGTTACGAGCCTCCCCTAATAAACGAAATTTACTCGTCTGACGGTAGGTTAATCGCGGAGTTTGCGATTCAAAAGAGAAAACTCATTCCTTATGAGCAAATTCCTGACCATGTTAAAGAGGCCTTTTTAGCCATAGAGGATAAGCGTTTCTTTCATCATGGGGGTGTTGATGTTATGAGAATCATAGCTGCCCTTATAACGAACATAAAGGAAGGTGAAATTGTACAAGGAGCTAGCACCATAACTCAGCAGGTAACGAAAAATCTGGTTCTCTCACCTGAAAAAAGCATTTCTCGAAAGATCAAGGAGGCAATTCTTGCCTACAGGATGGAAAATAACCTTTCTAAGGAGGAGATATTCTACATCTATCTTAATCATATCTACCTAGCGGATGGGACATATGGGGTTGAGGCTGCCAGCAATAACTATTTCGGCAAATCAGCGAGGGATATCAATATTGCGGAAGCTGCTTTTCTTGCCGGTCTGCCGAAGAGGCCGGAATACTACTCGCCACGTAAACATTTTAATAGGGCCATTCGCAGGCAGAGGCTGGTGCTGAAGATGATGGAGGAAGATGATTTTATAACGAAAAAGCAAAGACAGGAAGCAGAGGCGTATAAAATTAACATTATGCCAAAGGGCAACATGGTCATTGATGTTGCACCTTACTTTGTAGAACTTGTCAGACAGCATGTGGAGGACATGGTCGGCGCGAAAGCCTTTCGTAAGGGTGGCTACAAGATATTTACTACAATCGACACCGATCAAAGTCTGGCAGCTCAGTGGGCATTGAGACGGGGTATACTCGATATTGAAACCAGAAGAGGGCGTAACCTGGTCATCAAGAATTTAAAAAACACGGACAGCATCAATAAATTCAGATTAGCGCAAGAGCTTGACAACATTCAGGAAGGCAAGACCTACGAAGCTGTGTTAATCGGACAATCCAATGTCGAGAACCTAGAAGCCGTATATAAGGCAGAAGTCGGCGTAGGCAATAAAAGGGGAATATTCCATTATGCTGTTAGCTCACCATTAGGAAGCGCCGTAAAGGGTTTGAAATCTGATTTGTCTGACAACTTCGCCCCGATAAATGGATATGGACGAATTAGTCTAATTCCATTCAAACTAACGGTCGGAGATGTTATAAAAGTAAAGGTTAACGATAGCGAAAATGGGGTCTTTCAGGTTTCATTTGACGCTACGCCTAAGGTTCAGGGTGCCTTAATGGCCATGGATGTCTCCGGTAATGTAACGGCGCTGGTGGGCGGTTACAATTTTTTAGATTCGCAATTTAACAGAGTTACGCAAGCATTAAGGCAGCCAGGATCTGCATTTAAGCCGTTTGTTTATGCCGCAGCGATTGCCAAAGGGTACACTGAAACATCCGTCGTATATGACATGCCTGTGGCAATCAAAGACTGGGCGCCTAAGAACTATGACGGAGAGTATTTGGGGCCGATGATTCTACGGAATGCCATTGCTAAATCAAGAAATATGGCAACCGTGAGGATACTCTTAGATATAAGTGCCAGACGAGTGGTAGAATATGCAAAGAGATTTGGATTTACGTCTCATCTATACCCGTATCCGTCCCTTGCACTCGGTGGATCAGACGTAACTTTATTGGAATTAGTAAATGCTTATAATGTGTTTGCATCTGGCGGTAAGCTTGTAGAGCCTCGGTTGATACTTCGTGTATATGATCGGAATGGAAGGATGATAGAGGATAACGTTTCGTGGAAGTTACTGTCAAATGACGAAGTTGAAAGGGAGGATCGGGAACAAAAACGCATGAGAATTCTAGAGAAGATCGCTAAGAGCATTGGTGGTACGTTTAGGAACAGGTCGGATGACGACGAGGATTACCTGAAGGAGGAAGATATTGCGAATAAAAACTTCAGTAATAAAGATGAAGTGTCGACATATTTATCACCTCAAGATTTTCTCAAAGGGTTGAGATCAAAATCAATTAGCCTATCAACTTCAAATCCCGGGAACCAGGTTATAAGCCCGGAAACAGCATTTATCGTTACCGATTTACTAGAAGCAGTTATTAATGAAGGGACCGGACGAAGGGCAAGCGATCTCAACTCGATCGCTCCCGTTGCCGGGAAGACGGGAACGACAAATGATTTCACGGATGCATGGTTTATCGGATTTAGTCCGCGTATTACAGCGGGCGTCTGGGTAGGTAAGGATAGCCACACTTCGTTAGGGAAGGGCGAAGCTGGCTCGAAGGCCGCTCTGCCTATATGGAAGGATTTTATGGAGATAGTCCTGAACAAATTTCCCGGTGGTGAATTTGAAGTCCCAAATGGAATACGAATTGCCAAGACGCCCTATGGTAATATTCCGTACACGTCGGATTCATTAATTCGTGAGACAGTTACTGACATCCGAGATTCAAACAACGAATACATTGAAAGCAGTTATGATGGGGATACCAGTAAAGCCGAAAAGACGAGTGAAGACGAGGTCAATATTGATTTCTTATTTCGTCATTAATCCAGGCTTATAAGCTGCTTTAACGATTTAAACTTCTTTTCTCCTATTCCATGGACTTTTCTTAACTCATATAGATTCTTAAAGATACCATTCAATTTTCTATACTCGATAATTCTTTTAGCTATTTTCGGACCTATCCCCGGCAGCGTTTTGAGATCCTCGAAGGTTGCGGAATTTATTCCGATGGAAACTCCCAAGGCTAAGCTCTTTCTTCCGTTTATCCTAGAGAATATTATTTTATTTTCCCCGGTGATAATCAACTTGTCACCATTCTTTGGGGGCCTCTGAAGTCGATATGATTCGACAA
Organism: Thermodesulfobacteriota bacterium; assembly: GCA_049682815.1. Lineage (GTDB taxonomy): Bacteria > Desulfobacterota_D > UBA1144 > Nemesobacterales > CSP1-2 > DASWID01. The sequence continues at coordinate 33,390 of JBAUII010000068.1, read as the reverse complement.
ATTTATTGACTTCATGATTGTCATCCAATTGAACAATGTAGGGTGGTTCACCTTCTTTTGCTATCTCAATGTGAACGGGTTTGGAAATCGGAGCTTTCTCTTCAGGAGAACTTATTTCGGCAATGTAAGTATTCAGTACATAAAACACCGTTACGAGCAATGACAGCACTAAGATTGATCTGTTGTATGATTTTGCGAAATCATAATTGTCCTTCATCCTGAATCAAGCTATGGACCTAATATATTCCTTTCACAGCTCCTCCGTCCACCTGTATAGTTGTTCCAGTTATATAACTTGCCCTTTCTGATGAAAGAAATACGACGAGGTCGGCCAATTCGTTCGGTTTACCGATCCTTCCGATCGGGATGTCTTTTTCCATAGAGGATAACACTTCTTCAACGCTCATACTGGCATTCTTGGCTCTGGCTTCGGCGAGCTGGATGATCCTGTCGGTAAGTATTCTGCCGGGGCAAACATTGTTGAATAAAATATTATCCTTAGCATATTCATTGGATAATGTTTTGGTGAGACCTATCACTCCAGCCCTTGATGTATTCGACAGGATTAGCCCGTCGATTGGCTGCTTAACGGCTACTGACGTTATGTTTACGATCCTTCCCCATTTTTGTTTTCTCATGTGTGGGATTGATTCCTTGATGAAACCTATAGTGCTCAAAAGGTTAAGCTCTAAGGCTCGTTTCCAATCCTCAAGAGAGAAATCGGCAAAATAGCCGAGGGGAGGTCCCCCTGCATTGTTTATCAGTATGTGAAGCTTAGAGTAATGAAGCAACGTTTCGGAAACAACCCGGTTAATGTCATCGACATTTGAGACGTCTGCCTGGATTGGTAGAACAACGACGCCGGTTTTGGACCTTATTTCTTCGGCGGTTGCTTCTAATGCCTCTATCCCCCTGGCACAGATTGTCAGATTCACGCCTTCCTCAGCGAGTCCGAGCGCGACTCCCTTGCCCAAGCCTTTACTGGATGCCGCTACAATTGCGACCTTATTTTTTATTCCAAGATCCATTTTTCGATTTTTCCCCCTTGCTGAAATTAAAGTATAAGTCGAAAACGCAGAAAAAGGATACCGGGAAAGAATATATCAAGAATACATTTACACATTAGGACTAATTAGATAAGTTCGATTTAAGGTACTTCGTGTATTGGAATGCTTCTGAAATGAATAAGAAAACAGGGTTGTCTTAAAGATACTATTCAGACCTTTGTATGCCGTTTTTTTGGATAACCCGTCTGGATGATCCGGCCGGTTTTGGATCGGCGGCTGTTTTCTTATCCACATCCGCGCTCGGTTTAGTTGCGTTTGTACTGTCCGAAATTGCCGGATTATCCTGGGCTTCGGCCTTCGGGGGAATTCCAGCATTCTTTGCATAATCAGTTGAATACCACCCGTTGCCCTTCAAGTGGAATGACGAGAGGGATACTATTCTTTCTAGTTTCCCCTTACAAGACTTGCATCTCTTAAGCGGCTTGTCATTAAAGCCCTGGAGTGCTTCGGTAATCTCACCACATTTGGTACACTCATATTCATATATCGGCATGTTAAGAACCTCTGATTTCTATTTTAGTTGATTATAAAATAGTTTTAATATAATAGATAAACCTTATTTTTCAAGATGTTAGATTAATTGATTTGAAAATAAAACACAAGAATTCATCATATTATGGAAGATCGCTGACAAGGAATAGGGGGAGAAATTTGGAGAATATTATCCGATGAGTATCCGTGTAGGTTCCACTTTCTCTTAAAAGTACGTAAAGGATAATGTTTAAAAATCAAGTCATTTTTGCCTCTTAAGAAACGCGCACTTCATAGCCTCTATCAGGGGATCGGTATCGGCTTTTCCTGTTCCCAATCTGATAAATCTCAAACCATACTTACTCAACAGCGCATGTTGTATCAATGGTCTTACGAGGAGTTCTTCACTGTGTGGGTCGGCAAATAGTCCTCCATGTAACCCAACTAGAGGACTTTTTAGTCCCAGTTTGTTGTACACGCCCTGGATATGGTCCACAAAATTATCGACCAGCTCTATAACGAGATGAATTGCCGTTTTATCGCCTTCCTGAGCGGCTTTAAGTACGACCTTAGAAATACCCGCTATCTGCCTGTTAACATTGATGTTTCTGGCTGTTCGAGAGTATATTAATGCACTTATCTCTTCAAGACGGCTAACCCCAAAATAATCCTTTATCCTCGTATATAAAACAGTAGATTCTTGTCCTCTCCCATCTTCTACCTTGAGCGCAGCATCAATCGCTCTCATTCCCAATTGATATCCCCCTGGCTCTGAGTACATCCGAAACCCGTAACCCCCCGCGCGGATGTTTATTTCCCTCCCTTGCTCTGATACCTTTCTCCTGCCTATACATATCGACCCTGTTCCTGCGGTTAAAACTATCCCGATATTGCCGATTGCCATTAAAAGCAGGTCAGCGTCGCTTGTAATATTGATCAAGCTCCTAGGAAACCCATGTTTCTCGAATGTTCTTTGAATATCGTTATGACATTTGGGTGTTCCTGCACCGGCAAATCCACCGAGCAGAAGGGTCCTTTTAATATCTCTGATCTTCAAAGTACTGAGGATTTGTCTAATAAGCTTATTAAGACCGGTTTTTCCATCCTGTCTATAATTATAGGCATCGAACCGGGCTTCCATCATTAATCTAAACCTCGCAATGGTATCCACAGAAGCATGGAGAACCCTGGTTTTTGAACCTCCCGCATCAATTCCTATAATCTCTCTCATATTCTCGACCAAAACTCATTCTCCGATATCAGGCTCATTACTAGATTAACCAAAAACCCCAAAATTTCTAAGTCCTTAAAATTTTTTATTCTGAAAGGGTAGGGGCGATCTTTAACCTCAAGTCCCGCCAAGATCGATTGATTTTATTTAAGCCGCCGGAAAGAAATCAACAGAAATATTCGTCAATTATTTAATAATCATAGACTGTAATAGCCTCCACTTAATCTATTATCGTAACACTGCTAAACCATAATATAACATGATGTGCCTAACTTACCGACATACTGTTATAATATGAGTCAACAGCGTCTAAGAATTTGCATCTTGTAAAAACCTGCATTGACAAAAGTGGCTTAAAGCTTATACACTAACATCTAGAACGGTCGCCGATAAAACTCTCTTAGAACCAGCACAAGTGCAAAGAATTTGAATCTGGATTGGATTATTGTTACTGAATGAACTACTCTAACATACATACATTATTGAAATTAACAATCGAACCGGGTAATGAAAAATTACATCGAATTGACGGTAGTCGTTTGTCCTTTACATGTTATATTTTTAGATCCAAGCTGATTCAGGCAGGGCGATACGCTGGGAAATGCACTAATATTAGTTTACATAATATATCTTATCGGACATAATATCATTCCCGAATCTGTGGTATATTCTCTTATATGAAGCTTAAAGATAAGACTGCTCTCATTACCGGAGGTAGCAAAGGCATTGGCAAAGGTATTGCGAGGGGCTTCCTCGACGAAGGCGCTATTGTTATTATTTGTGGAAGAAATGAAAGAGATTTGAAAAGAACTCGGGACGAGTTGAGCAAATATGGGAAGATCTCATATATCAAAGCGGATATATCTAAGAGGAATCAGCTTAAGTCGCTGAAAAGTAAGATTGAAAGGAGCTTTGGAAAGCTAGATGTCCTGGTGAACAATGCCAGCATACTTGGACTTCGTAAACCAATCATCGATTATGACGAGGATATTTGGCAGAAGACAATTCATATAAACCTGAACGCTCAATTTTTCGTGACCAAGGCCTTCCTCCCGCTATTATTGAATGCAGATAATGCTTCAATAATCAATGTTAGTTCAAGCGTCGGAAGACGCGGGAAAGCTGAATGGGGAGCCTATGCAGCATCCAAATTCGGACTCGAGGGCTTAACACAGGTACTTGCAGATGAATTAAGGTCAAGAGTACGGGTTAACTCTGTCAATCCGGGCGGTACAAGAACAGAGATGCGTGCTGGGGCCTATCCAGAGGAAGATCCTGAAACGCTTCCGACCCCGGATGATATAGCGCCGATTTTTGTATATCTAGCATCTGATGACTCAATTAATGTGACCGGTGAAGCCTTCAATGCTAGAGATTGGATGCGCGAACCAAAGGGTATCCAATAACCTTAGTAGGTTAGATAAGGGCACTAATGTGTCACATTATAATATTTGTGTAACTAGCGTATATTATAGTAATTAATCGATTCACAATCTGACTTCATAAACTAATGCATAGTGTTAAGAGATGTTTATAACCTACCATCAATATTATTATATATCAAAACATGAACTTCCTTAGGGCCGTGTACTCCTAATGTAAGGTTCAGTTCTATGTCTGCGGTTCTGCTAGGACCTGTGATAAACGTAATGCAACTCATGATGTCTTTAGAGTGTAATTCCTCGTCATATTCTTGCGTAAGTACCTGAAATAAATCGAAAATATTCCGAACGATCTTTTTCGAGTCCAATATAGCTATATGAATCGGCGTTATGAGGGATACCAGCCTTGCTTTCCTTGGATTCGAGAACAAAACCAATGTGGCCGAGTCTGCGATTGCATAGTCTGCCTCGGTAATGCCTATATCTGCTCTTTCAAGATGCATTTTATCATGCGACTTGATCGCTCTAAGGCCATTACTTTTAAGATATTCAATAACCTTCAACTGGTTGATTAGAGCCGTTTCCCATACTATGAAGGATTTTGAATCATGTTCGGTAGTTACGTTTGATATATATTCCCTGACCTCAGCCTCGTTACTCAGAACTTTAGACAGCCCGTTTACCTTACCAAGCTCGTTTGTGAATATGTCAATAAGGTCCCGGTCTTCTCGCTCGAGGTTATTATCTGACTTGATGGGAATCTTGTCCTTGACAAGGCGACCGAGCTTATGGGATACAGGTTCTGAACCGGATCTGCTGTCACTGCTTGACCCGTGAAGGGCACTCTTTATCCTTCTTAGCACCTTATCCCTAGAACCAAGTTCCATATTTACTTGTCTCTTATTTCCTTCCATCTCTTCCTGAAGGTCTTTTTTGCTATCGTTGGAAACTCCCTGTATTTTGTCCATCGTGGAAATGGGAGTGGGAGGATTTTCCTTTCATCTGCTCTTCCGTGGAGCCACATTCGCTGGCCGTAATATGCCAATGTCAACAAATAGCTATAAAGCCAGGTATGCTCCATTGCTAACCGCCAGATCTTTATTCCAAGTTTCTCTAGCTTATCAACCCCTACCCTATTCGCTCGGCCTTTTTCTTCAATAACTCTTTTCCTGAGCTCCAGTAAAACCTTTGGTATATCGATTTTAAGTGGACAAACATCCTTACACGCTCCACAGAGAGAGGAAGCGAATGGAAGGTCCGGTGCTCTGTCAAGCCCTAGGAGTTGTGGAGATATAATCGCACCAATAGGACCGGAATAGACCCATCCATATGAGTGGCCCCCAACCTTTCTGTAAACAGGACAGATGTTAAGACAGGCTCCACACCTTATACAATAAAGGGATTCCCTGGTTTCATCAGAAGCCAGAATATTTGACCTTCCATTATCTAGTAGAACAAGATGAAATTCTTCAGGGCCATCTTTTTCACCTCGCCTCTTCGGGCCGGTTATGAGAGACACATATGAGGACATCTTTTGGCCCGTGGCGCTTCTTGCCAGTATGCTGAGAAACAGTGCCAAATCCTCGAAGTGCGGAATAACCTTTTCTATACCCATCAAGGCGACATGAACCCTGGGCAAGGTAGTTGTGAGCCTAGCATTCCCTTCATTCTCGACAATCACGATAGTACCGGTCTCTGCCACAGCAAAGTTTGCTCCTGAGACTCCCATATCTGCCATGAGAAACTTTTGTCTCAATTTTTCCCTGGCTATCTTTGTCAGATCCTCAGGTTCAGTGTAATAGGGAATGTTCAACTTTTCTGAAAATAGTCTCGAGATTTCTTCTTTTGATTTGTGAATAGCAGGAGCGATTATATGCGATGGAGTTTCTTTCGCGAGTTGAATGATATACTCGCCGAGGTCTGTTTCAATTGCCTCTATCCCTGCTTGATCGAGCGCGTGGTTGAGCTCTATTTCTTCGGTTGTCATTGACTTACTCTTCACAACCGACTTCACCCCTCCCTTCAAGGCTATTTCTAAGATTACTCTGGTCGCCTCATCCGCATCCTTCGCCCAGTGAACAATTCCTCCGGCTTTTACGACGTTTTCTTCTAGCAGCTCCAAGTACTTATCAAGATTTGAAATCGTTTCCTGTTTTATCTCTCTTGCGAGGGATCTTAAGTCCTCCCAGTTATCCACGGCTGCTACTGCGGATTTTCTTCTTTCCCTAAAGCGATCTGTCGTATATCTCAACGCCTTTTGGAGATTTTCATTTTTCAAGGCCCTGTCCGACCCAATTTTAAAATCGTGACTATGTACACTCATTTCTAAGATTAAATTATTGATTTTTGGGTTTGATCCGAGGCGAGTAGTTCCGCCAGATGCATCGTCTTGATAGGGATCTTTCTTCTCCTTAACGCCCCGCCGATCTGCATAAGACATCCCATATCGGCTGATATTACGGCATCCGCACCTGTGTTTGTGATATTTTCAATCTTCTCATCTAAAATCGAGACGGATACATTCGGAAACTTTATTGAAAACGTTCCCCCGAACCCACAGCACGCATCGCTGTTGCTCATGTCAATAAAATCAATCCCCTTTACAGAATTAATCAGCTTTCTTGGTTCATCTTTAACCCCTAGCTCTCTTAAAAGATGGCAGGAGTCGTGATATGTAACCTTCCCATTAAACGAAGCACCTACGTCCTCCCTGTTTAGTACGTTAACGATGAAATCAGAAAATTCACGAGTCCTCGCCGATACCCTCTCGGTGATCTCATGCATCTCCGGATCATTCTTCAACAGTTCCTTATAAAAAATCTTTACCATGCTGGTGCATGAACCAGACGGACAGACGATATAGTCGCCTTTATCAAATATCGAGAGAAATCTCCTTGCGAGTATTTTGGCATCGGTATGATACCCGCTATTAAAAGCAGGCTGTCCGCAGCAGGTTTGGTCGTCAAGAAACTCAAGATCTACCCCAATTCGTCGGAGAACAGCTACCATGCTTTCGCCGACATGGGGGAAAAGGGCATCGATTAGGCAAGTTATAAAAATATGGGCCTTTATTTTGGCACCTTCCTTTCCTGAGAACAATTTAAAAAAATTATTTGCTGTCCGTTCCGTCTTGATTATTTCGATTAGGAGTTCCAATGTCAAGAACCACTGAATCCTCTTATCTTTTGATATTACGTAAAGATACATTAGAATATGTACGGTTAACACTAGTCAAGGAGGCACCGTTGATGAAAATATTTTTAGGATTGATCGCGGTAGGTGTTTTGATAAGCATCGTGCTAAGTGCATGGATACTCCTAGAACTGGAGTCAGTCAAGAGCGACATAACTGCTCGGGATCAACAGATATCGAATGCGATTGAAGAGGTGAAGAGGTTAGCTGCTTCCAGGCCTCCCGCACGCCCGACACCTCCTAGTCCGGAGAATGTCAAAGTTAGCGTAGATGACGACCCTATCAAGGGGGATCCAAAGGCACCCGTTACGATAGTTGAGTTTAGTGACTTCCAATGTCCGTTCTGCAAAAGGTTTTACGATCAGGTGTTACCATCATTGGAGAAAGAATATATTACCACGGGCAAGGTCCGGCTTGTGTTTAGAGACTATCCACTAGAATTTCACAAAAATGCCCTCCCCGCCGCCATCGCTGCCAACTGCGCCGGCGAACAGGGAAAATACTGGGAAGTTCACGACTTTTTGTTTGAAAACCCGAATAAGCTCGATACGGCCAGTATACTCAGCTCTACAGTGGAATTAAATCTCAACCACGAGAAATTCGAACAATGCGTGAACGATAAGACAAAGGAAACTGAGATTAATAAAGATTTTCAGGAAGGTCAATTATACGGAGTAAGGGGGACCCCGAGTTTCTTCATTGGAAAAACCGAAGATAATGAAAACGAAATGACCGGAGTATACATCCGCGGAGCACAGCCATTTCAGGTGTTTAAGACGGAAATTGATAAATTCCTTGCTCAAGAGTAGATGATCACCCGAAGCGGATTTTGAAAGTCCACAAACCTTTTTGTTCTCGAAACGGTCATTCTGCGCGGTTGGCGTCATGCTGAATTTGTTCGAGGATCAAAAAACGGCATGCTGACTTAGGAAGCGGGGGGTCAGTCCGACACGTCAGTCAAAACAGCTTTTACGTTGCTAAAGGCGATCTGTAAAATATCAATTCTATGATTAATCCGAACCGCCGTGAGCTTCCGATTCCTCCCCATTTCGATCCAGAAATGGTATCCAGGGTATGGAAGGTGGATTATCAAAAAATTGGCAAGGCGGCAAGCGACTGGTCTAAGAACCATAATATCGAGCCTTCGAGCGATGACAGCTTCAAGCTTTGTCTCGTGATTGTCGATGTTCAGAATACCTTCTGTATCCCGGAATTTGAGCTTTTTGTTGGTGGAAGGTCTGGAATGGGGGCAGTACATGACAATCAAAAATTATGCGATTTCATTTACCGGAATCTGCATCTAATTACCCAGATCATGCCGACGATGGACACACACCAGGCAATGCAGATTTTCCATAGTATATTTCTTGTGGATGAAAATGGAGAGCACCCCTCCCCTTTTACTTTGATCTCACATGACGATATTAGAGAAGGTCGGTGGAGATTCAATGAGTTGCTGAGCCATAACATAAAACGAAGTCCGGAGTATGTTAATAACCACTTACTTCACTATACCGAGGAACTGAAAAAAACAGGCAAATATGAACTCACGGTTTGGCCCTATCATGCAATGTTGGGCGGTATCGGCCACGCTTTAGTCTCATCTGTTGAGGAGGCAATCTTTTTCCATACAATCGCAAGGTACAGCCAGCCTCATATTCATGTTAAGGGGGATAATCCTCTTACGGAGCATTACTCGGTTTTGGCCCCAGAAGTGAAGTCGGGTCCGGACGGCAAGCCCATTGGATTGAGGACACAGTCACTATTTCAGAAAAGTACCCGGTCAGAGGAAATACTTCACGAATTTAGGGCCTTTGATGCAATTATAATCGCCGGTCAGGCAAAGAGTCATTGTGTTGCATGGACAATATCTGATTTGCTGGATGGAGTAATGAAAGTTGATAAAAGCCTTGTAGAAAGGATCTATCTATTGGAGGATTGTACGTCACCTGTTGTGATTCCCGGAATTATAGACTATACGGAAGAAGCTGATATTGCCTTTGAACGATTTGATAGCACCGGGATGCATGTTGTGAGGTCAACTGAACCAATCGTGAGATGGCCAGGTTTGGAATAGTTGGTCATTACGTCAAGTCTAACAGAAAATTCTGATTATTCTTATCCATACCGCGTGCGATTGATTCACTCAGAGGATGTTGTGTTATATAGAATATCCCTTCCCCCAAGATTATCTACGCATACATGACAAATTGTTGGATGATCCGGGTTGTCCCCGACAGAAATTCTATAGGTCCAGCACCTTTCACATTTATCCCCCGGTGCTTTCACGACCTTTACGATCAATCTCTCAAATTCAGTGCTCTTATGTATGAAATTAACCCCTTGAGGGGGCTCATCTAGGATTTCTATATGCGATACAATTGAAAGTACCCTTATTAGTTCAAGGTTTTCGGATATAAATGAGACAGTGTCGGGATCGCCGTAAATCTCAATGCCGGCTTCAAGGGAGCTCCTTATGAGTTTAGCACCTCTTGCCATCTCCAGCGCTTTTAAGATCTCGTCTCTGAAGGCCATCAACTTATTCCACTTTTCGTCGAGTTCATTATTGACAAAGTCAACTTCAGGGAATGTTGAGAGATGGACACTTTCCTCGAAGATCCCGGGAATAAATCTCCAAACCTCATCCGCCGTAAATGTGAGGATCGGAGCGGAAAGCCTGGTGAGCCAGCTCAGGATCATATACATTGCGGTTTGAGAAGATCTTCTCTTTCGCGAATTTGCATGGTAAGTATATAGAAGATCCTTTTGAACATCCATGTATACAGAACTCAAATCAACGATGCAGAACCTTTGCAACTCATGGTATACGACATGGAATTCATAACGATCATACGCTGTGAACATCGTGTTGCTTGATATTCCCAGCTTATGGAGTATCCATTTGTCGATTTCATCAAGGTTCTCGTAAACCACATGATCTTTCAAGGGATCAAAATCAAAAAGATTTCCTAGTAGGTATCGGAAGGTATTTCTTATCTTTCTGTACGATTCAATAAGTCTTTCTAGTATCTCAGTAGAGATCCTGATATCCCCCCTGTAATCCTCCGCTGCTACCCATAACCTCAGTATTTCGGCTCCGTACTTACCCAGAATGTCAGAGGGGGAAATTACGTTGCCCTTTGATTTTGACATCTTTTCGCCTTCCTTGTCCACGACAAAGCCGTGCGTGAGTACCGATTTATAAGGTGCCTTATCCCTCGTTCCCACCGCCACAAGTAGGCTTGAGTGAAACCATCCACGGTGTTGATCGCTTCCCTCGAGGTACATATCGGCCGGCATATATAGTTCCGGGTTTCTTTCCAGCACAGAAGAAAAGCTTACGCCTGAATCAAACCAGACATCCAGGATATCGGTTTCCTTCACAAAATTATCACTACCGCATTCGGGGCATTTGATTCCGGCAGGAATAAGTTCATTCACATCTAATTTAAACCACATATCCGAACCGTGCTCTTTAAAAATTTCGGCGACATGATAAACGAGTTCTGGATCGAGCAATGCGTGGCCGCATTCTGAACAATAGAAAATTGCTATCGGCACACCCCATGCCCTCTGCCTTGAGACACACCAATCCGGGCGATTCTGAACCATGTTGAATATTCTTTCCTTACCCCAAGGGGGGATCCATTTCACTTTATCGATTTCCTTAAGCGCCTTCGACCTCAGACTGTTTATCTCCATCGAAATAAACCACTGCGGCGTTGCCCTGAAAATAATCGGGTTTTTACATCTCCAGCAGTGGGGATATGAGTGGGTCAAATTACCCTCATCGAGAAGATTTCCCACCTCCCTTAGTTTTTCGATAATACTCTCATTTGCGTCATAGACAAACATGCCCGCAAAGTATTCGACTTCATCCGTAAATACACCCTTTTTATCCACCGGGGCATAAATCTCGAGATTGTGCTTCATACCGATTTCATAGTCATCCTGTCCATGTCCCGGTGCTATATGAACGATTCCGGTACCAGCGTCAAGCGTGACAAAGGTTCCTAGGGTCACCAGGGACTTTCTGCTATAAAAAGGATGCTTGACCTCTATCCCCTCCATTTCGTTTCCTTTAAACCTCTCAATTATTTGAATCTCACTTCCCAAGACTTTTTCGGCAAGTGCTTCTGCCAAAATCAGGACCTCTTCTTTATAATCAACTGCAGCGTATGTATAATCGGGATTAAAAGCAAGGGCCAGATTTGCCGGAAGTGTCCAGGGGGTTGTTGTCCAGATCAAAGCATAAACCTTCTTATCTTTGAGGGAAGGAAATCTTGAAGTCAACGTTTCAGAATCAAAAGGAAATTTAACATAGATGGATGGGGACATCTTATCATCATATTCAACCTCAGCCTCTGCCAGTGCTGTCTCGCAATGATAACACCAGTACACTGGCTTTTTCCCTCGGTACAGGTTTCCTGCTTTGACAAAGTTTCCAAGCTCACCGGCGATTGTGGCCTCGTAATCAAAGTCCATAGTGAGATAGGGATTCTCCCAATCTCCAAAGATCCCTATTCGCTTGAACTCGTCCCGCTGAATTTTTACAAATTTATCGGCATATTCCCTACACATGCTTCTGATCTCATATATCGTTTTGGCTTCCTTCTTAGGTCCTAAATCTTTCGTGACTTGGTATTCAATCGGAAGACCGTGGCAATCCCAGCCTGGAACAAAATAACAATCCATCCCACTCATTGTCTTCGATTTTACGATAATGTCCTTTAGTATCTTATTCAAACAGTGACCGAGGTGTATGTGTCCATTCGCATACGGTGGTCCGTCATGGAGAATAAATCTAGGCTTCCCTCTCGATGTGTGTCTGATCTTTTTATATAGTTCGTGCTTGTCCCAGGCTTTTAGAATTTCGGGCTCCATCTGATTAAGGTTGGCCTTCATCTTAAAATCTGTTCTTGGAAGGTTCAGTGTACTCTTATAATCGATAGTTTTCTCATCAGCCATATGGTGATTTTTCTCCGGCTTTTCTGATTGGTCAAAGTATTAATGGTTGGTTAGCGGATTCTTTATAAAGTGAAAAGAATATTAGCCAAGATAGATGGAAATGCAAGTTGAGTTATAGGTTATACTTATGAGATAATAGGGATAACATTAGTCAATTATTCTCCTACTATTTCCGCTAGTTCTTCATACACTTTCCTCGAAAATGCAACCCAATTATCCCACGCTTCCATATATTGTATGCCTTCATCAACCCTTTTCTTAAGTATGATCCCGAGGTTTGTATGCTCGATCAGAAATTCCTCATCTTCGTCGAATTTTTCTTGAAGGATTTCGGCGTATTGTTTGATAAGTTTAAGCTTACCTTCATTATCTTCTCGGAGCTCCATAATAAAATAGGGCTTTGCTTGAGCAGTTGGCATCTGCATTATGTTGCAATTCATGTATAGACCTTTCTGAATCGTTTCTGCCTTCATTGAAATGAGGATGTCCATCCTATTCCTTTCGATAGAATTTATCAGCTTTTAATTCTAAGACCATGTCAGTATTGATGTCAAGCAGAATATTGAAGATATATTTACAGGTAACAAGCAGGGATTTTTTGGGGTTCTTGTTAACCCACGAAAGAGACTAGCCCGACAAAATTATATTCGCCTACCCTTCTTTTCCCTTTTGTCATTCCCGAGGATTGTTATCGGGAATCCATAAAGACGTCAATCGCGAGAAACTCGTCTTCGAAGCAATCTCATATTTAATACCCATTTTCTTTCATTCCCTCCTACCATCATGCATCGTGGATCATACATCCTGTATCCTAATCCGTTCACACTGTCCTGAATTCCATCGAAGGGTCGAAGTGCCTCCATTGAGTGAAATCGATCTGATGACTAGGTTGAACAGATCTCAAGGGTTGTCATTCTCGAGGACCGTTATCGGGACACCACCTTTTGTCATCCACGAGGATAGTTATCGGGGATCCATATTGTCATCGCGAAGGGCAAAGCCCTGTGGTGATCTCCTCTATAGAGTCAATATGCATGCCAGGCACCGAGTTTGTGTGTCTTAGATTTTGTGGCTCTGCCAATACCTTTTATCCCGTCTATAATAGCCACCGATAGGCATCTTCCCATTAGACAGGGTATAGGCTGGGAGCATCCGGCAGTTCAGAGCTCAGTCACTCTCTTTTGACGGACCCCGTTAGCCACAGATACTCCCATAACCACCTATTATTATCTTATTCCATAAAGAAGCCTGTTTGACTTTATCTTCTCTCTTTGCTCTAATTTCTTATTATAGACCCCCCTGCCCCACCAACCGCCATTCCCGAGGATTCCCCGATCAAGGATTTCGAGGACAAGCGTTATCGGGAATCCATATTGTCATCGCGAAGGGCAAAGCCCTGTGGCGATCTCCTGCCTATCTCTTGAAGAACTAGGATACTTCGACGAATAGAAAGAAAAGAACAAGAAAGAGGAAGCTGATGATGAAGAAACTAACAAAGGTAAATTAAGAAACAACGGGGGAAGAACAAAGATAGCTTATAAGTGTCAATTTGCATGCCTGGCCCCAGAGATTCTCGTTGAAGTTTCTGAGGAAAAAGTGCGGTGCCAGGCATGCATATTGACTTATATCTTACTCTTCTTTCTGACTTCTTTGTCTTGATACAAAGAAGCAAAAATCAAGGCTACCCAAAAATTCGCTACAAATCATAAACGCCGACTAAAAAATTTAATTCAACCACAACCCACAAATTTTTCTATACGTCTTCGTTTCTGATTTTCTTAACGCAATTTTTGGAAGGCCGTTCAAATCCTTTTTTATCATGACGGGATCTGAGATTGCTTCGATACGTAGTTTCTCGCTAATGACAACTATGCGGATTCCCAATAACTGATTGGGGAATGACAGGCGGTAAGTAGGTTCCCAATATAAGCGAACGGGTCTACAATTGACCATTGTTTCAACTTATTTTTCCTCTTCCCCGCTATTTCTTGAATTGTCTTTGATACTTTTCTCATCAACAAATCCCTCTTTCTTCTCATCTTTCTTTATATCATTATCAATTAGAAGATAAGTGGAGGACTGAAGTCCTCCGCTACTGGGGACTCCTCACAGACAGTCAATCGGATTTCTGGTAAATGAATAGGATTATTGCAACGGATGAGATTGCTTCGAAACATGGTTTCTCGCAATGACGCCGTTTTTGAAATAATTGTGAAATAATGTCGACCCTTTTTAAAATTTGAACAATAGGGACAACAGATACTTATTTTTTTCTTTAAGTTAATAAATTTTAGGCTGCTAGAGCAACAGTACGAGCAGCAAGTCCAAGTAAGGTGCCAAGCGTGTTTTACGTATTTAAAATTCTCCCTTTGGTTATCTAACCCATTGTGACATCTCATTAATCGATTAAAATAAATCCCTTAGATTTTATTTATCTTGCAGTCTTCGAATAAGCGGAGAAAATCCTGAATAGTTTAAGGAGATGCCAATGAATGCCCTTAAAAATAAGATAGCGATCGTCACCGGCGGTACGGGTGCGCTGGGAAAGGCGATCACCATAGCGTTTCTTGAAGAGGGTGCGAAGGTAGTTTGTACTTATATTGTTGATAAGGAGAAAAAAGAATGTCTTTCATTAACTAAGAAACATAAAGACAAAATTGTTTTTATTAAAGCCGATGTTACAAATAAGAAGGATGTATTCAACATGATTACAAATACCACCAGGAATTTTAAAAGAGTTGATATCCTGGTCAATGTCGTGGGCGGATTTGCTTTCTCCTATATAAAGGACACGGATGAGAAAACCTGGGATCTTATGATGAATTTAAATTTAAAATCTGCTTTTCTATGCTCGAAATATGTACTCCCGCGAATGATTGAGCAAAATTATGGGAAAATAATCAATATATCCTCACGGCCGGCCCTGAAAGGCTCGGCCGGTGTAGGTGCCTACTCGGCCTCAAAGGCCGGGGTTTTGAACCTGACGGAAACAATCGCAGATGAGGTAAAGGATTACGAGATGAATGTGAATGCGGTGCTTCCAAGCACCATAGATACCCCTGCAAACAGAAGGGATATGCCTGAGGCTGATTTTTCAAAATGGGTAAAACCCGAAGAGATTGCAAGGGTCATAGTCTTTCTCTCGTCGGATGATTCAAAGCTCATAAGCGGTGCCGGTATACCCGTATATGGAAAAGCGTAAGGACATCGGGGGTTAGAGTAAGTGAATTTCGACAATATAGAAGAATACTCAGGCACGATTATATCCATACCTTTCAACTCTCATAAGATTGACGCCCTTCATTACCATATAGATACTCATTTAAATCACCGGGAACATAAACCTGTGATTGTTCGTCTTCACGGGATCCTTGGAAACCTCCTTGATGAGACAGAACACTACCTCCCAAGCATACTTGCTGATAACGATTTCTCCTCCGTTACAATGAACACACTTCTCGCAAATCTTGGACTTTTTTTTGGTTTTGGAATATTCGATGATGCTATTCCTCAAATCGATGGAGTCTGCGAGTATCTTAGAAATATTGGTTACAAGAAAATTATCATTGCGGGTCATGGACTTGGCGGATGTATAGCATTGAGATACTGCGCGCGGAGAAACGACATTGAAAGATATCCCGATTTAAGTGGGGCAATAGCGATCGCGACCCCATTTTCAATGCCTGATACTATCCGTAGAAGATGGGAACGTTTTGGGAGCGAGCCAAGTTATGATGAGGTCTATGAAAAGGCACGAAGAATCATTGAGCTCGGTGATAAAGTAGAGCGCGTCCATGACGAGACCATAGTAGTAAAAAAGGCTCATGGACCTACGAGCCTCCCCGAACATACCGAGATTTACACGTTGAAAACGTGGTGGGCTCTTGCCGGCCCGGAGGCTGAAGGCGCTAAGGCCTATAAACAGGTTGGAAATGTTAAACATACGCCTATACTCTTTGTTCATGCGTCGAAGGATGAAATAATCGAGGGTCGAGAATCTGAGGATCTTTGCGAAATAGCTAAGCGTAGCGGCAATAAAGATGTGACACATGTGAATATCGATGCTAACCATTCATTTGACGGAAAACATGAGGAACTGGCACAAGCAATTATTGAATGGTTAGGCGAAAGGTTCTAAATATCAAGGCATCAAATAAGC
Organism: Thermodesulfobacteriota bacterium; assembly: GCA_049682815.1. GTDB lineage: Bacteria > Desulfobacterota_D > UBA1144 > Nemesobacterales > CSP1-2 > DASWID01. Next base: position 16,920 of record JBAUII010000068.1, on the reverse strand, counting down.
TCCTGTAAAGCAGAAATATGACTGAGTCAAAAGTCCGCGAGAAACAGAAATTGATAAGGCTTCGAGCTTCGGATGGGAATTTTCTTAGCAGCCTATTGGTCACCAAGGATTACGTCAAAATAGAGGAAATCCTTGACAAGCCGATTTTGCTCCAAATTCATGGCTTGTTGGGTCACTTTCTTGCAAGGGGAACTCCTCGCCTCCTGCCCCATGCCCTGCTCGAGCGGGGATTTGGTTCTATGTCCCTAAACACCAGGCTTGCTTTCGCGGGACAGTTTACCGGAAAGGGTATCTTCGATGACACTCTGATGGATATCGATGCCGCGCTTAATTTTCTCGATGAAACTGGGTTTAAAAATATCTATATCCTTGGTTACAGCCTGGGCGCCAGCATGCTTGCCTACTGGACAGCAAGTAGAAGTCCTCAAAACGTGAGGGGACTCGTGTTGGAAGGAATTCATTATGCAACTTCTGAAGCACAGAGGGCCCGTTTGGAAAAGTGGGGAGGATCACCGACATACGAAGAAATATACGAAACCGCGAAATCTGTTCTAGGAGACGATCCCTACAACAGTAAGCGGGACGAGATATTTGTTGTTTATAGGGCCAAGGGTCCTACGCCCGAGCCCACGAATAACGAAATCTTTACCTATAAGACCTGGTGGTTTATGATGGGGCCGCACGCATACGGTGCTATGGCACATAAACATGTTCCTAAAATCAAAACACCGATCCTTTTCTTAAGGGGCGAAAATGATTTCATCGTCGATCAGTGGGAGGTTGAGGAGCTTGTAAAAATAGGTAAAGAGGCGGGAAACAAAAACATAAGGTTGAGAGTTGTTCCAAATGCAAGACACGACTGTATGGAAAACGCTGAAGTCATGTTAGAAGAGATTGTCGAAATGATGAATTCTCATTCAGCTTAAGTATGTAAATGATCTATCACATCATCGATAGCCGAGGTTTTCGAAGCTCGGATTACATGAGTTACCAGAATAGATAATGGAATATGATTCATTAAGAAATAAAATAATATGGGTTAGGAAGCTTAAAAACCCTTTCGGCATAACCTCCAGCCAGGTCGCTGAACTGATCTCCAACGTTAACCACTATAATGTACCCTTCTTCCTGAATCCTTTTTCTAGTCGAGCTTTTATATGAGATCACAGATTTTTCCTTGTAATCATTTGGCTTAAGATACAAGCCGTCCCACTCTACGTATCCTACGGATTTAAGATTTTTTTGAGTAGCGTCTCTAAGCCTCTCTTGGCGACCTGTTATAAAGAATATCGCAACCCCTTTCTCTTTTGCATATTCATAGAGCTTGAAGGTAGTTTCAATCGCAGGATCCTCAGCCTTTTCTATGTCTTCAACCACAAGTTGGGGGATCCTGCCGAAATTCAATTTCAGCATGTGCTGGTAATTCGAGAGAGCCGTTTCATCTATATCAAAAACAATCGCTAACTTTTGATTGTTTGTATCCTGACTGATTCTCATCTCAAGATAATCACGCGCTTTTTGCGCAACCGCCTCCTGATCATAATTATATTCGCCGGAATCATGGTAGAAGATTACAGCCTGCTTTAAGGTATGGAGATTTTCGGGCTCTTTTGCAGACGCAGGCTGTGAAACGAGGATTAAAAAAGTGGATAGTAAGAGGATTGAGATTCCCAGATTTCGAATCATTGGATGGTACACTCCCTTATGTAATAAAACCTAAAACCCCGCAGCGGATAGTTTTAATCCAGATTTTTACCTCGTTACTATTCGTCCTTAATAGATCTTATTACACCTGGGACAACTAAACTGTGCGAAGAAGCGATTTCCAGAACCTGAAAAGGTGTGATCATATGTGATTTCTAAAAATATTTGACTTCCACATTGATTACAGGAATATGAATCATTAACGCCAAAATCGTGTGCGAGATGTGGGGCATCGAACTTGGAAGGTTCAATAGCTACGCGGTAGCTGCCAACACCGGGCCTGCTATACGGTCTCGATCTCGCCATTGCAAGGTGTTTCTGAATTTTCTCTACGACATGCATCGGAGTTGCGAAAACCTTTACAAGATAATCGTCCGCCCCGAGCTTCAGCCCTTTTTCTATTTCATCTTCCCTACCTCTGTTACTTAGAATTATGATGGGTGTAATCAGAGTCTTGGGGTTTTTTCTGAGTTCAGATAAAACGTAAAAACCATTTATTTTTGGAAGGACTAAATCTAAAAGAACTAAATCAGGCTTGCTATTCAATGCCTTATTAATCCCCTCCTCACCATTACTTGCAAGGTCCACATGATAACCCTCTTTAGTGAGTTTATCATGGTATACCTTCCGAATCATCGGGTCGTCTTCTATAATTAGGATTTTAAATTTTCCGGCACCTTCCATGCTTAGCCTCACTCCAGAACTCTTTTGACCTCCTTGAGAACATCGCTGGGAATAGTGCCACTTTTAATAATGTAACTTACACATCCTGCCCGCAAGCACTCCTCTGTATTCTCACTACTTGCTACGTTGGTGAGCGCTATAACCGGTATTGCTTTTAGTTCAGGATCGGCCTTAATCCTTTTTAAGACCTCTATTCCATTAAGTCGGGGCATAAGAATGTCAAGTAGGATTAAATCTGGTTTTAATTGTTTTGCCTTTTCTAATCCTTCTACCCCATCGACGGCTGTCTCTACTTCATATTGTGCTATCTCGAGCTTTCTTCTGTATGCCTTAATGAGGAGCTCGTCATCTTCAACAAGTAAAATTTTTGCCATCTTAAAACTTTCACCTCCTATTTTATATTATCTCAAAGAAGCCCTTAATGCATCATCTCTTATAACCTTCCAAAAGTTTTATACTTCATAAAAACTTTAAGATTCCAGTTCTTACTCAATTTTTAAAAGGCGTTATCAATCTAGATCAACCTAGGTCTTGGCTTTTGGTAGGGAAAAGGAAAATGTGCTTCCCTGTCCCAATTCACTTTTTTCGAGCAATATATCACCCTTCATTTCACTAAGTAACAGCTTGCATATATAGAGACCCATGCCTGTCCCCCCTTTATATTGGTCCGAAAGCGAATGATGTACCGCACGAAACTTTTGAAAAAGAAGCTTTTGATGTTGTTGTGGGACTCCGATTCCTGTATCAATCACATGGGTAGTTATAAGGGGGCCATTATCGTGGTGACTTATAGCGACGCTCCCGCTATCCGTATATTTCAAAGCATTGTCGATAAGGTTAACAATAATCTGTTCAACTCTAAACTTGTCGCCTGACACCAGCAGCGTTCCTCCCAACGGTGGTTTCTGGTATTCTATCGTTAGCCCTTTCCCCTCGGCTATAGGTGTTAGGTCATTTATTACCTTTTCACAAACTTCCCCAATATCGAAATCGAATATTTTGAATTGTAATCTTCCCTCCTCAATCCTTGATACGTCCAGCATATAATTAGTCAAACCTATTAATCGTTTTGCAGCCGTATTCATGTCTGCCAATGCTTCCACTGCTTCCGGGGGTAGACTGCCGTAGTCCCCGTCTAACAGCATAGAAATGAAGGAGTTGATGGCGGTTAGAGGAGTCCTGAGCTCGTGTGATGCCATCGATATAAATTCGTCTTTCATTTCGTCGAGTTCCAAGAGTCTCTCATTCGCCTCTTTTAATTCACTTTCCGAGTCGGCAATCTTCTTAAACAGCCTTGCATTCTCTAATGAAATCCCTGCTGCAGAGCAAAGGGTCCCGACGAGTTCCGCGTCATCCTTGTCAAATGGCATACCACCTTCCTTTTCTGTTAAGTAAAGGGCGCCTATGGTATGTCCTTTCATTATAATAGGTGCACCCAAAAGGGTTTTCATAGGAGGGTGATTAGGGGGAAATCCAACGGCTCTGGGGTGCTTTGTGATATCGTCCAAACGCAATAATTTACCGTCTCTGAATAACTCTCCCAAGAGACCCTTCCCCTCAGGTAACGTTCCAATTAAATTGATCTCTTCAGGCGTTAGGTTAGTGGTAAATCGGCTTATTTTGTTATTTTCATCAAATATTGCCAATGCGGAATAACGAGCCTTTACTAATTGCCTTGCAACTTCGATTATCTTACTTAGGACTACATCGAGGGAAAGATCCATATTTAGGGACTTTGAAAGCTCATACACTAACTCAATCTGCTCATGCCTCCTATTAGAGTCTTGGTAAAGTTTTGCCTTTGCTATGGCTGTAGCGATTTGATCTCCGATAGAAGAAAGTAGATCTATCTCTTGCTTATCAAATTTATGTTCCCTATAACTCAGAAACCAGAACACTCCTATAACTTTCTCCTCTATTTTTAATGGTATCCCTAATGCACTATGATGTCCTATCTCTCTACCCGCAGGACCGACCGTTGGATCTTTCTGTATATCTTCAATATGGACTACTTCCCCCTTGTTAATAACATGCCAGGTAGTTCCTTTGAGATATGGTATCCTCCCCGCCCGATTTATGTAATCCTGGGGAAGATTTCTCTGGGCCTGGAGAATAGCCTCTTTTCTATCTTCGTCCACTAAATAAATCATTGCCATATCCACATCTTCTAGATCAACAACCGAATCCAGAGCAATCTCATAGATCTCCATCAAGTCGAGGGACTTATGCACAGCTTGAGTTATAGTATTTACTATTTCCAAGTCTTTACGTCTCTCATCCAAATCCCTATATAGTCCTCTTAACTCTTCTGATTGCTTCTGGGATCTTTCATACAATGATGCCTGCACCATTGATGTCCCAATTTGATTCCCTATGGCATTGAGGAGATTTATATCTCGCGAACTAAGCCCTAACACCCTTCGACTTGCAAAATTTACTACGCCTATTGTTTTATTTTCCTGTATCATAGGCACTGACACGTGAGTATGGTGACCCAATGCCTTACCGGCAGGACCAAGGTCAGGGTCTTTTTGAACATCTTCACTATAGTGAGGCTCGCCCGACTTGATAACCCTCCATGTCACACCCTTTGGATATGCTATCCTCCCTGCCCTCTCTATATAGTCTTCTGTAAGACCCCTGTGTACCTTTAGCACCGCCTCGTTAGTTTCGTCATCCACAAGATAAACCATGATGATATCAAACTCGGTTATCTCCACCACCTTGTCCAGAGCAATATTTAATACCTCTTCAAGATTTAAAGACTTATGAACAGATGTAGTTATTACATTTAGAGTATGTAGATCTTCATTGATTAACTTCAAGTCCTCAGTCTGTTTTGCCTTCGATACCGCTATTGCAATCTGTGTCCCTATAGAATTGAGAAGGTCTATCTCCCTTCTGCCAAAATAATTCCTCTTGAAGCTATGAAAATGTATAGCACCTATCGCTCTCTCTCCTACTTTTATCGGCACGGACAGAAAGCTTTGAAACCCACCGTCCCTACCGGCTTCGCCAACGTATGGATCAATCGACACATCCTGGACGACATAGGTCTCACCTGTGCCGATAACCTTCCACGTCACACCCTTAGGATATGGTATCCTCCCCGCTCTCTCTATATATGCACCACTGTATCCCCTGTGAGCCTCAAGTACTGCCTCATTTGTAGCTTCATCTATTAAATATATACCGACTATGTTTATATCCGTTAATTCCAAAACCCTATCTATCGCAGTTTCAAAAACACCAACAAGTTTAGACGACTTATTAACCGATTCCATAATACTATTTGTTATCCTTAGCTCATCTTGAACGCGATTGCGCTCAACCGCCTCAGAAATCAAATTTGCAACAGACTGAAGAAAGTGAATTTCATCTTTCGTGTATGTCCTTTTGCTTACGCTGTGAGCGCCCAATACCCCATAGGGCCCTTCCTTACCATGGATGGTTGTGCTTATGCCACTCGCTACATTATGATCTTTGAGCAGTGGCGGCGCAGAAAATCTGTTTTCCTTGATAATGTCATCCATAATCACTGGCTCTTTGGAAACGAGAGTAAAGCCCCCCTGCGATTCAACACCTACACCAATCGTCGCATGGCCTACTAATCCATCTTTCCATCCCACACCCGCTCGAAGCAGCAAAGAGTCGCTGTCTGGTTGGAGCTCCAAAATCTTGACATATTCTACCTCAAGGGTTTTGGCAACCTGCGATACAGCCTCATTCATCAGCATTAAGAGGTCGGTACCTCCTAGTGCAACTTGACCTAGTTCAACCAGGGCTTGCTGATGCTTTTCACGAGTTTGGTGTTCTGTCTCAGCCTGCCTGTGCTTGGTGAGGTCGCGTCTGATGGTGGTGATTGATAATCCGGCGAATAGAATAGCCAGAAGGATTCCCACCGCATAGACCAAGATCATGAGTCTTTTACTTTCCTCTTCTTCACCCACTCGACTTCTCAACAACGTGATTCCTTCGTTCTCGATCTGATTGATCGCATCTCGGATATAATCCGAAAGTTCATTTCCTCTACCTTTCATTAACAATTGCTTTGCTGCCTCAAATCCATATTTCTTCCTAAGCTCAATAGTCTGGTTAATCAAATTTAGTCTTTCCGAAATCAGAGATTCAAGGCGAACTAAGTTCAAAAGTAAGCTCGGACTATCGCCTAAGGCGCGGCGAGTTTCACTAATTTCCCTTTCAATTTTCTGTTGTGCATGAAAATACTGCTCCAGATTGGATTCTATCCCAGTGATAACATAGCCCCGTGCTCCGCTTTCGGCATCTTTTAGATATGAGAATATAAGTTGGAGTTTTATAAGTGCCTCATATGTTTGATCTTCTGCAGCTTCATTCTTAATTTGTTGGGACGTAGACCGGTAGGATAAGAAGACGATTATGACTAGACAAAGTACGGAAATTCCGAACCGGAAGTAAACCTTATTTTCGGAGACCCACCTCATGCCGTTAATTTCCTAATTTTTTTCGGGAACTTGCTTTGAGTAAGCATCCCCCAGAAAAAAGAATGACGTGACCATATATTATATTATTCACACACAAAAAATTCAACGAAAACGATTCTCGCATAAGATACGGATTATGTCACTACAGTGCCTGACTCCACGAAGATACGTGAAGGATTTAATTTATGGGAAAGCTTACTTAACCAAAGGCTATCCACGCAATATATCACTTTTCCATTTTAATCTTTTTAGGACGATAGATGTGCGTGCTCTGTCCGAAAAAAACCTCAGCGGACTCCATAATCGTCTCTGAAAGGGTCGGATGAGGGTGTATCGTCAACTTAAGGTCTGACACATTCGCTTCCATTTCGACGGCCAATACCCCCTCTGCGATCAATTCCCCGGCTCCTGTTCCGACAATACCTACTCCCAGGATCTGTTCAGTCTCCGGGTCTACTATCAGCTTGGTCACTCCGTCGTTTCGATCCAGGGTCGTTGCCCTGCCGGAAGCCCCCCAAGGGAACCGGGCAATTTTTACCGGACGATTTTCCGTTTTCGCGTTTGTCTCAGTCAAACCGCACCAGGCTATCTCGGGGTCTGTGAATACCACCGCCGGTATTGCATTGGGCTCAAAAGCGACGTTGTATCCCGCAATCACCTCTGCTGCTACCCTACCCTCATGCGTTGCCTTGTGTGCCAGCATCGGCTCGCCCGCAACATCCCCTATCGCAAATATCGTGGGTTCAGAAGTCCTTCGCTGCTCGTCAACCTCGATGAAGCCTTCCGGATCGGTTTTTATACGCGTATTTTCCAGACCGAGACTCTCAGAATTCGGCCTTCTTCCGACCGAGACCAGAACCTTATCGAATATCTGTTCGCTGCCTTTAACATTGGAGCCCTCAAGTTTGACCCTCATTCCAGATTTCTCTTCATTCATATCGACTACCTTGGTGTCCAGCATGATGGACTCAAAAATCTTCTCCAACCTCTTTGAAAGAACCAAGACAAGGTCCCGATCAACACCCGGCATTAAACCTGATGTCATTTCCACAACAGAGACCTTCGTGCCAAGCGCCGCATAGACGGTTCCGAGTTCAAGCCCTATGTAGCCTCCTCCCACTATAAGCATATTCTTGGGAATTTCCGGCAATTCCAACCCAGTTGTAGAATCGAGTATGCGCCGAGAATCGATTGGAAGATTGGGAAGATTGGCAGGGCGCGAACCGGTAGCTATGATTGCATTCTCGAAGCTTAATAATTCGCTTCCATTTTGATTCTGTATCTTTAGAGTCTTCTTATCCGAGAATTTGGCGTGACCCTGTATGTAGGTGATCCTCCGATGCTTTGATAGCTGACCGAGCCCGCCCGTCATCTTTTGAACCACGTTATCCTTCCAATTACGAAGTTTATCGATATCTATAACAGGCTCCAAAAAGCCGATCCCCCAGTTTGACGCCTCCTTTGCTTCGGTTATCACTCTTGCAGCATGTAACAGCGCCTTGGAAGGTATGCACCCGCGGTAAAGGCATACCCCTCCCGGGTTAGCTTCGTTGTCGATTAAAGTCACCTTCAATCCAAGATCGGCAGCCAGGAAAGCGGCGGGATAACCACCTGGTCCACCACCTATAACGGCAACTTGTGTTGATTTCATTTCTTTACTCATCACTTCAATTTGAAAAGATAAAATTGAAGCCACAGATTAGCACGAATTTTCACTAATTGACATAAATCCAATTATTTAATTTAAGATAATTATGCTGTATATAAGTAATTTTCGTGTGTATATGTGGCTGAATAAATTCATCCTTCAAGTACAAGCTTGAAAGGCTCTTCCAAGGCTTCGACAATCCACCGCAAGAATCGAACTGCATCTGCGCCATCTATAATTCGGTGATCATAAGATAGTGAAAGCGGTAACATTAGGCGAGGCTCAAATTTGTCGTCAATAAAGACCGGTTCTATTTTAGAGCGCGATACCCCAAGCAGAGCAACATCCGGAGAATAGATAACCGGTGTAAAATAAGTGCCCCCGAGTCCGCCAAGATTGCTAATGGTGAAAGTCCCTCCCTGCAATTCTTCGACCGTGATTTTCTTATTCCTCGCTTTTTCGGACAATTGCGTAAGCTCTGAGGAAATTCCAATCAAATTCTTCTTATCCACATTCTTTATGACGGGTGCTAGAAGTCCTCTGTCGGTGTCCACTGCGACGGCGATGTTATAATATTTCTTGTAGATTACCTCGCTGTTTGTCATATCTACGCTGGCGTTGAATTGAGGGAAGATCTTAAGCGCAGAGCCGACTACCTTGATTAAAATAGCGGTGACAGTCAGTTTTCCACCGGCGTTTTCTGTTTCCCTGCCGAAGAGCTTCCTTGTTTTCTCTAACTCCGTAATATCGGCCTTGTCATGCTGGGTTACATGAGGCGCCCGCCAGGCAGATGTCATCCGCTCTGCCGTTAGTCGTCTTACCTTGGACATCTGCTTCCGCTCTATTTCTCCCCATTTTGTAAAATCAGGTAAAGATATATCTGCTTTTCCCACTTGAATTTCTTCTGGGCCAGTCTTTGAAATCTCTTTGCTTGCATAATTTTTTACATCTTCTTCCGAAATCCGTCCCCCCGCACCTGAACCCTTAATCTGATTGATATCCACTCCGATCTCACGAGCCAATCTGCGAACCGACGGTGAGGCCGGGACGAGTTTTCTTGGAGCCTGTTTCTCGACACCTGCTTGAGACGATCGAGCAAATTCTACGACTTTGCCCTCTTCTTCCTTCGAGGCTGCTTCTTCTTCGTATTCTTTTTCTTCAATCTCTGTCTCGTCTTTTCCTTTTGGTTCAGCTTCAGTTTTTACTTCCGCAATCTTCTCTACCGTCTTCTTCTTTTTAGCTTCAATCTTTTCTTCGGCTGATACTTCTACTTCTTCCTGAATCGCTTCTTTAACTTCGGGCGCTTCTTTTTCTTCTTCCCCAGATTCATCTATGGTAACTAATAATTGTCCTATATTTATCGTTTCTCCCTCCTTTACGTGCACTCCAGTTATAACACCACTTACAGGTGCCGGAACCTCAATCGTCGCCTTGTCTGTTTCAATTTCCATAATGGGCTGGTCTTTCGAGATTTTATCACCGACAGAGACATAAACGTTTATGACGTCCCCTGTCGCTATATCTTCGCCCAGCTCAGGCAATCTGAATTCAGTCACCATAGGTCATCGTCAGTATCAAGAAATCATTGGATTTAGTTTGTTTGGCTCGATTTCTAGGTCTTTTATAGCGTTTTGAACTATATCCGTATTGATTTTTTTCTCTCGCGCGAGTGCAGCAAGAGTCGCCAAAGTTATAAACCTAGAATCAACTTCGAAAAAGTCACGCAGGGCAGATCGACTACCGCTTCTGCCAAAGCCGTCTGTTCCCAGTGAGACAAGGGGCCGTGGAAGCCATTGGGAGATAGAATCTGGGAGTGCCTTCACATAATCGGTAGCGGCAACGAAAACACCGGGTGCGTCGCCAAGGCATTGAGTAATGTACGGTATTTTGTTTATCTCCGACGGATGCAACATGTTCCATCTCTCAACATCTAGGCCATCCCTATAGAGTTCCTTATAACTGGTCACGCTCCAAACATCGGCGGCTACTCCATACCTTTCTTCAAGGATCTTCTGGGCCTTAAGGGATTCATTCAGGATTGACCCGCTTCCAAGTATCTGGGCGTGGCGCTTAGCGTCTGTGTTTTCAGATGCCTTAACCTTGTACATTCCCTTCAAAATACCCTCCTTTATCCCTTTGGGCATGGGGGGCTGAAGATAGGGTTCATTCATTACGGTCAGATAATAGAATATGTCCTGCTGCTCTTCATACATACGACGTATACCGTCCCTTATGATTACGGCTATCTCGTAAGCGAATGCTGGATCGTAGGTCTTTAAGTTTGGGACAGAATACGCTAAGAGGTGGCTGTGACCATCCTGGTGTTGCAACCCTTCGCCGGCCAATGTCGTGCGACCGGAGGTTCCGCCAATCAAAAATCCGCGACACCTCATGTCACCGGCAGCCCACATAAGATCGCCAATTCTTTGAAAACCAAACATGGAATAAAAAACGAAGAAAGGTATCATGTTTATACCGTGAGTGGCATATGCGGTGCCCGCTGCAATAAATGAGGACATTGAACCAGCCTCCGTAATACCCTCTTCGAGAATCTGCCCATCGAGGGCCTCCTTATAATAGAGAAGGGTATCCTTATCAACAGGCTCATAGAGTTGTCCAACATGAGAGTAAATGCCAACTTGGCGAAATAGAGATTCCATCCCAAAAGTACGAGCCTCATCCGGGATAATAGGAACTATCAGTTTCCCAATCTGTTCATCTTTGAGCAACTTAGAAAGCATTCTTACGAATGCCATAGTCGTTGCAACACCTCTATCACCGGATCCCTTATGAAATTCTTCAAAAAGCTTTTCAGAAGGAGTCTTGAGAGGCTCGTAGTTAACCGACCTATCAGGTATATATCCGCCGAGTTCCTTCCGCCTTTCATGAAGATATTTGATTTCGGGACTATCATCGGGAGGCTTATAGAATGGCGCCTTGGAAACTTCTTCATCAGAGATAGGAATACCAAAACGAGTTCGAAATTCCCTGAGCTCTTCCTCATTTAATTTCTTCTGTTGATGAGTTATATTCCGACCCTCACCGCTCTCGCCAAGTCCATAACCCTTAATTGTTTTAGCCAAGATCACAGTTGGTGAGCCTGTATTATCTATCGCAGCCTTGAAGGCGGCATACACCTTTTCGGGATCATGCCCCCCTCGCCTAAGTTTTTGTAGTTGTTCATCAGACAGGTTTTTCACCAACTCCAAAAGCCGAGGGTCAGTACCAAAAAAGTGATCACGGATGTATTTCCCCGATTCGACTATATACTTTTGATAATCGCCGTCGACAGCTTCCTCCATACGATTGACGAGAACTCCGTGGTGATCTTTGGCTAGCAGCGCATCCCAGTCACTTCCCCATATCACCTTAATTACGTTCCAGCCTGCTCCTCTGAAGATCGTCTCAAGTTCCTGTATTATTTTGCCGTTGCCGCGAACGGGGCCATCCAATCTCTGCAAATTGCAATTTATTACGAAAATCAGATTATCCAATTTCTCCCTTGCTGCCAAGGTAATTGCACCCAGAGATTCAGGTTCATCGGTTTCTCCGTCCCCCATCAAACACCACACCTTTGCGTCTGATGGCTTTCTAAGCCCGCGATCCTCAAGATAACGGTTGAACCTTGCCTGGTAGATCGCCATAATCGGACTCAGTCCCATAGAGACTGTAGGGAATTGCCAGAAGTTTGGCATTAACCACGGATGGGGATAGGATGACAATCCACCCCCTGGTTTTAACTCCCGTCGAAAATTCTCCAATTGTTCAATTGAAAGACGCCCCTCAAGAAATGCTCTGGCATAAATCCCGGGAGATGCATGGCCCTGAAAATAAATAATGTCCCCTTCGCGTTCCTCGCTCTTGGCTCGAAAGAAATGATTGAAACCAATTTCAAAAAGTGTTGCCGTAGACGCATAAGTCGAAATATGTCCACCAATCCCCTCTTCTATTCTGTTAGCCCTGACGACCATAGCCATGGCATTCCAGCGAATCAGACTCTTAATTCGACGTTCTATTTCACGACTACCTGGAAATGGGGGTTGCTTATCCGCGGGTATTGTGTTTATATAGGGTGTGTTCGCGGCGTATGGGGCATCGATTCCTGCTTTCTTCGCATGGATGTGTAGTTGCTTGATCAGGCGTTTTACCCTCTCGGGTGTGCGGGTCCTTATAACATGCTCAAGTGAATCAATCCACTCCTGTGTCTCGATTGCTTCATCCTGAGAAATTTCTTTATCTTTTTCTACAAATCGGCTCATCTTACTGCTTTTTTATAAGTTAATATAAATATCCTAGACCGTAACCACGACTATTATCTTAAGTGATCGGTATATTTATTCAATTTTATCCTATTATACCTATTCCGGAATGTAAATAAAAAAGTGGGAAATTGACCATCAATAATCTATAGCTATAATACTAGGGCGATGGAAAAATATAATTTAGCGGTGATAGGATCGGGGCCGGGCGGTTATATTGCAGCGATTCGAGCGGCACAATTGGGGATGAAGGTTGCTGTCATTGAAAGGGATAAGCCGGGCGGAGTTTGTCTTAACTGGGGATGCATTCCATCAAAAGCGATCCTCAAGTCCGCCGAGTTATATGAGTATTTTAAGAGATCGGATTCCTATGGAATCAACGTCAAGGGGCTTTCCTTTGATTATTCAAAAGTTATCGACAGGAGCCGAAAAGCTTCATCCACTTTATCTAAAGGTGTGGAATTTCTCCTTAAGAAAAACGGAATCGCCCACCTGCAGGGTACGGGTAAGTTAATCACGAGAAATAAAATAGGAATCATAGGAAACAAAAACCAGAATGAGATCGAGGCTGAGAACGTGCTGATAGCTACGGGTTCTGTGCCTAAGACACTCCCTGGGCTTGAAATAGATGGAAAGCTCGTGATCACCAGCGATGAAGCAATAATGTCAAAGGATTTCCCCAAATCGATTGTCATCATAGGAGGAGGTTATATAGGAGCGGAATTCGCGTATGTATATAATTCATTTGGGAGCAAGGTTACACTTGTAGAGATGGAAAGCCATCTACTCCCCGGGGCAGATTCTGAAGTAGCTTCGGAGCTTGAGAGGATATTCAAGAAATCAGGTATTATGGTCTTAACAGGCACAAAATATGATAGTTACAAACAGTTAAAGGGTTTGCTTAATGTAACTGTTGAGGACACGTCAAGTAAAGAGTTAAAGGTAATTGAAGCTTCAAAACTACTGGTAGCGGTTGGTCGAAAGGCTGTAGCTAATACCGCCCCGACATCGTTGAGCTATTATAAAGACTCCGATGATCTGGGGTTAAAGGATTTGAATATAGAGCTTAACGAACAAGGGTTCATAAGGACCGATGGCTCTTATAGAACAACCTGCAGCAATGTGTACGCAATTGGCGATGTGATCGGACCACCCCTCCTCGCTCACAAGGCTTCAGAAGAGGGTATCACCGCAGTTGAATTGATCTCTGGACAGAAAGGAAGCAGGGTGCATTATGACAGGATACCGAGCTGTGTTTACTGCCAGCCAGAAATAGCCTCCGTCGGCTTTACCGAGGATGCAGTCAGGGAGAAAGGGCTCAAGATTAAAGTTGGCAAGTTCCCATTTAGAGCTTCGGGGAAAGCAGTTGCGATGGGCGAAACTGATGGTTTTGTTAAGATAATATCAGATTCAGTTACAGGTGAAATTCTAGGTACGCATATTATTGGTCATGGCGCAACAGAACTCATCGCGGAAATCGGAGTTGCACAGACGTTGGAGGCAACTCCACTGGAGATTGCATTAACACCACACGCCCATCCCACTCTGTCAGAGGCAGTAATGGAGGCCGCTTTATCGGCATTAGAGCGGGCCCGGAATATGTAAGGATGCACGATGCAGGATGCACGATGCAGGATGCAGGCTACTAGACGCATGAGGGTTCTTACCGTTGATAAGTTAGGTATTGTGAACTATAATGAGGCCCTGGAACTGCAGCTATCACTCCTCAACAAAATAAGGCATGGCGAGGTCGGGGATACTCTTTTACTGTTAGAGCACCCTCCGACCTTTACATTGGGGAGAAGAGGCAAAACTGAACATCTCCTGAAGGACCAAGAGGAACTGAAGAACAGTGGTATCTATTTCGAAACTGTGGGCAGAGGAGGCGACATCACATATCATGGACCCGGACAATTAGTCGGCTACCCGATTCTGGATCTGAATAATCATAAATGTGACATTCATCTCTTTTTGAGAAACATAGAAGAGGTAATCATCAACGCACTGCGCGATTTTCACATTACAGGTGAGAGAAAAACGGATTATACCGGGGTCTGGGTGGGAGATGAAAAGATTGCATCAATCGGGATTGGTGTGAAGAAATGGACGACCTACCATGGATTTGCTCTTAATGTAAATACGGATTTATCTTACTTCGCGATGATAGTGCCTTGCGGGATTCCGGGCATCAAAATGACATCGATAAAAGAGCTGTCAGGTAACAAAAAGGATATTGATATGTCCGAAGTGAACGATAGTATAATCGAAGCCTTTTCGCGGGTTTTCAAGATGACTCCTCACGTATCAAGCAATCTTTCTTTTACCCTCTGAGTGGATTGAAGAGATGGTCGGGACGTTCCAGTTTCGGGGAAATCTAGCGTGGTTAGAAAACCCCGCCTATGCTAATGTCATCCTGAATTTATTTCAGGATCTAATTTTTCATACCAATCCTCGGATAAATCCTTTAACTCTGGGTTCTCCGATTTTATCAAACTCCATTTCCATTCTCTATGCCAGTTTTTTTTGTTTCTCTCTTGCTATTGCCTCGTTGATACCTTCATACTCCTCAAAATAAATTAGAATACTTAATTTATACTTGGTCGTGAATTTAGAGCCTTCTCCTAATTTATGTTCAAGAACCCTTCTTTCCAAGTTATTTGTGACGCCGGTATAAACGGTGGTTAGTGCTTTGTTGCACATCATATAGACGTAACCTTTAGACATGCTGAATTAGATTCTGAAACGAGTTCAGAATGACATTAGGGTCACCGAACATAGAATGCATGAAAGTGATCGATTGTACAGCATAAATCGTTCTCTAACGCCATCAATAATTATAGTTCCTTCTTGTCAGCGTTTGTGGTTCAACCCCTCGGATGCTTGATTTACAACGGGAGGAGCACAGTCCCAGCATTTCTTATTTTCATTAGATCCTGAAATAATCCTTCGACTTTACTCGGGGCTTAAGGCGGGCTCGGGCAGGATTCAGAATAACAATAAGAATGGGAAGGCAGGGTCAGAAAACCCCGCCTATTGTGATAGAAAATAGGCGTAAACGATAGTCGGGACTTTCCAGTCCCGAGTAAATCTTACAACCTTGATAAATAAATCATTCACCTTAGAATAATTTCGATGAGAACCTGTGCTGTTGCCTCAGTTATATTTTTATACTTTATGTTATTTCCAGGGGATCTTTTCTCTTTCGCCGACAAAATCCAACTACCAGAAGGATTTATGATTGAAGAATTTGCCACCGGCCTCGGCAGCCCAAGATTTATGGCATTCAGTCCAGACGGCGTTCTTTTCGCGACTATCATAAGAGAGGGAGGAGTCGTTGCAATTCCTGATAAAGATAAAGACGGCAAATCGGATGAAAAGATTACATTTTTAAAAGGACTAAATAGTCCGCATGGCATAGCCTTTTACAAGGGTTACCTCTATATTGGTAAGACCAATCAGATTGTACGCTATGAGTATAACGGCATTAATTCCAGACCGGGTAAGGAAGAAATAATTGTTCCAGACCTCCCTACTGGCGGGCACTTTACAAGGACAGTTAACTTTGGTCCGGATGGGAAGATGTACGTATGCATTGGGTCATCCTGTAATATCTGTGAAGAGAAAGACAGACGGCGAGCGGCAATTCTACAATTCAATCCCGACGGAAGTGATGTTAAGGTGTTTGCATCGGGTTTGAGAAACTCCGTAGGCCTGGCCTGGGATCCCGTCAGGGGGGAAATGTGGGCCAGTGAAAACGGAAGAGACTTGTTAGGGGATAATTTACCACCAGATGAGGTAAACCTAGTTAAGGAAGGAAAGGATTACGGATGGCCCTATTGTTTCGGCGATAAAATCCCGGATCCTGAATTTAACTTCCGCCCTAGATGCAAAAATACCATTGCTCCGATAGTTGAATTACAGGCTCACTCTGCTCCGCTAGGACTCACGTTCTATGGTGCGGATCAATTTCCCGAAGAATACAAAGGAGACCTATTCGTCGCTTATCACGGTTCGTGGAACAGGTCAGTTCCAACTGGATATAAGCTTGTACGGATCCGGATTAAAGACGGTAAACCTGAGGCAATTGAAGACTTCGCAACAGGCTGGCTCCAGGGAACGAAGGTTTTGGGTAGGCCGGTTGACGTGTTGGTGGGACAAGATG
>JBAUII010000067.1:0-30628 GCA_049682815.1 Thermodesulfobacteriota bacterium | reverse complement strand
TTCCTTCGCGGGTTCGGCACTCCTGGTACTGAGGATGGCCAGTTCAATTCTCCGGAGGGTATAGCGGTAGATGCGTGCGGGAATATATATGTTGGGGACAGTAACAATAATCGCATCCAGAAGTTTGATTCTAACGGGGAATTCATTCTCAAGTTCGGAAGCCAGGGCTCTGGGGATGGCCAGTTCAACATACCATCTGGCGTGGCACTGGATGCGTCTGGCAATATTTTCGTTGTCGACTCACAGAATTTTCGCATCCAAAAGTTTGTCCTAATTGATGCTCCTCTCAATTTCGGCTCTAGGGGCTCTGGAGACGGCCAGTTTATTTCACCAACCGGCGTAGCGGTCGCGGCATGTGGTGGTGGTATCTATGTCGCAGACGAACAGAATAATCGCATCCAGAAGTTTGATTCTAACGGGGAATTCATTCTCAAGTTCGGAAGCCAGGGCTCTGGGGACGGCCAGTTTAATCTTCCATTTGGCGTGGCGGTGGACGGCGCTGGCAATATCTATGTTGCGGATACGTTCAATAATCGCATTCAGAAGTTTGATCGCAATGGCAGATGGCTTCTCAAATTTGGCGATCAAGGGTTTGACAATGGTCAGTTTTTTATACCAGAGGGGATTACGGTCGATAGCGTTGGCAATATTTATGTGGCCGACACCGGCAACCATCGTATTCAGATATTTAATCCTGAGGGGACTTTCCTTCGCGGGTTCGGCACTCCTGGTACTGAGGATGGCCAGTTCAATTCTCCGGAGGGTATAGCGGTAGATGTGGGGGGGGATATTTTTGTTGTGGACAGTAACAATAATCGTATCCAGAAGTTTGATTCTGAAGGGAATTTTCTTCTCAAGCTCGGAACCCAGGGCTCTGGAGATGGCCAGTTCGACATACCATCTGGCGTGGCACTGGATGCGTCTGCCAATGTTTTCGTTGGCGACTCAGAGAATTTTCGCATCCAGGAGTTTGATTCTGAAGGGGATTTTCTTCTTAAGTTCGGAAGCCGGGGCTCTGGGGACGGCCAGTTTAATCTTCCGGAAGGCGTGGCAGTAGACAGCTCTGGAAATATTTATGTTGCAGACTCAGGCAATAATCGCATCCAGGTTCTTGTACAGGGGGCACCGGGAGGGCCACCCGGGAGCGGGGACGGCTTTGATACAGGTGGTGGTGGTTGTTCCATAGCGGCGGCTGGAACTGCTCCGTCAGGACCTATATTTTATCTCCTGCTTCCAGGCTTTATTTTGGTCCGGGGACTGTGGGGAGGGCGTCGTAATTCGTGAATGTGAATGGGGGAGGACGCCTATCTTTGAATATGAAGTGAGTATCTGGTTGACTTTGGCTTATTTTTGTGAGATATTCGATAACGAAAAGGCTCGTGCTCAGCATGGCGAATTATACTGATCATTAACTTGTGGGGGCAGGGATTTTTTCACGATAAAAAAATGTGATTACCCAACGCCTTAAGTAAGATACACTCAGTAAGGAGATTAGCGCGGGTATGATAAAAATTACTCTTAAATTTATAATCATAATAAGTGCTTTGATGCTTTATATGGGCTGCGGCGAGGATGAGGACGGGACATCGCCACTACCCGGCGTAGGCGGAGGCGGAAACTGCGAGACAATGCGGGCAGCTTTTGAAGCGATGCTGCCCGTTCCTGAGCCATTGCCAGGCCGCTATGTGGTGCAATTGGTCAACGAGTCCGACGCGACGCTGCTGGCCGCTGCGAACTCAGCGCACAGGGTTAATGAGCCTCCAAAATCCGTTTTGCCGCGAGAGGGAACCTGGGTGATTGAATCCGGAGGAGTGCTGACCGTGGACATCCCGGAGGAATGGGAGCGTACCATACCCTTGGGTAGCCTGGGCCCGGTCTTCTGGGCGCGAACCGGTTGCCGTTTTGACATCGAGCATAACTTCGCTCAGTGCGAGACGGGCGACTGCGGCGGCGTCTACGATTGCAGCAAGGCAGGTCGCACGCCCCCGGGTGCGAAATCCCTTGCTGAGTGGACGTTCGACGACACTAATCACAATGCGGCTCCGGATATCAGTGTAGTGGATGGCGTGAACATCAATATGGATATTGTGCCGGTCGGTCCGCACTCCGACACGGCTGGCCCCGGGGTCAATCCCGGGAATTGGTTAGGTTCGGCGAACTTGCCCCTTTCGAAGTGTGGAGGGGATCTGCGGGCAGAGTGTCCCGCGGAGTTCCAGCTCAGACGCAAGCAACTGAGTTTCTTTATCAAGGGTAGCGATGGGGCGGAAGATGTTGTGGCCTGCTTCTCGAATTGTGGGCAGTACAAGTTCCAGGGCGCATTGACTGGGGGTTGCCCGCCGGAGTTCAGATGCCCGGGGGAACCACCTCAGGACTGTATGCCGGATTTTAATACCGAGATAGGTCGCGTTTGCCATAATTGGCTCGCGTTTTGCACGGTCGTTCCCATAGGCGACCCCCATAACTATAATCGACCGTGTAACTCGGACGCAGACTGTATTCAGAGCGCGGGATGCTGGCAAAGGCCCGGCGTCCAGTCTGTGTGTGCGGGCCGGGCATTCAATAAAAACCCGGACTGTCCACCCGACGTCTGTACCCTCCCGTTCTCGGAGAATCCGACCTTCCAGCCTCCATTCGGTCTCTGCACCGACGTGACCGATCGCCCGGAAGAATGCATAGGCGATGATACGTTCCACGAGGTAATGCCCAGGGGGTTAACCTGGCCCAACGATCCGCAGACATATTTTAGCGACGCGAGGGCATACCGCGTCGTCTTCGCGCCCGGCGGCACGGACGTCCCGATTACGGAATCGGGTCCGATTCCGCTTTGCAGCACGCTGCCGGCGGAATACCGTCACGACGAGCAAAGAGCGAACTGTAGCGGTGTCATTAACGATGGTGCCTTGTTCGCGGGCGCCAGACCATCGCCGAGTTGCACCCAAGCTAGCGATTGCGCCGTCGGTGGCTGTAATCCTATGACTCAGCATTGCGATTCCTGGGAGTGCAAGGTCGCTGACGGTTCTTCAACGAATGCTGTCTTGTGTCGGTGGTAGCCAGCTCCCACGCCGAACCCCTGAAGGGTGTTCCCGGGGACCGGCACTTTTTTTTAGAGAGATTTTCAGAGTGGACGTATCCTTTACAAAGCGCCCGATAACAGTAGGCCTTACCATCGATATTTGTACCAACCGCGCTTCCTGCCGTGATACCACCCCGGAGGACCATAGTATACAGGCCCGGGCCGAACGTACACAGGAGGCGCGACAATAACGGGGGCCGGGACCACGACGACCGGCGGTGGCGCAACAACCACCGGGGCCGGGGCTACTACGACCGGAAGCGGTAAGCCCAAGCCTATATTGAAGAAGAAATTTGATCTCGCCATCGACGTAGCCGGAACCAGTAAGATCGATAATAGAATTGCTAATAAGAAGAATCTTTTCATTTCACAGTCCTCCCATAAAGTAGTCTGATTAACATAAACTCAGGTGACTGAAAAAGGTTTCACATTAATGATTACTGTCATGAATAACGATGGGCGGGGTTTTCCAACGCCGCACATAGACGACAATGAGACCCGGGTTCGTCGAAGGGTTGTCGAAGGGTTAAAGAACGAGACAGACAAAAGAGATTGAAATAAATTACGCCACACTTCGACAGGCTCAGTGTGAACGGGTTTAGACATTCCTAAATTTATAGTGTAATTCAAGGCTAGGCGGGGTTTTCCAACCCCGCATGAATACAACATCTGGGATGCCTTTTGATGTAGAGGAGGAGTTCAGTCCTCCACGATGAATCTAATCCCCTCTGACTCCCCTTCGACCATGCTCAGGGCAGGCCCTTTTCCAAAAAGGGGAGGATTGTAAAAAGGGAGTTCGCAGTTGGAATGTCTCAGATTGTAAATGGAATTTCCGGACAGGAATGTCCCGACTATCGATGATAAATACGGTCATCGATAACGATAGGCAAATGCATGTGGATTTCCGCTGAAGGGCTACTAACAAGAACCGTCTTGTAATATGATCGTTATTCCTCGCCGATATTTTGCGTTTAGTACGATTGTTTACTCTTTTTTCTTTATGAGCTTATATGTTTCCTCATATATGATGTGCCTGGGTCCGATCGCAATAATTTCTATGGATTCCGGTGATGGGCGATAAATTATCCTGAATCGTCCAACTCGCGAACTCCTTAGACCCTTAAGCTCCACAATTAGTGATGTCCCGCTAAATGGGTTCTCTATAATCTCGGACAATGCCGATCGAACCTTCTTCTTAAGGTCCGGATGCATATGACGGATTAAATCCCTGGTCTCTTCAGAGATTCTCAGCTTGGCCCTCGAAGACATATCTATGCGTCAGGAAGGGAGGACTAGTCTTTAAACAGTTCCTCAAGTGTGTATAGCTTGTGCTTTTTCTTTGAATTTGCCAGACCCTTTCGGATCTCTGACATTAATTCCTCGTCTGCGCGGATCGCTAGAGTTTCCTTCCAACTTTCAAATTCATCAGTGCTAACGATCACTGCTACTGGCTTGCCATTTCTGGTAATTGTAATTTCTACGTCCCTAGATGAGACCTCTTCAAGGATTTCGCTTAATTTCATCTTGACTTCGGACAGAGGCAATATTTTCATCTCTGATAGGCTATCATTCTGGTTGACTAGAATTTAGACTAAATAATACAAAATTTGACTTTCTTTGTCAAGATTGAATTTGATATGAGTGTGCCTAACGTCAGAGCAGTGAGATTAGTCGGTTTCTAATATAAGGACGGGCAATGCGAGGGCAAGCCGACCGGGGCAGGAATGTCCTGACTATCGTTGTCATCCCCGAGGATTTGCTGATCCCCACTGACTCCCCTTTTTCAAAAAGGGGAGGATGAAATAAAGGCATGGATTCCCGCCAACCGTCCGCGAGAATGACAGCAAGGGTAGGCGGGGTTTTCCAACCCCGCATGGCGTGGCTTTACGCGCATTGTTAAATCCAGCGAGCCGCAAGTATATCCCCGGCGCGGTCTGCGATTGCCATGATGGTACCGACCGGGTGGGCCGTCACGACCGTCGGGATGAGCGAGGCATCGACCACCGCAACATTCTCCGTGCCGCGCAGGATCAGGGTCTCTGGATCGACGCCTCCAGAGCCGTCGCTGAGCGCCGCGGTACCGCCGAAATGGTTGACGATCAGCCGGTTGAAAAAGATGCCGTCTACCGGCGATGGGCCGGTAACATACTTTCGGATATCGGAGAGACTATCGGGATTCAGATTGGGATGGCTCGAGCTGCCAGGCCCGAACACGATCTTCAGTCCCGCGTCCTGCTGGAAGAGCTGGATGAGGTCGAACACCGCACGGGTCATCAGGGTGGTATCGGCTTCGCCTTCCTCCGTGTCGGGCAGGTAAATGTTTGGCGCTTTCACGTTGCCATCTTCGTCGAGCGTGATGAGCCCGCGCGCCTTAGGATTCAGGAGCATCGCGAATGCAGACAGGGTGGTTGGGCCATAAAAGGGACCTCCGGGATTGCCGGCTCCATTCGGGTTTATAAAGACCTCGACCTCCGGTATATCGGAGTGGTAGGAGTAATTCAGAATCGACACCGGCTGGTACTGGGCGTACGGTCCTCTTCCTCCCTCCAGGTAAGCCTGCAGGTCTGATTCATTCCCGGAGTAATCGCCGTAATTGTAGGCTTCGTAGGGTACTGGTCCTTCATAGCTATAGGTCAGCATGGTGAGCACGTGGTCGAAGACGCCGACGCCGACCTGTGGATTGTCGATTTCGAACGGCGCCGGTGATTGACCGGGGAAGATTTCCGTCTCACGCCCTTTCGGGCCGATCCCGCTTAGGAGCAGCAGCCGGGGGGTCACGAGTGCTCCTGCCGCCATCACCAGGAGCCCGTTACGCCGCAACCTTGCGGTTCCCGGGGTGCCCGGAAGCTGCTGGTTCAGGCTGCTCCGTTTGCTGTAGTGCACGGCGAGTGCCCTGCCGGTTGTATCGAATTCGATCCGTTCGGCCTTGGCGAACTCCAGGATCTCCAGGCCTTCTAGCGGCACACCGCAGGGATCGACGGCTTCGAAGTACCCGCTGATTGGGCTCGCCCGCATGCCGCCTTGTGTGGCGACATAGGGGCGGCTGTATACACCCCGCTCGGTGAAAGGCCGGCTCGTATCCGCTTCCACCCAGCCGGCTTCGGCATATAGTGCGTGGGCTATCATCGCCGGGCCGGTGTTCTGTGGGATGCCGTTGGTCGAAGGAGTATTGGTCACCGGGATACTCTCGCGTACTCGCTTGAAGTAGGGCCGGATGTCGTCCCAGCGCCAACCTGCCGGCCAGAAACGGTCGAATACCAGCGGGGGGTTCGTCTGGAACAGCATGCCGTTGAACATACTATTTCCTCCGATCCCGATTCCTTGATAGGTGAACGGGGTGTTTGTGAGCTGGTATGGGGCGCCGAGCGGCATGTTCGCTATCTGAGAGTATTCGCCCGGCACGTCGAAGATCGTCAGGTCGGTGCGGTCGGGTGGCAGCCACGGCGGAAAGTCAGTCCCGCCGATCGCTGCTACGGTCGGTCCGCCTGCTTCGATTATCAGGATGCGCTTTCTTCCTCCACTGGCCATTTGCAATTTGGCGGCTACAATCACCCCTGCGGTTCCACCGCCGATTATGATTGCGTCGTAACGGCCGGTGGCCTGATCAACGCTCTCTCCGCACCCGGTCAAAGGACCCAACTGCGATCCGATGCTAAATGCCAGACCAGCCTGTGCGGCCTGCCGCAGGAATTCTCGCCTGTTGCTTCGCGCCATACATGACCTCCTTATTCAAAGGGTACAGACACCCGTTTATCAACTATTTTGTCAAAGCCGCCGCTTTGGGTTGTTGATTCTTCAATTTGATTATAAGCCAGATGAGTATGAGGGGAACAAGAACGTCCGACCAGAACCACGGCCCTGCGTTACCGGGAGAAAAATTCTTCGCAATAATCATCTGCCTTATATGCACGATTGCATCTCCCCAAAGCCAGACTGAAATTCCGATGACCGACGCGAGCCGGAAGCCGTAGCTTGCGCTGAAAGCAAGGATACACAGGATCCCGAAGCCGAGGTTCGCCACCGCAACCTCGTGCTGGAATGGACTCGTCTGCCATCCTATCTGTTCAGCCGTGATGGATGAAAAAAAGGCATGTGCGAAAAATACGTAAACCCCGACTACTCCAGCTCCGAGAAGGGAAATCCAGCGATAGAGGTTTTCTGAGATTGTAACTCCCGGAGTGCCTCCGCCAGACGGGTATGTTACTAAGGCCACTACAACTGCAAGGACAAGTAGGATGATACTAAAGTATTCGAATATTAGTTTGACCAACTGTTCCATGAGGTGAATCCTCCTTCTAGGTTCGACGCTCGCTGATGAAATGGTTTCAATCCCCTCTAGCTCCCCTTTAAGAAAGGGGAGGATATTCACCCGATTACGAGATCACTGTTCGCACGCCCTCACCTTCTCCCCCTCGACACAGAAATCCTGACCCCTGCCGCCCTTGACAACGTCCGCCTCGGAGCCGCCGTCAAGCTCGTCTTTGCCGCCGCCGCCCTTTAGGAAGTCATAACCTCCCCGCCAAATATGATGTCGTCTCCCCTACCGCCACTGATCTCGTCGTGCCCGGGGCCTCCCGATATCCAGTCACTGCCACCTCTGCCTTCGATTATGTCGTTTCCACCCAATCCGTAAATTATGTCGCTCTCCGGTGTTCCTAAGGTGTGGGGGTAGGTGTGGGGCACGCAGGCGTTTTATTGTCGGTGCAAAACTGAGTCATCGGAATTGGGCGGTTAGCTGGGTCTGCGCAAGCCTCTGCTAAAGATTTGTCAACGCAGTCCCAAGGCACGTCCCAATCTCCACGCATGACATCAAAGCAGTCCGTGTTGGGTCGTTTAGGATCTGGATCTGGAGTTTGATTGTTATTATAAGCGAATTGTCCATCATTAGGAATCGTGAATGAAAACCCGACGCACCGGGAGAGCTTATCACTACCGACCATAAAAACGGGGCAATCGACGTCCTTGACGGCCCATTCCTCGCAAATCTTACCTTCTTCACACTCTTTTTTGAGTTCAGGGTCAAGCGTATCAACACATTCGCAGTTGTTCCCCGAAGGTTTACAAAATGTCCCGGGCTGACAAATATCCTGTTTGGCGTTATCGAAGTGGGTACCCAAATTGCTTAGGTCCATCATGACGGTCAATATTCCCGTGCCACTGTCATATTTCCTGTCCCATTTTTTGGGGAAGTCGGTATTTGTAGTCATATCATGCTCACATAACGAGGAATCCAGTTTTGCGCAAATGCTATCGAATGCCAGGGCTTTGGTCGCCAGGTTTGCTCCGACAGCCTCCACATTTTGCGGATGCATCGTGTCAAGGTTGGCGTTTTCCCCGATGTAGATCTGGTATGTCTGCTTGGCACTGCCTTTGGCATATACCAGGAAGACATAATATTTATCACCCTTCCTGAAGATGTTCTTGAGGTGGGTGGAGCTCTGCTGCATCGGTCCAGCCGTGGTAGAGATGTAGTATTTTCCATTATTCGTTGTCAGGTTAATGCGCCCGAACACGGACGGCCCCATCATACGAATCTTCCCGGTGTCCGGTTTCATGTCCTCATTTTCAGACTTGATTAGAAATTGGCGGTAGAGAGGGACGCCGTAGCAGGGGGTGGGGTGCCCGGCGGTAGGGTTACCAAATGTACAATTCCTGCACCAGTCACAGGTGTTATCACAAATGTCTCGAAGGCAAGGGCAATCGTTTTCTTTTGTGCAGGCCATTTTGTCGGTGCCACAGGTTCCGTCCAGTGCGCATCCGGGATAAACCACGGTTGTTATATGCTCGTAAGGACTCGTTTTCGCGGTCTTATCAGACAGACACTCGGTGGTTTCAACCGGGGCGTTGAAGAACGGATCCTCATTGACCGACACAGTATTTGCGAGTCCGGTGAGGGAGCCGTCGTCGTCGTTAAGTATGGTCTGCCGGTCTATTGCCGTGAAATTGTCGAACATCGTTTCGTTCCATGTGGCGTAACGCATGTTCACATCAGGGCTTGTCCTAAACCACGTGGTGGCTGTTTCGGGCGCAAACAGGGGTTCGATCACGAAGTGGCGGATGTCCACGCCATGAGGTGACTGTCTGTCGTCGAAGAATAGGTTTTTCGAGTGAAAGGCAGGGGGATAATAAAATCCGTTGGACTGTTTCCAGGCAATCGCGGCGTTCGGCAAATAGCCCATCTTTTGGCCTGTGTTGCCCGGCATGCCCAGGACTCTTCCATACATCCACTCACTATTGTTGCATTGCTTGCTGTTGTTAGGAAAAGGGCAGTCGTCGATGAAGGTCTTCTTGATATCCAGGTAGGCGTTTGAGTCCTGAAGTGAGGGTCCGTCGTATATATTAAAAAAGCGCTGATTCAGGCCGAAATTGGAAAGCGGCATGGTTATGCCCTGCTCCCGATTGATGCAATAGTTGATCTCTGGGTTTTCACATTGGAGGCCGCCCTTGACAAACGGGCCTGCGTTGGAGGCGAACACGTTTCCCTGCTGGGTGTTTCCTATGAAGACATTCTTTCTCGCAAGCATCCAGTTGCCGGATATTACGGATGAATGAGTATAATCCCCGCCCGTAACAAATGTCAGGCCCGCGTTCTGTACGTCTGTAATCACGCTATTCTGGACGAGGAACCAGCGAGGGCGGAGCCATATTGCCGAGAAATTTGTCTCTACCCAGTTAAAGGAGCAGGTATAGCTATCGAGCACTGTAACCATGCATCTATCTCTCTTGTCGCTTGCGCACTTGCCGACCATGCTGCAATCCGCGCCCAGTTCGCAGGTATTATTCATACCACAGTCGGCGTTCTTTGTGCAGGGCATCGTTTTGTTATTCGAGCAGACACCCTCGCATTGCGTATAAGCTGGGAGGGTCTGGACGACGATTGGATAATAGGTCTCCGCTCCTCTATCAGGATTTGGTGCTGGTGCGAAGGGGTTTTCTATCTGTTCAAGCCGTACAGATCCATCAATGACACCATGGCACGCGGCCCTGTCTGGCGTGGAGTTGAAGGAATTCATCGCGGTGGTACAGTAGTTACCCTTGAATTTTTTGATAGGAGCAGTACCCCCGTTATCGAGTGTCTTCTGGATGGAGGCATAGGACTTCCAGGCCATATTCTTGGATGGGCCGCTTATCGTGCCCAGGACCGGCCAATAGCATGCCCCACAGGCCCCGGCTCCGGCTGCCATGTTGTACTCAAAATCGTTCCAGCCGTTCATCATCCAGAACACGGTAGGGTGAACCCAATCGGATTGAAAGGGAAATGTGGGCGGGTCAACGCATTTCTCTGTGCCGCAATCAGCATCAGTTTTACATTTCTTTGGCTGTGCACCGGAGCATACTTTCCCGGAAGACAAAATGCCGGGCACCTTGCGTGGATTCCAGGTGTCGTTCATAGCCGCCGAGCGGGCCAGGACACCCAGGTTGGAGTAGAGTTTGTTGTCTGTCTCGGTGCCGTCCTCTAGGTAGAAGCCATGACCGAAGGACATATTACCCACGTTTCTCGCGAGGAGGAAGCCGTTGGTAGCGTGAACGGTAATCCAGCGGGTCATGGAATCGTGAATCGAAGAATCCTTTACGAACGCGTCTTTGGTCTTACGCAAAAGGTGAAGGTGCACGGGATAACGCCCCTTTCTCCCCCCCTGGCCCAGCTGATAGAATTCAACGCCCTGCACTCTTAATTCCTTAAATCCCTGTCGTATCATTACGTGCCCGCCAAAATAGCCCTTGGAAACTGGGAAACAGTCGTAGTCGCAAGTCAGCATTACTGCGTCATTTGGTGCCGGTAAGGAATCCGCGGAAACAATGCGTATGCTCTTGGTCAGGAGCCCCACGGCAGCGCGTGTTTCAGCCTTGTCGAGTTCTAAATCGAGACGACCCGGAATAAAACTAAGATCGTACGCCGTGCCATTGTGACGATACTTGACTCCTTTATTCTCGCTTTTGTTTGTTTTCGGATCAATCCGTTGAACCGTGATCTTTTTAGGATTGGTTACGGGTTTGCTGATTTCGAGCAGTTCTGAATGCCCGGATAAATAATCCGTCGTGGTGAGAACGATCCAGTCACCCTTTTTCCAGTTATCATTCTTACCGTTATTACCAATGTCGCGATCCAATTCAAGCTCTGAGTCGTTTTTCTTGTCATCGGGGATCACGTCTTTTGCAAGCCTGATCCAGCTCGTGCCGGAATCATCCGGGACCGGATTCGTATCCGGATAAGTCGCGCCCTTTAGGCCGTATAACCTCAGGGTTCCACCATATGATAACGCCAATACCTTTTGCCCAAATAAACCAGACTCGTTAAATATTTGGTCATCTGGCGGGATATACCTGTAAAAACAGTCAGAAACCCCATTTGGGAGCACCTTCTCTACACAGGTAGCGCCGGGATTAGTGGGCATCGTGGGTTTCGGATTGGAACACCAGACGTCCTTGGGGACACCGCAAAGGACCATGTCACCGTTGTCACAAGTGCCACCAGGCTCTGACTTACACGCAATCCCTTCCCCGGTGTCGGCCCCATAAAGGTGTATCGTGATCTGTCCACCTTTTGTGCCGATGGGGGTAATTTTCCCGGTGTTGGGATCAAATCCCGCATTCAAGCTCCCCCCAAATTCCACCAGTATGGACTTTGCCCAGAAGTCGATCTTTTTGTCATCAAAAATTAGTGAACCATTATTTACTATATTCACATTGCCGTATCGAAAAGTCCCACCCCCGACCGAACACGATGTATTAATTTTAATATCCTCGCCGTTTCCAGGATTTAGTTTCCCATTCGCACACGGGTCAGGAGCTCCAGCCATCTTCTGCGCCGAAACCGACTCCTCCCCTAATTGCTTTAATTGCTTTCCGACAAATGAAATTGCGTTCGTCAGCTTGGCGTTCGTGAAATTAGCGTTTGCCGTGAGCGCATCCGTTAAATCTGCCCCCCTGAGGTCGGCCCCCGTTAGATTTGCGCCTGTGAGGTCGGCGCCAGCCAGAAGCGAATCGCTCAGGTTTGCGCCACTGAGATCGGCGTTAGAAAGATTGGCGCCTGAAAGGTCAGCCCCATGGAGGTCCACATTTGTGAGGATCGCATTGCTGAAGTTGGCCCCGCTCAGGTCGCAGCCCTGGCATTTATTTGTACTTAGAACCGTTTCGAACGAATTCGCCGCATCCCCTTCAGGGATGGAAAATACCGTGGCGAATACCTCATCACCGCTCTCATCATGCTGTATGCGCATCTCATAATCGCCTTCCGGTATGAATTGAGTTACACAGTCTCCGTTAGCTTCTATCCTCACCACTACGTTTCCAATGCTGTTCACCAGCATCATAAAATGCCTCGATTCCTTGTTGTCATCCTGCCAGCAGAAGGTTTGACTTGTTCCGCTCGCGTATTTGAAGGGGATAATATCCTGTCCTATCGCCCCGGTGTCGTCTGGGCCAAATGTGGAATTTGGATTCTCGAGGAACGTCGCCACCACTCCCGCCTCAGGAACGGCGAATAAGGACGGATCTTTAACGAAGTCGTTTTCGGTCAGCGCCGTGCCGGCCTGCCGAGCGGTGTTTTCGCCATTTTGCGCTTTGCCGATGAATGACGCTGCCGCAAAGACCGCGGTCGCAAAGATAATAAGAGCCGCATAAAATAAGAACCTCTTATCTTTCACTGGACTATCCCCCCACTAAGTATGTTTTTGGATTGATTGCACTTTATATCACAACTTTGCTCGAAAGTAAACCACTTTTTTTGATCAATCTGAATAGATGCTATTAAAATCACTAATTTCCGTAGGTTAGAACTACCTTTGCTTTACCAATCATATCGACCCTTCACACCCATTGTCAATACAACCTTGGTTGTATTTTAGGTTGTATTTTGGTTGTACAAGGTTGGGATTCCCGGGGAATATTCAGGTTTACATTAAAATGGGACAGGTGTAGATGCTCAGTAATTAGGTAACTCTTTTGCTAGAATTAATCAGAGAAAGGAGGCCTTGCTCTGGATTGTTGATTTTTTAATTTGATTATAAGCCAGATGAGTAGGAGAGGAACGAGCACGTCCGACCAGAACCACGGCCCTGCGTTGCCGGGAGAAAAATTCTTCGCAACGATCATCTGCCTTATATGCCCTAGCCCATCTCCCCAAAGCCAGACTGAGATTCCTATGACTGAAGCGAGCCGGAAGCCATAGCTTGCGCTAAAAGCAACGATACACCGGATCCCGAAGCCAAGGTTCGCCACCGCAACCTCATACTGGAATGGGCTTGTCTGCCATCCTATCTGTTTAGCCGTGATTGATGAAAAAAAGGCATGTGCGAAAAATACGTAAACCCCGACTACCCCCGCTCCGAGAAGGGAAATCCAGCGATAGAGGTTTTCTGAGATTGTAATTCCCTGAGTGCCTCTACCAGACGGGTATGTTACTAAGGCCACTACAACCCCGAGGACGAGTAGAATGATACTAAAGAATTCGAATATTAGCTTGATCAATTGTTGCATCAAGTGAATCCTCCTTCCTGTTTGACGCTCGCTGATGAAGTGGTTTCAATCCCCTCTAACTCCCCTTTTAGAAAAGGGGAGGATATTTTCCCAAGGGGGATTCTAAGATTCGCTATTCTAATGTCAAGATCATTGTTCGCAACCTCTCACATCCTCTCCCTCAACGCAGATATCCTTCCCGGTACCCCCCTTGACAACGTCAGCCTCGGAGCCCCCGTCAAGCTCGTCTGTACCGCCTCCGCCCTTTATGAAGTCATCACCCTCCTCGCCAAAAATGATGTCGTCTCCTCTACCACCCCTGATCTCGTCGTCCCCGGGACCGCCCGATATCCAGTCGCTACCATTCCTGCCTTCGATTATGTCGTTCCCGCCCAATCCATAGATGATGTTGCTCTCCGGGGTTCCCGTGAGTAGATCGTCTCCCTCGGTACCCATGACAACGTTTGCGCCGCAAATGGGCGTTTTGTTATCGGTGCAAAACTGGGTCTCCGGAATCGGACGGTTATTCGGACTTGCGCAAGCCCCTGCGAGAGGTTCCTTAACGCAATCCCACGCCACGTTCCAGTCCATATTTTTCGGAAAACATGGGTCGGTATCTTTGGGCCTGTGATCCTTTCCATCTGCAACGAAGTTCCCATCACTAGGAATCGTGAACGAAAACCCGACGCAACGGGAAAGCCTCGCCAGATTATTATTTTCTGTAACTGCAAAAACGGGGCAATCGATGTCCTTGACAGCCCATTCACTGCAAATCTTACCATCATCACACTCTTTTTTGAGCTCAGGGTCAAGCGAAGAGGAGCATTGGCACTGGTTGCCCGACGGTGTACAAAATGTCCCGGGCTGACAAATATCCTGCCTGGCATTATCGAACTGCGTCTTAAAGTTGCTGAGGTCCATCGTTACGGTCAATATTCCGGTGGCACTGTCGTAGTGCCTCTCCCAATTTTTGGGGAAGTCGGTCATAGTGGTCGAATCTTTCTCACATAACGAGGAATCCAGTTTTGCGCAAATGCTATCAAATGCCAGGGCTTTGGTCGCCAGGTTTGCCCCAACAGCCTCTACGTTTTGCGGAAAATCCGAGTTTAGATTGGCATTAGCCCCAACGTAAATCTGGTATGTCTGCCTGGCACTGGGTTTGGCATATACCAGGAAGACATAATATTTGTCACCTTTCCTGAAGATGCTCTTGAGAGGGGTGGGGCTCTGCTGCATGGCTCCATCTGTCGTAGAGATGTAGTATTTTCCATGATTCGTAGTCAGATTGATGCGTCCAAACACGGAGGGTCCCATCATACGAATCTTCGTGTCCGGTTCTTGTCCTTTCATCCTCATATCATTTTCAGACTTCGTAAGAAATTGGCGGTACAGTGGGACGCCGTAGCAGGGGGTGGGACCAGTGGATGTACAATTCCTACACCAGTCGCAGGTATCATCGCAAATGTCTCTAAGGCAATGGCAAACATCATCCTGTGTGCAGGACATTTTGTCTGCGCCACAGGTTCCGTTGGACGCGCATCCGGGATAAACGACAGTTGTCACATGCTCATAGGGACTCGTTTTCGCAGTGCCGTCAGACCTGCACTCCACAGTTTCAACCGGGGCATTGAAAAAGACATCTTCATTCACTGATACCGTAGTGCTTAGCCCCGTAAGAGAGCCGTCGTCGTCGTTGAGTATGGTCTGCCGGTCTATTGCAGTGAAATTGTCGAACATCGCATCATTCCATTGGGCGTAATGGTCTTTCACTTCAGCGCTTGTTTTAAACCACGTATTTGCTGTTTCGGGCGCAAACAGGGGTTCGATGACGAAGTGGCGGATGTCGACACCGTGGGGTGACTGTCTTTCGTCGAAGAATAGGTTTTTCGAGTGAAAGGCAGGGGGATAATAAAATCCGTTCTGCTGTTTCCAGGCTATTGCGGCGTTCGGCAAGTAGCCCTTCTTTTGGCCTGCATCACCGGGAACCCCCAGGACTCTCCCGTACATCCACTCACTGTTATTGCACTGCTGGTTGTTGTTTGGAAAAGTGCAGTCGTCGATGAAGGTCTTCTTGATATCCAGGTAGGCGTTTGAGTCCTGAAGTGAAGGCCCGTCGTATATATTAAAAAAGCGTTGGTTCATGCCGAAATTGGAAAGTGGCATGGTTATGCCCTGATCTCGAGAGATGCAATAGTTGGTCTCTGAGTTTTCACATTTGAGGCCCCCCTTGACAAACGGTCCAGCGTTGGAGGCGAACGCGTTATTCTGCTGGGTGTTTCCTATGAAGACATTCTTTCTCGCAAGCATCCAGTTGCCGGATATTACGGATGAATGAGTATAGTCTCCCCCGGTGACAAAGGTTAACCCCGCGTTCTGAACGTCTGTAATCACGCTATTCTGGACGAGGAACCAGCGCGGTCGGAGCCATATTGCCGAGAAGTTTGTCTCCACCCAGTTAAAGGAGGAGGTATATCTATCGAGTACTGTGACCATGCAGACACTCCTATTATCGATGGCACATAACTGGACCGAGCCGCAATCAGTTGCATCACACTTTGTATAAGCCGGAAGGGTTTGAGTGACTGTTGGATAATGGGTCTCCGCTCCTCTGTCAGGATTTGGTGCGGGGGCTAAGGAGTTCTCGATCTGGTTTAGTCGTACAGACCCATCAATGACACCATGACATGAGGCCGTGTCCGGCGTGGAATTGAAGGAGTTCATCGCGGTCGTGCAGTAGTTGCCCTTGAACTTTTTAATGGGTGCGGTACCGCCCCGGCCCGTACCTTTCTGGATGGAGGCGTAGGAGTCCCACTTCAGATTCTTCGAAAACGTGCTTATCGAGCCCAGGACAGGCCAATAGCATGCTCCACAGGCGCCGGCGCCGGCTGCCATGTTGTACTCAACGTCATTCCAGCCGTTCATGAACCAGAATACGGTTGGGTGAACCCAATCAGATAGGAAGGGAAACGTGGGCGGCAAGATGCAGGTCCCCTCCATGCCGGTGCAATCAGCGTTAGACTTACAGATCTTTGTCTGTGCGCCGGAGCATACTTTCGGGGAAGAGAGAATGCCCGGCACCTTTCGGGGGTTCTGGGCATTGTCGGCAGCCGAGCGGGCGAGTATGCCTATGTTGGAATATAGTCTGTTGTTTATCTCAGTGCCGTCCTCTAGGTAATAGCCATGACCTGTGGACATATAACCTACGTTTCTCGCAAGGAGCACGTCTTGGGTTGCGTGAAGGGTAATCCATCGCGTCATAGAATCGTGTACAGAACAATCCTTTACGAACGTGTCTTTAGGAGTCTTACGTGCCACATGGAAGTGGACAGGATAGTGTCCCAATCGTCCGCCCTGACCCAACTGATAGAACTCAACGCCCTGTACCTGGAAGGTCTTAAAACCCTGCCTGGCGATGGTATGTCCACCAATAAAACCCTGAGATACGGGGAAACAGTCATCGTATCCGCAATCGAGCTTGCAGTCGGCGATGCTATCGCTATTGCACCCGGAAACAATACGTATGCTCCTCGTAAGGAGCGCCACGGCGGCACGTGTTTCAGCCTTTGTGAAGGCTAATCCGAGACGGCTGGGAACAGAGCTCAGATCGTACGCCGTGCCACTATGAGGATACTGGATCTTTTCATTCACTTCGATAATAGTGTTACCGCTCATATCCTTCATAGTCGGGTTTGCTTTAATCGTAAGCCGCTCGGAGTGGGCCGGCAGATAATCCGTAGTAGTAACGACTATAAGATCATCCTTTTTCCAATCAACCGGGTTTAGATGATCATCGACCGTTAGCTGGGACTCCCCTCCTTTCAGGTCCGCAGCAAGCCTGACCCAGCTTTTGCCGGATTTAGAAGGGTCCGGATTCGTATCGGGATACGTTGCGCCCTTTTTGCCGAATAATTGGAGAGTGCCGCCGTATGAAACGGAGATCACCTTGTAGCCAAAGTAGCCATTATCATCTCCGGTGTCAACCGGAAGTGGGTGATACCGGTAGAAACAATCACTTACAGGCCCCGGCAGACTATCCGGGGTGCAGGCATTGGGGTTAGGTGGATCGTTTCTCATCCAGATGTTTTTGTCGACGCCGCACATCCCATCAGTCTGATTATCGGCAGTCTTACACGTGATTCCCTTTCCCCCAAGACCTTGCTCCTTACCGTAAAGATGTATGGTGATTTGTCCGTTTGTGCCGATGGGATTCTGTTGGGTACCGGCGATCAGGCTCCCTTCATTTTGAATCAATATAGACTTTGCCCAGAAGTTAATGTTCTCGTCCTGAAAGTTTAAGGTGCCGCCTTTTATGATGTTGATATTTCCGTACTGATAGGTGCCAGCCGGTACGTTGCAAGTATGATCTATCACTATGTCCCCAGCCGTTGGTCTCAGATTCCCGTTTGGGCATGGCTCCGGGCCAGGTGCTTCGGGCTCTTCCTGGGCCGTAATGGATTCTTCCCCTGATTTAGTCTGATCAAAGGAAATCGCGTGCGTCAGGTTAGCTTCCGTGAAATTAGCGTTTGCGGTCAGCGCATCGGTTAAATCCGCCCCGCTGAGGTCGGCGCCGGTCAGGTTCGCACCCGTCAGATCAGCGCCAGCCAGAAGCGCATCACTCAGGTTTGTGCCACTGAGATCGGCGCCAGAGAGATCGGCGCCGGTAAGGTCAGCCCCATGCAGATCTGTATCAGTAAGGACTGCATCGCTGAAATTGGCCCCGCTCAGGTCGCATCCCCCGCATTTGTCTGTACTCAGAACTGTTTCGAACGAATTATCCGCATCCCCTTCAGGGATGGAAAATACTGTGGCAATTACCCCTTCACCGCTGTCGTCATGCTGTATACGCATCTCATAATTGCCTTCGTTTATGAATTCAGTTAGGCAGGCCCCGTTAGCCTCCACCCTCAGCACTTCGGTTCCATTGGTCTCCACAAGGGTCATAAAATGCCTGGATTCCTTGTTGTCATCCTGCCAGCAGAAGGTTTGATTCATACCCCTCGCGTATTTGAAAGGAATAATGTCCATTCCTACTGCTCCAGTGTCACCTGGCTCAAACGTGGAATTTGGATTCTCGAGAAATGTCGCCACCACTCCCGCCTCGGGAACGGCGAATAAGGATGGATCTTTCACGAAATCGGTTTCAGTCAGCGCCGTGCCAGCCTGTCGAGCCGTGTTATCTCCATTTTGCGCGCCGCCCATAAACGATGAAGCGACGAAGACCGAAGCCGTCGTGTAGATAAAAAGAGCCGTATATAATAAGGACCTTTTATTTTTCATTGAGCCCCCTCCACTCAGAGCTTTTTTTAGATTGATTCTACTTTATAGCACAGCTTTGCTCCAAAGTAAACACTTTTTTTTGATCCGACTTTTTTTGATCCGACTGAGTAAATACTATTAAAGTTAATATTTACAACAAGTTACGTAATATCGCTTCCCCAGTCATATCGGTCTTTCATCTACATCATCTACATTATATGGGGGACAGAAACTTGTAGAAGAAGTGTCCGTCCCCCATATCAATACCATTAGTCTTTGGAGAAAGCTGGATATTACTTTGATTCTTATGGATGAGTATTCGGCAAAAATGATGTTCAATCCTAAACCACCAGGGCAAACCTTCGTAACAACCTATTAATCGGTCTAAAAAAAACTATTGACAAACCATTTGTGAAATAATATTCTGGTAAGGAGGGTTATTTTATCGGGGGAGTCGTGAAAGACATGAATATCTCACTCTTTGCTCTTGTTTTACTCATCATAATCCCCACAAATCTGATGGCTCAGGAAACTACCACACAAACCTCAGAGAGGAATGACAAGTGGTTAAAGAAACAGGACATCCATCTGAAGGATGAGGTGACCGCTTATGAAGACAGGAATCCTTCGGAAGAGACATTTGAATTGATTCAACTAAGCGAGCCTTTTATTCAGCAGTTTGACTTTAATGAGATAGTTAGGGAGAAGATGGCTTGGGACAAGAAACTATCCCGGGAGAAGTCTTACCTTGACAGGTGCCGGCTATCGCTGGGAGTGATTAAGGTAGATAAGGTAATGGGCGGCGCTATGCTTAAGGTCAAACTGTTTGACTGAGTAGAATTAAGAAGGATATACAATCATGGACGTGTAAGAATGGCTGTTAAAAGAGCCGCGGGCGGCAACGAAGGGATTGTTGTTACGCGTGTACCAAGGTTTTGAAATTTATGACTGATGAGGATGTGCCCGATAACGTTGGAATAAGCAAACCGCCGTATAAGAACAGTGATTGATATCGATATATCAATATTTTTGTGCGGTTTACGCAGAAAGAGGGAGATGAACCCCCTGTAGATCTCCGTGTTATCTTTGCATTCAGCACCGGAGGAGAAATGGGGGCTAGGAGATACGCTAACCTCGAGGAAAACCTTCCAGGGCCTCAGAGTACTAACTTCATTGAAGTCGCGGGAAGCGCGTCATGGCGTGGTAGCCAATGGAAGATCAGGAGCTATGTGGCAAGGTTCCCTGTGATGGGTCCCTAGGTTGAGGTATTTGTTCAAAACAAGGCCGCCGTAAAGAGAAAGGTCAGCGTCTGGGCTTACCTCGTATCCTAAATGATCGCTCATTTTTGGGGACCCCGCGAAACCATAATCTTTTTTAACTTTAATCAATAATAAGGGTACGCTTGGGAAGTTGACAATTTATATTTTTCTGATACTGTTCTTCATCCCAGGAGGGTAGAATCCCTAGTTTGTTTCATTTGGTGACGAACCAACGGACTAAGTTAACACACACTCGGTTCGATGACTCTGACCTGGTAGAGCCTTTCAACTCAAATCCATACTTAGCATTTTCGCTCCAAAGAACCCTGTGGCTGGTTAATTTCTTTTCGATTAGGACATGAAGAAATAAACTGAGCTATCCTCGCATATCAAAAAAAGAGGTGCGTGATAAATGGAAATGAGCCATATACTCATCGTGGTAATATTGGGAATAAGCATAATTTCATTGGGTTATGCAGGATACCTGACAAGATTTGTTTTAAGTCAAGATACGGGAACTTCGGCAATGCAGGCTATAAGCAATGCCATAAAAGAAGGAGCAGAAGCTTTCCTCAGGCGGCAGTATTCAACAATCATAATGCTGAGCATCGCACTCGCCGCTCTAATCTTTATTCTCTACTGGTTCGCAAAGGGGGATCACGATATGGCATGGCGAACGACCGTGGCTTTTCTTTTCGGTGCGGGCAGCTCGGGAATCGCTGGGTACATAGGGATGTGGATTGCAATAAGGTCAAATATCCGCACGGCAAGCGCCGTTCGATCTAGTGTGGATAAGGCCCTTAGAATTTCTCTTCGGGGTGGTGCCGTTTCAGGGATTACAATAGTTGCCATGAGCCTTCTCGGAGTCGGGATTCTATTCGTACTCTATGGCGGCTCTTCCAATGACCCTGAGGTTGTAAAACGGGTGCCCTTTCTAATTGTTGGATACGGATTTGGAGCGAGCTTCGTTGCCCTATTTGCACAGCTCGGTGGAGGAATTTACACCAAAGCTGCTGACGTAGGTGCAGACCTGGTGGGAAAGGTAGAGGCAGGGATTCCCGAAGACGATCCCCGAAACCCAGCGGTTATCGCAGACCTTGTTGGCGATAATGTTGGTGACTGTGCGGGGAGAGGCGCAGACCTCTTTGAATCCACTGCGGCAGAGAACATCGGGGCTATGATCCTTGGGGTAGCACTATTCCCTCTTTTCGGCATAAAGGGGATATTCTTTCCACTGGTCGCCCGTGCCTTTGGACTTATAGCAAGCATGATTGGC
This sequence comes from Thermodesulfobacteriota bacterium, assembly GCA_049682815.1. GTDB lineage: Bacteria > Desulfobacterota_D > UBA1144 > Nemesobacterales > CSP1-2 > DASWID01. The sequence goes on along the minus strand of JBAUII010000067.1, from coordinate 9,306 downwards.
GTGGCTTTAGTTGGATTAAAGGATGAGAAGGAAGACCCGATGTCCGCATTGAACCGGGGATACTATGTCGCCTGTATATTGGCCGCCATTGGTTTCTACATTGCCACATATATACTCCTAAATAATAATTTCTGGCTCTTCGTCGCGGGCGTGATTGGAATTGTTACAAGCATATTATTCGTTTTTATAACGCAGTATTATACAGAATACAGATATAGACCGGTGCAGTTTATTGCAGAAGCCTCTCAGACTGGACCTGCTACTAACATTATCGCTGGTCTATCAGTCGGACTTGAGTGCACGGCACTCCCCGTAATAGCAATATCCGCCGCATTGGTGGGATCATATTTCTGCGGTGTTCATGGACTTAGGGAATTCACAAATATCTCAACAACGAGCGCCGGCCTTTATGGTACGGCAATTGCCACAATGGGTATGCTGGGTACAGCGGCCTACATTCTCGCCATGGACACCTTTGGACCAATTACAGATAATGCCGGCGGGATAGTTGAGATGAGCAAACAACCGGAGGAGATCAGGGTAAAAACTGACAGGCTTGACGCCGTTGGAAATACGACCAAAGCGCTCACCAAGGGATATGCGATAGGGTCTGCCGCACTTGCCGCTTTTCTGCTTTTCTCGGCATATATGGATGAGGTTTCTCATATCACTGGCAAGGCTTTTCATTCGGTAGACATAGCAAAGGTAGAGGTATTTGTGGGTGGTCTTCTCGGCGCCATGCTTGTATTCCTTTTCAGCGCCCTCGCAATCAGAGCCGTTGCCCGCGCCGCTTACTATGTTATAGGCGACGTTCGAGCACAATTTAAGGAAGATCCAGGAATACTTCAGGGAACTTCGAAGCCAGATTATGCCAGGTGCGTCGATATTGTAACTAAGGGCGCGCTCAAGGAAATGGTTCCTCCGGGAATCCTGGCCGTTGGCATGCCTATAGCGGTGGGACTTATCTTCAGGCAATTTGGACTCGGTGCTGAAACCGTGGCTGCCTTTCTAATGGTTGGGACTATAAGTGGAATTCTTCTCGCAACGCTAATGAATAATGGGGGAGGCGCGTGGGATAATGCCAAGAAATTTATTGAAACGGGGGTGTACGGAGGAAAGAGGTCAGAGACACATAAGGCGTCTGTTGTGGGGGATACGGTGGGCGACCCGTTTAAGGACACGGCTGGGCCGTCGATTCACGTACTGATAAAGCTATTATCCACGATAACACTCGTTCTTGCACCGCTTTTTATCTAAAATGGGGATGTCCGTCCTCCTCCAATTCAATGCGGGGTTGGAAAACCCCGCCTATCGTTATTGATGACGGCATTTATTTTGGATAGTCGGGACATTCCTGTCCCGATAGGTTTCCATGTCATCGATTTTATTGACGGCTTTCTGTCGAAGGGCCTGTCGTGAGCAACGTCGTAGGGTTGCTTCTTTGTACCTGTGCTGAACGCGTTTCAGTATCAAGACAAAGAAGTTAGAAGCGACAAGAAAGATTGATGGAGCAAATAATTTTGAGAATTCTGCACTAAAATATCAGGCTTTTACGGCAATGCCGTGGGAGACTGATCGTTTAAGTACTGATACCCTGCAGTGTATCCGAGCATTGCCGATCATTAGCTGAATTATAGAACCCAGATAGGTTAAATTGTCACTTACCAGTGGTATCATGGAAAATGCATATAATTTACTAAATCGGAAACGGCAAATTTGAAAGTAAGGCTTAACAGATACCTTTCGATGTGCGGTATTTCATCCAGGCGCAATGCTGATGTGCTTATCGCTAGCGGAAAAGTCAAGGTTAACGGCGTAGTGGTGAATGAGTTAGGATACAGGATTGACACTGAAACCGATGAGGTAAAGGTTGGAAGAAAGACTTTGGGAATTGAGCCAAAGAGGTACGTGTTACTTAATAAGCCCAGGTTTTATCTTACGGCCCTTGGAAAGGGGGAAGACGACAAGAAGACAATTGACGAGCTGATAACCGACATACCGGAAAGGGTTTATCCTGTCGGGAGACTGGATTACGACACAGATGGTCTTTTGATTCTAACCAACGACGGTGAACTTGCTCATAAGATACTGCATCCGAGTTACGAATTGAGCAAGGTTTACCGAGCAATCGTAAAAGGTAAGGTAAACACGGATTCGCTCAGGAGGATGAGAGGAGGTGCCGAGCTCAAGGACGGTTATGCGATACCAGATCATATTAAGGTTGTAAAATATGACGATAAAGAGACAGTAATAGAGATAGCCCTTCATGAGGGTCGTAATCGTTTGGTTAGGAGGTTTCTATCCGAGTTTGGTCATCCTGTATTAGAACTAAAGAGAATATCAGTCGGTCCTATAAAACTGGGTGATCTTCCAAAGGGAAGTTGGAGATATTTTACCTCCGATGAACTCGACGCTCTAAAAAAGGCAGTAGGTCATTAGTTAGTACATTGTTTCGAAACAGATACTGAAGTATCCCGGACTTTCCTTTCGGCATGAGCTAACCAGATAATTGTTTTGAGTTCATAATGCAGGAGATTAAAATTAGGACTTGCTTGTTCCATTCCCGCTTCAAATATCCGTTTAAAGTCTGTATCGAAAAATCCGATAATCGGGCGCTGATTGACAGCGGATAAGTCATTTATTTAATTTAAATACTAATATTTGTAAAACTGAGTTAAGTATTGATAGAGCGATTCGCTGTGGTTTATTAATCAATGAGATTCTCTCAAATTGTCTGAAACACGCCTTTCCTGATAAGAGAGGCGAAATCTCAATTAGAACGTCAACAGATGATCAAAACTGCACATTGAGAATAAAAGACAATGGTATAGGTCTTCCTGAGAAATTTGATATCAAGAAATCAGAAACGCTGGGATTTCAATTAATAGCGGCTCTGATACAACAGCTTGGCGGACTTATAAGTGTCGCCACACAGGCTGGGACCGAATTTACGATTGTATTTCCAAAATGAGCATCCGGCAATAAATAGTTTATAATATTTAAAGCATGAAAAAGTCTAGAATTTTGGTCGTGGAAGATGAAAGCATAATAGCCAGAAACGTCCAAAATAAGCTTACAAAACTCGGATACGATGTGTGTGGTGTCACCTCGACAGGGGAAGACGCCATCAAACTTGCCAAGGAATTAAACCCTGATCTGGTCCTCATGGATATCGTTTTAAGAGGAGGGATAGATGGCATAGATGCTGCAAAACATATCAGATCACAATTTGATATACCGATTATATACTTAACAGCACATTCCGATCTGGGAACAATAAAGAGAGCAACATATACTGAGCCCTTTGGGTATATTTTGAAGCCATTCAAAATCAAGGAAATTCAATCAGCTATTGAGATAGCCCTTCACAAACACAAAGCAGAAAGCAGAATAAAGAGTAGAAAAAAAGCAATTTCAAATGCACTTACCATACTTGGATATTCTATTATAGCGGTAGATAAGGATCTAAAAATTACGTTTTTGTCCGAAAGCGCGGAACAGATGACGGGATGGAGATTGGAAGAAGCGATAGATAAAAATCTATATGAAATAATTAAATTAAAACATGGGGAAGAACTCTCCCACGATAATGTCCTTCTTGTTTCGGCATTCCAGTCCGAGAATGTTGATAATCTGGTTATTAAGAAGTTGATCAATGCTAAGTATGGAAGAGAACTGTTTATCGAAATCAAAGCTAACCCGATTAGAAGTGATATGGGAGAATTAGGTGGAGTTCTTTTAATTTTAAAGGAGGTCCGCGAAGAAAATCCAAGTGGGCTCGATTCTCAGTTTGATGTATTTAAATCAGCCCTATCTTCACAGAGGCCTATTTCTTTAGTGGTGATTTCAAGACAGACACTGGTTCCCGAAGGTTTAGCAAAAATATTAGAATCCGAAAAGGACATAAATATCGTTGCAACGGCGAGAGAAATCGGAGAGCTCTTACCCTTTATTGAGCATAAAAAACCGGATGTTATTCTAATCGATACCGACCTCAATCAAGATAACAAGGGAAGAATCATTGAATTTATCAAAACTAAAACTTTTGACTCAAAAATACTCCTTTTGCTGCACTATCATGACGAGAAGTTTATTACTAATGCGTTGAACACCGGTGTTAGTGGATTAATATATGCAAGTTCAACGGGTGAGGACATTTGCGAGGCCATCAGGACGGTGAATTTGGGGCGAAGTTGTTCTGATACAGAAATAATCAAGAAATTTGTAACGAAAATATTGCCTAAGAAAAAGAGGAGGCCCGTCCTTCTGAGACCTAGACTCACGAATAAAGAACAGGAAGTTGCGAGTCTGGTTTCTCAGGGTTTAAGCAACAACGCTATAGCACAAAAATTGCGTATAAGCGAGAGGACCGTCAAGGCACATTTAAATAATATTTTTAAAAAATTAGGCATTTCCAACAGGCTTCAACTGGCGATTGAATACCAGCCATAAGCATCCGCGGTATTAAGATAGATATATTGGTGACAGACACTTTTTCTTCACAAATGTCTCTGTCACCATAATAAACCAGGTAAAATAAATCCGCTGTGGACAGTATCAGGATTATTGGTGCAAGGGAGCATAACCTGAAGAATATAAGCCTGGAGGTTCCCCGGGGGAAATTTGTCTTAATCACCGGTGTCAGCGGCTCGGGGAAGTCTTCGCTTGCTTTTGATACCATCTTCGCCGAGGGTCAGAGGAGATATATGGAGTCTCTCTCGGCATATGCCAGGCAGTTTGTCGAAAAGATTGATAAGCCCGACATCGACACGATTGAGGGACTCTCTCCATCGATCTCCGTTGATCAGAAAACCTTTCAGAGGAATCCGCGTTCGACAGTCGGCACTATAACCGAGATATATGATTTTCTAAGACTCCTTTTCGCCAGATTGGGCAGGCCGTTCTGCTATAAATGTGGGAAGGAGATATCGTCACAAAGCATTGAAAGAATGGTGAATCGTGTACTCGAATTTCCTAAGAAAGAGAGGATATTCATCTATTCACCTATTGTCCAGGGTAGGAAGGGAGAATACAGAAAGGAACTGAATGAGCTCAAAGATCAGGGGTTCCTTAAGGTAAGGATAGACGGAAAACTCCTCGACCTCGACGATGAAATTCATATCGAAAAAAATAAGAAGCACACGATTGAGCTCCTCGTGGACGTGGTAAATGTTACCGAAAAGGATTTAAGCGGCAGAATACAGGATTCGCTCAGGCTGGCGCTGAAAAGATCAGGTGGCGTTGTAAAAGTGGAAACATCCAGTGGGGACGAGATTATTTTCAGTGAGAAGTTTTCCTGTCCAACATGCGGGATAAGCTATCCCGAGATTTCTCCCAGGCTATTTTCATTTAATAGTCCGTACGGGGCATGCCCGGAGTGTGAAGGGCTCGGTAAAAAAACAAACTTCGACCCGGAGCTGATTATAGATAGCAAAGGAAAATCAATAGAAGACGGCGCAATCATCCCATGGAGGAATTCAAGATATTTCAGTCGTATGATTGGGTGTGTAGCGGATCATTTTGGATTCAGCATGCAGACCCCGTATTCTAGATTGCCCGGGAAATTCAAAAAAATCATACTTTATGGATCGGGAGACGAGGAAATCAGGTTCTACAGGGATAATGGTAGAGGATCGATCGAATATTGGGATACCTTTCCGGGTGTCATCGGTATAATGTCCGACTGGTATCATGAAACCTCTTCCGACGAAGTAAGGATGAAGCTTTCAAACTATATTCGTACGGTTGACTGCTCCACCTGTAATGGCTCCAGGCTGAAAAAAGAAAGTCTCAGCATCCTGTTGAATGGCATGTCGATTTCCGATATAACCAGGCTAACGGTTGATACCTGCATTGAATTTTTCAGTAATCTAAGTTTTTCCGGCCAGGAAAAGGAGGTTGGTGAAAGGATAAGGAAAGAAATAGGGTCGAGGCTGGAATTCCTGGCGGATGTCGGTCTTGATTATCTGACTCTTGACCGGTCGGCGACTACGCTTTCGGGAGGAGAAGGTCAAAGGATCCGGCTCGCAACTCAGGTGGGCTCCAGGCTCACGGGGATTACATATGTACTTGACGAGCCGACAATAGGTCTACATCCAAAGGATAATCAGCGTCTTATTTCAACACTTAAGTCCCTGAGGGATCGTGGTAACACAGTCATAGTAGTTGAGCACGATGAAGAAACCATCAGGAATTCGGATTTTATAGTCGATATGGGGCCTGGAGCCGGTGAAAAGGGTGGAGAGGTTATAGCTCATGGAAACATTTACGATTTGATGAAAAACGAAAGATCGCTCACAGGCAGCTACCTTTCAAGACAACTTTCGATCCCTGTCCCCGGTACAAGACGAAAACCCGGGGGGTTTTTAGAGGTCAAAGGTGCCTGTGAAAATAATCTGAAAGAGCTCGACGTGTCCTTCCCTCTCGGAGCTCTCACCTGTGTGACAGGTGTATCCGGTTCAGGTAAGAGCACCCTTGTAATTGACACACTTTACAATGCCCTTTGCTCGAAATTCTATGGTGGGAGAGAGAGGGTGGGCAGGCATAAGGCGATAGAGGGCTATGATAAAATAGATAAGGTGGTGAATGTCGATCAAACTCCGATTGGAAGGACCCCGAGATCCAATCCGGCCACCTATACCGGGGTTTTCACGCCCCTCAGGGAATTGTTCTCTATACTGCCGGATTCAAGGATGCGAGGATATTCCCCGAGCCGATTTAGCTTTAATGTGCAGGAAGGAAGGTGCAGCGGATGTCAGGGAAACGGGACTGTAAAGATTGAAATGCACTTTCTTCCAGATGTTTACGTAAGGTGTGATCAGTGTGGGGGCAAGAGGTATGACGCGGAGACATTAGACATCTACTATAAGGGAAAAAACATTACAGATGTTTTGGAAATGACAGTGAGTGAGGCTTTAGACCTCTTTTCCAGCATTCCGAAACTAAGACAGAAGCTTGAAGTGCTTCACGCAGTGGGACTCGATTATATTCGGCTCGGTCAAGCGGCTACGACACTTTCGGGCGGCGAAGCCCAGAGGATAAAGCTTGCAAAGGAGCTTTCGAAGAAGGCAACTGGTAGAACGTTGTATGTTCTCGATGAACCCACTATAGGTCTTCATTTTGAGGATGTAAAGAGGTTAATCGATGTGCTTCAGAGGCTGGTTGATTCGGGGAATACAATCGTGGTTATCGAGCATAATCTTGAGGTGCTAAAGTGCTCAGACTACATAATTGATCTGGGACCTGAGGGTGGCGAAAACGGAGGCCGTATGGTTGCAAACGGAACGCCCGAGGAGGTTTCTTGTTTCCAAGGGTCTTATACTGGTAAATTTCTTAAAAGGGTTCTGTAAAGAGGAGCCTACGAATCTAGGAATATCTTATTGAGTTTAATTGAGTCTTTAGTACTTGGTATTATACAGGGCGTATCAGAGTTTTTTCCCGTAAGCAGCACTGCCCACCTCGTCCTTTTACCGTGGTTCTTTTCGTGGCATGATCCGGGATTGGCTTTTGATGTCGCTCTTCATATCGGTACCCTGCTCGCGCTAATTTACTATTTCTGGCGAGAATGGTCCGCAATCGCGGTTGAGTTTGTTGCCGGTGTTTCTAGTTCGGGCTTTAAAGACTATCCGAATGGACGAACAGGCTTAATAATAATCATTGCGTGTATTCCGGGCGGTGTCGCCGGGGTCTTATTTGAAAAACAGGCCAGCGGGCTATTAAGAGACCCGATTGGTATTGCTTTCACACTTTTTTTCTTTGGTTTAATCCTTTATTTCTCAGATAGGTTTTCGGGTAAAGACAAGAAGATTTCAGAAATGAGTGTTTGGGATGGCCTGATAATAGGCGTTTTTCAGGCCATTTCGATTGTGCCAGGCGTATCACGTTCAGGAATTGCGATTACTGGTGGACTTATGAGGAGTTTTAAGAGGGACGAGGCGGCTAGGTTTTCTTTCTTAATCGCCGCACCCATAATAGCGGGGGCTGCGGTATTTGAATCAAGGCACCTGGATTTTGCGACAGTTGTTAGCCTTCCCTTCCTGGCCAGTATATTAAGCTCTGCCTTTTTTGGATTCCTTGCAATAAAATATCTGTTGAAGTATGTGCAGAAAGGGAGTTATACGGTTTTTGTCATTTACAGGATTGCGCTGGCAGCTTTGATTGTTTTCCTATATGTAAAGCGTTAGGTGGGGGTAATCTTCTAATCGAGATTGGATTGCGATTTGAGTGTTGTCCGACGGCTTACAATTTAGGATTAGAGTATGAATCCGTTCTGAAAAAATAGAATGGGAGATCATAAATTTGATAGCTATTATTTGTGCTAACTGGTTTGAGTTGGATCACAACAAGGGCTATCTTCAGATAACTGATCAAGGAGCCTGGAACGAGCTGCAATTTCTTAAAGGTTACCTGTATGGGAAGCCTGTACTTTTTGCCCGTACGGGTGTCGGCGTCAGGAGGGCGCGCAATGGAACAAATTACGTAATACAGAAATTCAAACCCGAATTAATCATATCTGCCGGACTCGGCGGTGCGCTCAGGGATGGACTCAATGTTGGAGATATTATAGTTGGACAATGGGTCTTGAGTTTAAAAAGGAATGAGAAGAAGGGGCTTTACTGTGACATAAACAGATTGTCTATGGATTTTATGAAGGGCGGACTACTCACGGAGAACAGATTTATACATGACCCGGATGAAAAGAGGCGACTGTACCACCAAACGGGTGCTGTGAGTGTCGATATGGAAACATGGGGAGTAGTTGAGGCGGCCGAAGTTTACGGACATCCAGTCATATCGGTAAGGTCAATATCGGACGATAACCGGGTTGAGCTGCCAGACATGAGACATTTTTACAGCAGCAGTGGAGAACTCAGAAATCTAAATGCATTTAGGTATCTAATTTTAAATCCCAGGTTAATTTATCCATTCTTGAGATTGGTGCTATGTGACATAGGGAAATCTAGGAGCATGCTTAATAGGTTTCTCAAGGAACTGATACAGAACTGTTGACGATCGAATTCCCTATAGCTTGTGCAGTGTTATTCGGTCGACGTAGACAGAGGATATCATCTCGCTTTTCTCGCGATTGTAGATGTTAGATATTTCGTGGACAAAATTCGTACAATTTCATTAATCTTATTCAGAATGAAAGGGACTTAAACGACATTCCAAAAATTGCGTTAAGGGGATGAATGTCATACTCGGTCATGCTGAACTTGTTTCAGTATTAAAAAAATCAGGAACGAAGACGCGGAAATCCCCTCTGACTCCCCTTTACAAAGGGGAGGACCTAATGTCCCCTCCTTT
>JBAUII010000066.1:0-19431 GCA_049682815.1 Thermodesulfobacteriota bacterium | reverse complement strand
CCCCAGTTTGGTATCTTACCAAGAGTTTCAGTTTTGCTCGATCTAGTTCTAGACCCTTCCGAGATGACGAATATCAATATTCACAATGTTAAAACAGCAATGAACTGGCGTAATAAGGTGATACATAAAACCGGTCACATCCCACGGACTATCCCACAAGATCTACTCAGAAGAAACATAGTGGATGTGCTAAAGCTAGTTAGATTACTAGGTAGGAAACGAGATCAAATTGAAGGTTCGCCGAAGTTGCAACGGATCGGGCATAATTTATCCCAAAAATTTGGGCTTCCAGTTCCAACTATCTTACGTCTGCCAAGGCATCACATTCTTGTAGATTTCTACTTTATTTTGCAGACCGATTTACCTTCAGATATAGATGGAGTTTTGAAATCCATCGCGGCCGAGGCTTCGTGTATTTTTGCGCAAGAGGACACAAGGTTTAATGCTTGTGAACATCTTTACATAAGGTTTTTAGTATTCCCTCAACAAGTGACAGCTCGTTGGCGTAGTAACAAGGTTGAAATCGTTGAATGATTGACATCACTTTTTACATTACAGTGTTACAGTTAGGGGTCAAATCTTTTGTTGTTTGTAGTAGCCACTGATAAATGTTTTAAAAAGGGGGATTATTCTTCTGATATTGTATATGAATTATATATTTCGTATAAATTTTTTGATCAAATACACTTGAAATCTCTCAAGTCATTTAATACCCAATTTGCTGATTAAGAGAGAATATTATTATGTCTTAAAATTAGTCAACAAAAGATTTGACCCCTGATCCCTCTAAGTTAACATATATGCGTAAAAAAATATGAGTGGGAGTGTTACTGTAGGTGGAGGAAACATGAGCGGAGAAATAATTCGGTTCGTAAGAAAGAAATTACTGGACAAGAAAGAGCCTATAACATTTGATGAGGCTTACAGAGTAGCTCTGCTTGGCGAGGAGCACTTACTTGGCCTGGTCAGTCTTTCTTATAAGGTTATGGGGGAATATCAGGGCAAGGGTATCCATTTGTGTGGCATTATGAGTGCAAAAACCGGGAATTGTCCTGAGGACTGTGCTTTTTGTGCCCAATCCATTCACAGCGAGGCACCAGTGCGTGTTTCCTCAATTATCGATCCCTCTCTTATACTCAAGTCAGCAAAAGAGGCAGAAAAATCTGGAGCCACTGAGTTTTGTATTGTAACAAGTGGTAAGGGACCGGACAAAAAAACCTTTAGAAACGTTATCGATGCTGTCGAGTTAATCCACCGCTATACCAATCTTAGTATTGGATGTTCCCTTGGGATATTAACAGAAGAACAAGCAAAACTTCTTTCGAAAGTAGGAGTAAACCGCTATAATCATAACCTTGAAACATCGCGAAGCTTCTTTCATCATATTTGTACTACTCATAGCTATGAAGAACGTGTTAAGACTGCAACTTTGGTCAAGGAAGAAGGAATGGAGCTATGTTGCGGGGGGATCCTGGGCATGGGAGAATCACTCGAGCAAAGAGTTGAGCTTGCCTTTGAACTTCGAGATCTCGATCCTGCTTTAGTGCCTATAAACTTTCTTAATCCACGTCCTGGAACTGCTTTAGCTACCTGGTCTTTACTCACACCGATCGAAGCGATAAAAAGTATAGCCCTATTTAGGCTTATCCTTCCACAAAGTATTCTAATATGTGCGGGAGGAAGAGAGGTTGTGCTTAGAGAACTTCAGCCTTTGGCTTTGCTTGCCGGTGCCAACGGCCTGATAACAGGGAATTATCTCACAACACAAGGACGTTCAACGGAAGAAGACTTGCAGATGCTTAGGGATTTAAATATGCCTCCAGTGAAACTTAACTGAAAAATAGCTGGGAAAGATCGGGAGCGAATAGGTTTCGCTGTCTCGGCCTCCTATTTTATTAGAAGATTCATAAATTAAAGGAGCCGAACCCTTTATTAACACACCTGTTGAATACCCAGTGGTTTTACCACGGGGATGAAAACAGGTTGCCCTGCGGGCAGTAACGGTTTTCGAATTTGAATAGTGGCCAAGTTAAAAAAACTAAAACTGTGGTATATGATCATAAGCGTTACAACAAGAAATAGGAAGGATATATTAGTAGCAGAATGGGGTTACGTCCCCTTTAAATTCTTTAATTTTTTTCCGAAATATTGGAATAATAACTGAGCTACTACGCCTGTCACCATTTGTTGAGAAATTAAATAGATTAATAAAGGAGATTGAACACGCGTTATGACTATTTGTGAATTCTATAGTGTAACCCCTCTAATCTTGAATTATTTGTGTTATATATGAGAGTTACATATCGGGGTTAAGCTTTGAATAAAATGCTTGTGTGTTTTATAGACGGATTTGATTTTAACAGGATAAACCCGGAAACAACCCCTTTTCTGGCGATTTCCCTAAGAAAATATCCCTTTGCGAGAATTTCTACTAACCCATGTACGGATCACTTACCCACATTACTGACAGGAAAACATCCTCACGAGCATGAGATATTTGATGTAGTTCTTACCGATAATAAAAAGAAAAATAGTTTGTTAATAAAATTTTTTCAGCTTTTGCCAGATCTTGTAACGACATCTCTTCAATGTTTTTTATATTTGATATCGGCTTCTTTTGATCTGCCTACGATACCTCCCGATAGAAGGGGGCTATTCCAGATCATGAGAACTAAGACGTATAAACAAAAGAATAACTATATTAACCTACTCAAAATTGGCAATTCTGAAACGGTTTTTAATCTTGTCGGAAAAGAACAATGCCGTTATTTATTCACAAATTCTACTCGCTTAAACCAAAAGATTCTCCCAAAGATTGGAAGAGGGGATTACACCCTTGAGTTTGTAGAAGTTTACAGTGTTGATATTGCTCAGATGTGGAATATGGATAAGGCCTCTAAAATCGATAGTCATTACAGAGGAATTGACCTTTTTATGAATAACTTGCATGAGAAGTGTCTTGGTAATGGTACTAAATTGATTTTAGTATCAGATCATGGTTACGACAAGGTTGTTGGAACCATAGATATTTTGAGTTATATCAGAGACCTTAATATTTGCGAAGATGAATTTACTTACTTTATCCAATTTCCAATGGCAAGATTCTGGTTCAAGAATAATATTTCAAGAAATAAGGCATCAGAATTTTTTCATGGCATTAATAATATGAAAACCTTTACCTGGCGGGAATTAAAGAAATTCGATCTCGTTTTACAAGATTCCCGATATGGCGAGATATTCTGCATGGCAAAACGAGGTTATATTTTTTTCCCGAATGACTTTGTTCAACCAATGGCAGATCTTTTTTTAGGATTATTTGATAAAGAACAGAGGCCTCGATTATTCGACTCAAAGCATAAAGGTAGCCACACATTTCTTAGAGAGTATGATTCATCAAGAGGTTTTCTCATCATATTCGACGAAAAATATAAGCCCTTAAATTCAAATATTAAAATGGTGGATGTGGCACCGTCCTTGCTGAAAATACTAGGCTATAAAACTCCTGACAGCATGACTGGCAAACCAGCATTTAATATCTAATTTTGGGTCTTGACTAGAATAGCGGTATCAAAGAAGTTAAGATGCCAGAAATCAGTTCGGGGTCACGCATGCATATTGACTTATAACGTGCAGTGTGGCACAAACTGAGCTTTGGTGTTAGCGCCAAAAGTTGAATTCATGGAATAGAATCTTTTCGCTTTGTGAATTTTAATTCAATGAACGAGCCCAGTATTAAAAATTCGGACTCTTCCAATATCTCTGTCTAATTCCTGATATTCCCGAGTCCCATTATCAAATTGTCGGCTTTCGGAAAGCACTATATGCAATCTTTCAAAATAATTTTCAGGACTAATCAACCCAGTTTCCAGGAGCCTATTGATTTTACCGAACTCCAAATTCACGTAAACAAAGTTTTTCAAGCCTCTTCCTGAAACTCTTGCTCTCTTCTCAATGGTCTCCATATCGCATTTATGAGCATCCATGTATTCTCTTAGCATCTTATCAAACGTATCCATTTGAGTTTGCCTCCAATAAGATTTTCAGTAAATCCATCACGAATCCTATAAGCTAGAAGCTCTAACCAATTTTATTAGGGTGTCTTTTCCGCGGTTTAATTCGATTGAATGTAGAGACGCATTCAATGCGTCTCTACATTAGTATTTAACGGATAGTGATTACCCAGGTTTGATGTCAAGGTCTCCAGTGACCGGAGATCCACATATAACCGTCTGGCGTCCGTTCCCAGTGACCTGGAATCCAGACCGTTTGGGGGGAGGGAGTCTCGGCCCACTCGCCGCTTCGCCAAACATAATCACTTCCGCTCCAATCCCAGTAACCCGGAAGCCAGATATAGTTTGGGGAAGGTGCTATGCCGCGGACCTCAACTATGGGTGCAGGGGGCGCTGGTGGCACTTCCTTTATTACCACTGGGGGCGCTTCCCTCACTACCACTGTTTGCTCCTTCACCACGACAGGCTCTGTCTTCTCGACGGGTACTGGTACTGCCTTTTCTACCACTCGCGTCTTTGTTGTGCAGCCTGTGATGAGCATAAATGTTGAAGCCATTAGGAACATGAATGTCAACATAATTCTTCTCATGGTCTCACCTCCTTGTGATGTTTTGGCTATTTAAATGGCAATTTCTATGCCAACCTGGTTAGGATTTTTAATCTTTAATATTTACAATAAGTTATGTTCGGAAAAGATTTTGAAAGGGTAAAAATACGCTAATTCGGCGTAGATATTCAATGATTACGGAGGATTACAGCCAGGAATCGCGATTATGAAAATCATAAGCGTAAGATAATAATGGGTTAACTTGTTGAAATAATTAGCATTATTTTTTTGTAATTGTGTAATCATCATATAAATGATTCGTGTAAGCAAATAAAAAATCTAAGAACTCAGGTACGTTGCGCATCTTTTTGAATCGAATTGTCGTTAAAAATACGCTAAGCTGTATAATAATTCACATTAGGATTGTGTTAATTTGTACAAATCTAGTTTCAGTATCCTCCTATAAAGAAGTGGTGTTACGGTCAGCCGTTGATAGCCTGATATTTCAGAAAAAGAGTTACCTGATTACCGAGTATCTACAGCGCCCCATAATTTTCGGCTAGGCGGCCCTATAGGACGTACCTATCTTAAGATCCCATCTGGTGTTCATCGTTTTTAGCTCTCTGCTGCTTGCTCCTCCGCTGATATAGATGAGGCGCGATCCAGGGGAGCAACGCCAATGCGGCTATAAGCACGGCCGAGTCGTCCAGGGTTCTCTTCCAGTGAAGGGTGCTCTCGTCTGCTATATAAAGCATCGATAGAGCGACTAACGCGTAAAAGAGGGGACCTAGGAGAAGAAGTCGAATGCGCTTGTTGTTGCTTCGTCGTTTCAGCAAGATGACCGCCTCGATGATGATCCCCGCGAATGCGATGGCGAGCATTACGATGCCGACCAGACCTGTCGTAAGACCGTAAAAGCCAATGTCGCTCATAAGGCACGGGAAATCTCCGGATATATTTCTGCTATGCTTGGCAGTCTAACTGATAATTATGCGAACCGAAGTTTTTATTATCGCCTCGATATCGGATGCAGTTCAAACCGGCCGATCACCGTTTTTTCGGTTGGAGATCAGAGTTCAGGCTTTGTTTATTTGTTTACGTGAACAGTTAGGACCTTCCTTTTCTATGATTGTCACACCTAGGATTCATGCACGCAGAGGATCTTACAATTTTTTGCCGCCTGTTAATGATGGCCAGGCTAGCCTATTTACCTGTTGTTGAAGTTAGTGAGATTAGGAACCAATTGGAATAGGCATGGTATTACGAGAACAAATCAGGTGTTTGTAAAGTAACTATATAAGCAAATCATCAAATAAACAAAGCCTGACCCCTCTTTTTTCTTAAACTACGAGACTATCTCTACCTCTCCGGTTTTGAGATCGTAGTTTGCGCCTACAATTTTTACCTTTCCTTCCTTCCCCATGTCTGCGATTACCGGAACCGACCGATTCAGTTTATCCACCCCCATTTTTACGTTCGATAATATAGAATTATGCAGAAGATCACCCGGCTGACTCTTCGCAGCTTCAACCGCGGGTTTAATTGTGGTTACGATATTATTTATGGAGCCCGGGAATTTTGTACCTTTTTGAAGGGCTTCGATAGCTCCGGCAACGGCTCCGCACCTGCTGTGACCGAGCACCATTATCAACGGGGCTCCGAGGACTAAAACTCCGTATTCTATACTGCCCAATACCGCGTAGTTCGTGGGATTGACAATGTTTCCGGCCACACGTACTACGAAGATATCCCCTATCCCCTGATCAAATATAACCTCGGGCGCGACACGCGAATCGGAACATGCAAGGATTACGGCGAAGGGATTTTGTCCCTCGGCTACTTCTATACGACGCTCTTCGGTTCTTCTGGCGTGACCTGATTCAGGTGCATTGATGTACCTCTTATTACCTTCCATAAGTTTTGTTAGAGCTTGATCTCCGTTTTCAACAGAGGTCGACGGGCCCGCTTGTGCTTCGGCAATAAAAAGAGCTCCGCTATCAAACTTCAGCAGGCCCACGCCTAGCGTGCTCACTCCTGCGAGTTGTATAAACTTACGTCTTGAGAAACGAGGATTATCGAGCATTGAATCTTCCTCCTTTGTAACTTTATCTTGGATCAGTTTTTATGAAAAACTGGCAACTCGTATTTCTATGAATATGGACTTAAATTGATTCATACCACAGTGAAGAAGTGGAAGCAACCCTTTTAATCAAAGAATGCTGAGCCTCGGCACATTTTATTTACACGTAAATCTTTCAATTGTCCGAAATTGAGGATACTCTAATCTAAATGGGAAAACAATAAAAATCCGAAATCAGAGTGTGGTACTGGGTTAAGAACAGATTCTTTCATACTCTTATATTGAATTTTGTAGAAGAAGCTAGGTTGGGGTTGAATAAAGTGGGAAAATCAGATCCTCATCTTTTTTCGACAATCAATAGAGATTAGGATGAATATTTTTAGAGGAATAACAGTTTTTATAGGATGGCTGACAGGATCTTTAGCCGGGATCGGGGCGATTTTATATGTTTTCGGTTATCTAATAACTATAGCGCAACTTCATCTGCTGGGTCTCGATGCCCAGTTTTTTGGTTACGGTAACCCCTATTACGTACAGGAAGGCGGCAAATTTCTTATTTCTGTGGGGCAGTATCTTGGTGATATAATTCTTAATTTATTGATTGCCGTTGTGATATTTACGTTTCCGATTCTTATTATTCTTATGATTCTACTTTTATTTAAGAGGGAGAAGCTCAGGGAGTATCGGACTAGATGGAAAAACAATCTGAACAAAATAGATGAGAAATGGCCTTCGTTATGGAGAGGTCTTGCTTTTACGTTACTGCTATTTCTACTTTTTTATTTGAGTGCAGACCCTCAATCATTCAATGACCCCCTCGAGATCTCAAATCTGCTATTTACGAGTGAGAGCTATCAGTCGACAAGTGATACGGCTGACAAGATAAGATCATTGTTGATTAAAGGCGAGACTGAAAGCTTAAAAGGATATTTTTTGGATTGCCTGCTTTTCGAACTGAAAGCGGGTATCTTGCTTTTCTTAGCTTGGGTTGTGACCTCACCATGGCGATTACGTTTACTTGCGATATCGCCATTTGTGATAATTTTCATGTTATACACGATTTTTCTTCCCATGCTTTATGGGGTCCTCAATTACCAGATGAAGTTTCCGGTCATAAATCTTAGTTCCGATAATGAGATACTTTTGAACAGATCTGGACCCCTGTATCTCATAAATAAGTCCGATGGTGAATTTATTTTATGGGATTGTTCGCAAAAAGAAGTCTTATGGATCCCACAAAGCGAGATAAACGCCGCCGAGATAAAGCAAACGGAATTTCTTTTTAATAAATGTCAGGGTAAAAATGATTAGAGAGTAAAAGGCATGATATTAATTCCCAAAACATCTCGCGTTGTTCAATATTTTTTACCGATATTACTGGTGATTTATATATTAAGTGGATGCGCTATTCCACCGACTGAACCTTCAAAAGATTTGATCGGAACACTGCGTGTCTCTGGATCTAATGTTTTTTTAAATGGAACTAGAGCAGCAAACGGAATGAGCGTCTATAACGGGGATAATGTAACCACAGGTTCCAATAGCAGCGCAATTATAGTGCTTCCAACCGGTGGCTTTGTTCAATTGGATCAAAATACTGATCCGATCTTTACGTGGGAGAGGTTTCAGACCGGTATATGCCTGATAGTCAAAATTCTAAGGGGTCAAGCATGGGTAGACGAGTCACAATATTGTGTTGTCCTTAAAACCCCTGACACGGATGCACTCACCAATAGTAAAGTGAATGTAAAGGTTGGTCCAGGTCGTTCGGTAATCACTGTTTTGCAGGGTAATGTCACAATTGAAAAACCGTATAAATTGCGTATTAAGGGGTCAGAGCAGGTTGCGATATCGAAACGTGGTATTGAAGAGGTTAGAAAGCTTACCAGGCAGGAGCTTCGTTCGGTGGTAAGTTGGCGAGTAAGGTACGAATTTCAGGGCTGGTGTTGTACTGACGGAGAGGCTTTCAAAAGTTACCCAGGGGATTGCAAACGGAGGGGCGGTTATTTTGACTATAACGAGATCGAGGTTAGGCGCCGCTGCCAGCCGAGGACCGGGTGGTGCTGCAGTGATGGAAGAGTGTTTGAGAGCGACCCGGGAAACTGTGAGCGCATAGGAGGATATTTCTCTTACGATCAGAAAGATGCCTATAGTCGCTGCCAGCCGAGGACCGGCTGGTGCTGCATTCCGTCCACGTCCGAAGGCGTGAAAGGGCAGGTTTTCCAAAGTACTCCAAACGAATGTCGGTTAAAAAACGGTTATTTCTCGTATGATAGGCAACCAGCCGACGAACGTTGCTTGCCTAGAATATACTGAGATAGCTTAACCAAGTAATAGCAGAGAACAAAAAAGGGGCGTGATAGTATGAGGGGTGACTCCTCGTAATCTGGCAGGGTTGGATTAAAAGGGGGAAAGAGTTAATGCAAGGGAGAGGGAGGAATCACCATAAATTATGTTGGAGCAGGTCTACACAAAAAAAAGATCTTTATTTTGTGTAGTTGGTTCCAAGTCCAAAACACTCAATAGCACATGAAAAGAAAAGATAGTGACCGATGCCAGTTATTAACATAATTATAAAAATTCTTGTGAGCGGCCAAGTTTCAAATACAGCGATTATCAGAAAATGAGAATGATCATTTTACTGATACAAAGTGGTCTGTCACTACTTATTTCGTTATTTCAACTTAATTAGTAGTTATGTTAACATAGACCGCAGCCACATTGAGCACCATCATTGAAATGACATATTTCACACCTTCCTATTGTGTCAGGAACTAGCTCAAACCGTCGGATTATCGGAGGAACCATTTGTCAAGAAAAGACCCCGTCGGCAAATCAGCTGGATCAAGTATGAGTTCAGATGAAGAGCGTCGAGAGTTTGCAAAACTACAAGGCCGGCTTGTCCCAATTTATCGAGATATTTTCCCCAATCGTGTAGCGCCCCGCACGGTCATTATCGTACCAAGCCTTTCTTTAGACGAACATGTATTGGCAAAGGTGCCGGGGATTCACCATTACGAGGAACGTATGCTATGCCTCCTCATTCTGTTGCGAATGCCACGCACGAAGCTCGTTTTCGTCACCAGCCAGCCCATTCACGACTCCATTATTGACTACTACCTGCACCTTTTACCGGGGATTCCCGGCAGGCATGCCCGCAGTCGGCTTACACTTTTGACTTGTTATGATGCGTCCCCGATACCATTAACGAAGAAAATATTGGAGCGCCCACGACTATTGGAGAGCATTCGCCGGGCTATTGACGATCCTTCCTCAGCACACATGAGCTGTTTTAATTCGACCAATTTGGAACGAACCCTTGCCATGCGCCTGGGAATTCCTCTCTACGGCTGTGATCCTGACCTCACATATTTGGGCTCAAAAAGTAGTAGTCGAGAGATATTCCGGTCCGCAGGAGTGGACTTGCCCGATGGACTCGAGAATCTTCGAGATGAACAGGAGATGGTAAACGCCCTTGCGATCTTGAAACGACGGAATCCGTCATTGAAGCGGGCATTAGTGAAACTGAATGAAGGATTCTCCGGCGAGGGGAATGCCCTATTCGACTACGACATTGACGATGCCGACTTGTCCGAACATCGTCTGATTAAGAGGATTAGAGACCTATTACCGACTCGAATTCGTTTTGAAGCGGCTGGAGGAACGTTTGCGGAGTATAGTCGTAAATTCAGGGAGATGGGTGGGATCGTCGAGTGCTGGGTCGAGGGGAAAGATAAGCGTTCACCCTCGGTTCAGTTCCGGATCGACCCGCTGGGCGAGATAAATATTCTATCGACCCACGACCAGGTTTTAGGCGGGCCGAACGGCCAGATCTATCTGGGGTGTTCGTTTCCGGCCGATGAAGTCTACCGCTTGGAAATTCAGGAAGCAGGCCTACGGATAGCGAGGATACTACAGCAGAAAGGTGTTCTCAACATTTTCGGTGTTGACTTTGTCTCAGTAAAGTCGGGTAACCGGTGGAAGCATAATGCGCTTGAGATAAATCTTCGTAAGGGGGGCACAACCTTTCCGTATCTGGCGCTCGAATTCCTCACAGACGGCCGCTACGATCCCCAAACCGGTCTCTTTCGATTAAGCAACGGCCAGCCCCGTTTCTACTACGCCTCAGATAACTTCCAGAAGGCACGTTATAAAGGCTTGATACCGGATGATTTAATTGACATGATGGTCTATAACGAGCTCCATTTTGACAGCGCTACGCAACAGGGTGTAGTTTTTCACCTCATGGGCGCCCTGTCGGAATTTGGAAAATTTGGTGTGACCTGCATTGGGGAGAATCCTGAACGAGCACGGGAGTTTTATGCGGCGACTATGGCAGCTCTCGATCGAGAGACACGGTCGTATTAACAGCTTTGTACTTTTCAATCACCTCATTCCGACAGAGTTTTCCTGCCTCAATTATATTCATGTACAGGTGCGAGAACTCTTGGGTAATAAAAGCCACAGCAATTAGTTTTATATATAATATTGAATTGGACTTCAAAGGAGGGCTTTCATATACGAATATGTCCTCATAAGTTTACAGCGCTCCGTGATTAAGTAGGAAACAACCTTTTTTTGGTACAAGCCCGAGAACACTCTATTCAGCTATTACAATAAGGGACCCTCATTCTCAATTATTCTTGCTACATCCGCCAACTCTTTGCTCAGAAGAGTAATAATGTCATCAAGCGTTATTATTCCTACCAGATTTCCTTCCGCATTGACCACTGGAAATCTCCTAACAGCGCTTTTCTTCACCTGCTCTAATGCTTCAAATAACCCCATATCTTCTCTCAATATCAATACGACCTTCCATGTCATTACATCATCGATGGGAGCCGTGTTCGGATCTAAGTTTTTACTCAAAACTCTAAGAAGAATGTCTCTATCGGTTACGATTCCGAACTTTTCTCCTTCACCGTCGATTACGACACTGCCGATATTTTTTTCTTCCATTAACTTTGCTACCTCTTTTATGGTAGTTCCAGATTTTACGGTCACAACGTCCTTACGGCACAGATTTCCCAAACTCATAACTACCTCCTTCCCACGAGATGCCACACTTTTGAAAAATTGCAATTAACATGCCAGCCTTGCGCAATTTCCCGAATACCAAAGAAAGTATCTATTCGAAATCATACGTGGGATAAATAGAATGTCTGAATGTAGGACATTTGACACTTTAGCCACTTTGCCTTGCTACGACTGACAAGATCCCGAGGCCGGCCAAAATAAGTGCGACTCTTATCAAAATGTCTATTATTCTTCTCAATATATGCTTCTCTGAATAATAATGTTTCTCCCAGGTCTATAAAACGAGCACAGGCGATATGAAAGAAATCGGATTACCTCTATCAAGCTTTCAAAAGCTGAATCCGGCCAACGTCTCTCATACGTTTTTTATCGAATGAGCAGGGCAAATTTGAATGTCCCTTAATACTTACTGAGCAATTATTTTGCTATATTATGAGACTCTTATATAATCCATTGGGACAGAAGCTTGGAGATTTCTAAAGATCTTTCGTTTGATGAACAGACTAAACTTCTACAGGTAGCCCGTGAGGCTGTGAAGAATGCATATGCTCCATATTCAGAGTTTCGAGTAGGTGCGGCAGTTTTAACTGAAAAGGACAATATATTTTCTGGGTGTAACATAGAGAACGCTTCATATGGCCTTACTATTTGCGCTGAGAGGGCGGCAATCTGTTCTGCTGTTGCAAATGAGGGCGGAAACAACATGAGGATCCGAGCGATTTGTGTTGTGAACGATAAAGACAGTAACTGTTCCCCGTGCGGCGCATGCAGACAGGTAATCTACGAGTTTGGCCCAAATGCGATCGTTATCTTCAGAGGTCATGATGGCCTTGTAAGCGCGCATGCTACTGAGCTTTTGCCAAACGGTTTCGTTTCTTTCGATCAATCAAATTGATATAAGTTAATACTGGCGACGGGCACTATTCTTGACTTATCGAGACGACAAAGACATATATTTAGTTGGTATCTATTGACCAAATACTAAAAAATACAAAACGAGACTCTGCTAACGTTTAAGAGAGTCGGGAGGAAATTGTTATGATGATTGCAAGATGGCAGATACAGGCGAGATTCGGACATAAGGAGGCGGCTTTGGATTCCATGAAAAGATGGATTCAAGAAGTCGGGTCTCAAATAGGCTGGACCCAGGATAGGGTTAGAGTAATTACCGGATCCGTTGGGGCCTACGAATCGATTATTGAGACCGAGATTGCGATTAAAGATTTAAAAGAGCTCGATGACGCCTGGAGCAAATTAGCAAAGCTTTCTCCGCACAAAAAATGGGGACACGAATTTGAGAAGCTAATTGTTTCTGGAACGGCACGCTGGGAGATATTCAGAGTAGTGTCCGATTAATTAAACCTTTTGTCTAGATTAGATGATACCAGTTACATATCTTTCAGAAAGTGTGGCATAACACCAATTTGACCTTATGCTGTATAGCGGAAAGTAATTCTTCGACTGAATGGAAGAGTATTTGAGAAAACATGCATTGGTATGCTCCCTCTTAATTATTTACCTCTGCAGTGCTCCGATAAGGTAGTAGAGAAAAGTCGGTCCATCGTCATACACCTGATAATCATATGATATGAACATAGGAATGATTGTATGGCGAGATAATTACTGGCTTACAAGGCTTGTTCTGCAGCGGGGGTTGGCACTAGTTTATCTGATCGCATTTATCGCTGTCATTCATCAGTTTAAGCCGCTATTGGGTGAAGGGGGTCTTCTTCCGGTTCCGGAATTCATAGAACAGGTGCCTTTTACTGAGTCGCCGAGCATCTTTTTCTGGTTACCAACTGACTTCGCTTTTGATTTATTCGGATGGGTTGGGGTTGCGCTATCTCTTTTTGCACTTTCGGGATTCTCGGAAAAATTCGGCAGTCTTGTGTCTGCGGCTACCTGGGGCGCCCTGTGGGTGATTTACCTCTCCTTTGTAAATGTGGGTCAAACATTCTACGCCTTTGGCTGGGAGACACTGCTTTTGGAAGCCGGGTTTCTTGCGATTTTTTTGGGCGCCGAAAAAACCGCGCCGCCGTTTCTGGTAATCCTCCTTTTTAACTGGCTCCTTTTCCGGGTGATGTTCGGCGCGGGGCTTATAAAAATTCGCGGCGACAGCTGCTGGCGCGATTTAACCTGCCTTCAATACCATTATGAAACACAACCGATGCCGAATCCCCTTAGCTGGTATTTCCATTGGATGCCTGTATGGATTCACAAAACAGGGGTGCTCTTTAATCACTTCACGGAGTTGGTGGTTCCCTTTGCCTATTTTGCGCCTTCTCAGATTAGCGGCTTCGCAGGGCTTTTGACCCTATTCTTTCATTCGTGGCTTTTCGCCAGCGGGAACTTTTCATTCTTGGGACTCATCACGATGGTTCTGGCTTTGAGCACCTTTAGCGACTCATGGTTGAAGCGCATTATTCGAATCCAGCCGCCAGAGCTTGCTCCGGGCACGCGTCTTTATTTGTCGGCTACCGTGGGACTCACAGTGGTTGTTGCCGCCCTAAGTATTTATCCTATAAGAAACATGGTGTCCGAAGTCCAATTGATGAACGCTTCATTCGAGCCGTTACACCTGGTGAATACCTATGGTGCCTTTGGAACCATCACGCGGCCTCGCTTTGAAGTAATTGTCGAGGGAACGGATGAATCCGTTCTTACGGATGCTACGCGTTGGCGCGAATATGAGTTTACCGGGAAGCCCGGCGACGTAAAACGCACCCCGCCGCAGATTGCGCCCTATCACTTACGGCTTGACTGGCTGATCTGGTTCGCCGCATTGTCTTCACCGAGGCAGCATCCCTGGTTCATAGGTTTTTTGGAAAAACTTTTGGAGGGCGATAAGGCCGTCTTGGGCCTCCTTCGGTATAATCCGTTTCCAGATCATCCACCGACGTTTGTCCGCGCGTCATTATATGAATATCATTTCACGAGTCCTGAGGAACGAAGCAAGAGCGGCGCTGTTTGGAGCCGAAAGCTAGTAGGCCTCTATTTCCCGCCTGCTTCGCTTCGTAAACAATGAAGAGTTTAGTTATCTTCCGTTCCCGATGAATCCGTTCCGCCTAAAGTCACCCTTTGACCGGTGTCTTATTATAGCGGGAGCAATTACCGATGTTGTTATGTAGGCATTAAATCGTTTATCTTATATGGATCTCGTCGACGCAGTAGAACGGTTGGGTTCCTGAATAATGCGGACAACGGTATGAGACTCCGGTGCTATTAGGAAGATGCGATAACCTATGAAGAATTTTCAATTAATAGCATTTTTAATAGTTTTTCAGCTACCTTCTACACTTTCGTATTCTTCGCTAGAAGAAGTTGAGGGCGTGTCAACGGCTTTCTCAAATCCATCTGATTGTAAAATATACCTGGCTCAAAATGATTCGACCGGATCATCGGTCAATGGACCAGAAGCGAGACCAATAGAATCGGTTTCGCAAAAGGTAGAGTCTGTTTCTAATCCGCTTGGAAGGGCCTCGGAATCTATTCAGTCGATTTCAAAGCCTATTGAAAAATTATCTAGACCCCTCGACTCGGCCTCCGAGCCCCTTGGTTCAGTCTCGAATCCTCCTGGCTCTGTTTCAAAGCCAGTTGATTCATACTTCATACATTCTGATTCACTCGAAAACTCTCAAGAGTCCCAACCAAAAATTGGGGAGGGAAAAGTTGAATCAGGAGGCTTAAAGTCTGACTCCATCGATGGTGGAAAATTGGACACTGGAAAGGAACCATCGGCAGTTGAAGAAAATTCTGGTTCGTCAAATTCTGAGGAAGCTTTTGACGATCCGTTTAAACAAAATGACAACGTGGAGACACCAGGGCAGGATTATGACAGGATAAAGGGCACGAGGGAAACTTACTGCAAGTGGAAGGATGAGAATGGAATGATTCATATTGAATCTGGTGAGAAGTGTAGAAGGGACCGGAAGAGATAAAACGTCTCAGGCCTTGATATTTGATATAACGATTAACGGGGTGTCAAAATTATTTATTGCAAGACCCTCAGAATTTGACACGAAGGTGCGCTCTAGAACGTACCAAGAAAGTAAAGCAAGAGAGAGGATATATTTGGACAATCCTGGAAATTATAGGCTTAGAGACTACTCTATTTTTGTCCTATGGCTTCCCTTAGTAGTGGTTCGAGTTCTCCCCTCTCATCCATTTCCATACATATATCGCAGCCACCGATAAATTTCCCATTTATATACAGTTGCGGTATAGTGGGCCACTCAGAGTAATCTTTAATGCCCTGCCTTATCTCCGGGTCGGCAAGAACATCTACAGTCTCAAATGGTACGTCATACGAGTTGATTATCTGGACCACTTGGGCTGAGAAGCCGCACTGGGGAACCGCCTTCGTACCCTTCATATAGAGTATTACTTTATTCTGGTCAATCTGTGATTGAATTTTTTTCATAATATCTTCAGACATTTTTTTACTCCTTATCTTGTTTTCTTTCCCACTGATGAGGTGTGTAGGTTTTCAGAGAAAGGGCGTGTATCTGCTCTTTCATTGCATCACCCAGGGCGCCATAAACTATCTGATGCTGCTCGATCAGGCTCTTACCCTCAAAATCCCTAGAAACAACAATGGCCTCGAAATGAGTGCCATCGCCCTGGACGGCAACGGTAGAACTGGGTAGCCCATTTTCTATCAAGGCCTTTATTTCTTCAGGGTCCATCCACTTTATTATATAATCTTTAAATCCCCTTTCAAGTAATGGATAGCAACTCGATGCTTGAAATATTGGACTTATGATTGAAATGCGGAGACTTAAATGGCCAGTTTTAGTGATCGTCATATTGACTGCTTTTTTGACTATCGCTATTTATTCGATACTGAGAAAGACTCGGCCGACTCTCGAGGGTTCGCTAGTAGTTGCGCGCCTTGCTTCCCCAGTAAGAGTCGTTAGGGATATTTACGCAATTCCACACATATTTGCTGAAAATCCTAGCGATCTGTTTCTGGCACAGGGTTTTGTCACAGCGCAGGACCGCCTCTGGCAGATGGATCTAACGAGAAGGATTGCCCTTGGAAGGCTATCGGAGATATTTGGTGAAGAAACCATAGAAATGGATTATTTCTTGAGTGCGTTAGAAATAGGTGAGTTGGCAAGAAAAATCTATGCTTATCTGGACAGTGAGACAAAATCTGAACTTTTATCATTTGCGGATGGGGTAAACAGTTATATAGATTCGGGGGAGAAACCGATAGAGTCATTAATCTTAAGATACAAAATCGAGCCATGGAATCCGACTGATACGATTTCGATCCATCTTCTCTCTGCCCTTGATCTTTCTATTAATATGGATGAAGAGATATTCATGTATCAGGCTCTAAAAGCGCTAGGGGAGGAAAAGGCAAAGGGTCTCTTCAATGGTTTTCAGGAAAAGGAATTCAGGGGTATCCAAAACATTAGGAAAGGCATGAAGATAGATTCTGATTTTATGGTTGGATACAGGATGGCAAAGCAGATGTTTGGGCTTTTCAGCGGGCACGGGGCCAGCAACGGCTGGGTCGTAGATGGTACCAAATCGAAGAGCGGAAAACCCATGCTTGCTAATGATCCCCATTTGAGAATACAGATTCCTTCAGTCTGGTATGAAGTTCATCTAAATGGACCGGGAATTAATGTGATAGGAGCCACATTCCCAGGTACGCCCTATGTGATAATTGGACATAACGAGAATGTATCATGGGGATTTACCGATTCAATGGCCGATAGAGTGGATCTTTATATAGAGAAGCTCAACCCGGATGACACGACCAAGTATTGGTTTCAGGATCATTGGGAAGATATAAGAACAAAGACTATAGAGATAAGGGTTAGAAGTAAATCTGGTTTTACGACTCTTGCGAAAGAAATAGATTACACCAGGCATGGTCCGATCATAAACCCTTTTTGGGGAGGACTAGAAGATATTCTGTCTATGAAATGGAGCGCCCGTGAGGCTAAGGACCGGACACTCATCGGGCTTTCAAAGTTGAACAGGTCAAAGAATGTGAAGGAATTGATTTCAGGGGGTAAATACGGAAAGATCTACACGCAAAACATGATATTTGCCGATGTGGATGGGAATATCGGTTATCAACTCGTCGGTGGGATTCCTATCAGACTAAAAGGAAACGGTAAATTTCCTGTGCCCGGCTGGTCCGGGGAATATGAATGGAGGGGTTTTATTCCGGACGAAGTTCTTCCATATTCGCTTAACCCATCTTCACATCTCATAGTTACCGCAAACGACAAATTGATAGGAGAGGATTATCCCTATTTAATATCAAATTCATGGGCTTCACCCTATCGTAGTGAAAGGATAATAACCCTTCTCAACGAAAAAGTTAGACTATCTATTAAGGATTTTGAGAACATGCAGGCTGACGTGTACTCTCTACCAGCGAGGTTATTCGTCCAGAGCATAAGGGGAATAGAAACTAATGATCCTGGGGCTAAATGGGCATTAGACGAATTTTCGGTTTGGGATTTTGATGTAACGAGCAAGGGTATGCCGGCCTTGTTATATGAAGTGACAAGGTTTTATCTTCTGAGAAATACGTTTGAAGATGAACTGGGAGAGATTTTTCCAAGCTTTATGCACAACTTGGAATTTAATAATAAATTTGTCCACGATGTCGTTGCGGATCCCAGTTCGATGTGGTGGGACAACGTGGATTCTGAAGAGATAGAAACACGAGAAGATATCGTCTTAAAGAGTATAAATGATGCGATCGGGGATATGAAAGAAAAACTCGGAGGGAAAGCGGTAAATTGGACATGGGGTGCTATCCACAAATACAAGTTTGAACATCCTCTAGGGAGGGTTAGGATTCTGAATCATATTCTGAACCCAAAGCCCATCCCGGCCGACGGGGATAGGGATACAATCAACAACTCCTCCTTCAGTTATGAAAATCCCTTTGGAGTAAATTGGATTTCCTCATATAGATTTATTACGGACTTATCAGATATGAATAATGCCATTTCAATGAACTCAACCGGGCAGTCGGGTGATCCTCTGAGCAAGTTCTATTCGGACAATATACGAAAATGGGCAGGTGTGGAGTATAAAACTTTGTTTTTTGACAAAGAGAGTATTGAGAGAAATAGCTGGAAGCAGCTTTGGTTGTTACCTGAATCGGGTATAAACTAGCTTTCAATTTGATTAAATTACAATTTAGTTTAATTTTTAATCCATAATTGGAATAATCGGAGGTGAAGATGATGGCTGCGAGCTCATATGTTCTGATAAATTTGTCTGGGCCACAGACAAAAAATGCGGTTAACAAGATTAGGAGGATAAAGGGTGTGACGTCTGCTCACATCGTCGCGGGTCCTTATGATCTTGTAGCTTTTGTGGAAGGCAAGAATGAGAAGGAAATTGGTGATCTTGTGATATCAAAGATTAGAAAGACCCAAGGTGTTACAAATACGGTGACATGCATTGTAGTGGCTTAGCATATCCTGGTGTTATTGAGTTATTTTTGAAAAAATATCCCAAAGGTTGTATAATCTGATTCATGAGCTTAAAGGCCATAATCATCGTGCTGATTGTTATTGGTATAATTTATTTTGGCGTTTCCAAGTTCATGGACAGTCTCAATGATGTGCAGGATGTCTCGACTTCGTATTTAAGAGACACAATAGGTGCCGAAAAAAAGGCAAGGGATGTACTCGGGAAGAGCAGGGAGCAGGTAAAGAAAAGAGAGCAAATGGTAGACCAGGAGTAGGAGTTTCTTGGATTAGAAGTTGTCTTTT
>JBAUII010000065.1:0-62074 GCA_049682815.1 Thermodesulfobacteriota bacterium | reverse complement strand
CCCCTCTACATCGATATCCTGAAAAAAACAACCCCCGCCACCAAGCCAGTCTACAGATATATCGACTTGGTTATCGTTTCCAACACCAAAATGAATTGGAAGCATATCCTGCTCACAGCATCCTTTTCCCCCGGAGACCTCCCTAATCTGTATACCTCTTGAGGTTAAAAGTTCTACCCTCGTTCCTATAGCCGAGCTATTACTTGAAACACCATCACCCACAAGTTCTATGATGAGATTATTGTTTGTATTTCCACCGTTCTCCATAAGCGCTGTTCCCAGATGACCGTCTAAGAAAACGTCCATAAAGGTATCATTATTATAGTCACCCCAGGTTGCAACAAAGACATCGATCGGGAAATCAACGCCCACTTCAACCGCGGCGTCAATGAACCTAGCATTACCGAGATTTCTAAAAAACTTTGTAGGATTTAAATGGTTGGTTGCAAAAAGATCCAACAACCCATCCCCATCGAAGTCAACCCAGGCACAGGTTCTTGCATCTCCAATATCCCCAGTGCCGGTTTCTAGTGTTATATCACTAAATGTTCCATCGCCGTTATTACGATAAAGTGCATTTCTCGACGATTCAATATTTCCAACATATAGGTCCAGAAACCCGTCGTTGTTGAAGTCCCCGGCACATGCTGAATCGGAGTCCCAATCAATGTTCCCCCGTACCTCCGCTCCATTCGAAACATCGGTAAACGTGCAATCACCATTATTGAGATATAAACTGTTAAAGCTGATATTTGCAAGGAATAAATCATGAAAACCGTCATTATTTACATCAAACCAAACAGCCGAATTTGTGTTTAAGAACTGCCCAAGTCCTGCATCTTGAGAAACCTCCATGAATGATCCATCACCCTTGTTCCTGTAAAGAAAGGAGATTCCAGAATTTGCCTGAAATAAATCGACAAACCCGTCTCCATCGCAATCGCCCCAAACGGTATGTCCAATCACTCCTCCCCCGGTTATTCCAGCCTCATTAGATACATCTAGAAAAGAATTCCCGTCAAGATTCTTATACAGTATTGGCGGATCGACCGACACGATGGTTGATACCACAAGATCCAGAAGACCGTCATTGTCAAAATCCGCCCAAGATACACTTCTCATTTCGGCATCTAAGATGCCAGAACCCGATGTCACGTCAACGAAAGTGCCATCACAATTATTTCTCAACAAGAAAACATTAGGCGGAGCTAAGTCAGTAGTTCCAACGAATAGATCCTGACATCCATCATTATTAAAATCTCCCCATGCTGCAGTCTGTCCGGAAATCCCCAATCTCGGAATTCCAACCTCGCTAATCACATTTTCAAATCTCGGCAATAGAGGACCGGGTCCCGCCTCTGATTGGTTTGAATCGTCAGTACAGGAAAGTAAGATCGATATTGTACAGAATATAAGAAAAATGACAGATAAAAATTGAGATTTGTTGCACCGCATCAACCTCCTCCCGATTTAATGTTCTCAATCAGCAAATCAGCTGCTCTTAAGCTAAGAGCCTCTATTGTAAGGCTAGGTGCCTCGCCACCTCCAGATGATGGAAAAACGCTAGCATCCGTTATGAGAAGATTTTGAACCTCATGACTCATAAGACCGGGTCCTACAACGGATTTCTCGGGGTCGTTACCCATTCTACAGGTGCCGTAAACATGGGTTGCGTTGAAGGTATCGTATGTAGAATAAACCTCAACGATGCCCTTCTCGTTGGCGCCAGAAGCATCTAAAATCTCCTTTGATTTCTTTGACATGAAATCCAGCATCTTTAGTTCAGGCTCTCCGAGAAATGACTGAATCTCAGCTACAGGAACGCCGAAGGCATCCTTTTCCTTTTCGTTCACGGTGACAAAGGTATCTTTATTAGGGAGAAACTCCCCAATTCCTCCTATGGAAATAGCGTGTCCAAACCATTTTTGCACTTCTTTTAAAAAATTCTCACCCCAACCTTCAAAATAACGCAGGGCATAGTTCACCGGGCCCGAGGCCCCTCCGTCGGTAGGAAACAATCTCAACCCGCCCACAAAACCCCGTGCCGGATTGGGCTTGTTCCATTCCCAGATAATACTGTCTATCGGTATACCCCTGTATGAGTCAAGCCTCTCAGGGTGAAGGGCCGTTACCCTATAGAACAGGGTCTCCATAAAGTTTTTGCCGACCTGGCCGTTTTCATTAATTCCCGAGTTCAGGAGCAACCTGGGTGTCTCTACTGCCCCACATGCGACAGCAATAAAATCCCCGGCTACAAAATTCTCCTTACCGCCTGAATCGAAATAATAAACCCCCTTCGCCCTCTTTGACCCGTTCTTCTTTTCGACCTCTACCCTGCTTACAAAGCAATCAGTCAGGATATCGCAACGCCCCGTAGCCTCAATGAGTGGAATGAAAGTAACATCAACACTACCCTTATCCCTCCTTGGGCAGCCCCAGGTACAACCATTGCAGTAATTGCAGGGAGGTGTATCCCTGTAAGGCTTTGAAAGAATAGCGACAGAATTAGGAGTAAGCTCGAGACCCAGCTTCTTGCACCCTTTCTCGACTACCTGACTCGCGAAACTGAGCTTATGAGGAGGGAGCGGATAGGGATTTTCCCTCGGGCGGTAAGGTATTTCATCCGGTCCCGCTACGCCGACGATTTTTTCCGCATCATAGTAATAGGGTTCCAGATCTTTATAGTCTATCGGCCAATCCTCTGCCACTCCATACAGTGACTTCATTCGAAACGCCTGGGTACTTAGCCTGTGCGCTTCACCTTGAAAGTGGAGGGTTGTCCCACCAACACCGTTCACTTGAGAGTATCCAGCGTATTGCCTCTTATCCGATCGATTAAGGTCTCCCGACGCTTTATTCCATGACCTTAGATTCTTATACTTCTCATCGAGAACCTGGCTATTACCAAAGCTGTACTTGAGCCTTTTCCCGTATGGAAAGCCCTTTAACTCCCAGTCGGTCTGGTCGAGCGCATAATCTTTATGCGGATCATAACGGCCCCCCGCTTCGAGTATGAGAACATTCATTCCCTTCGATGCGAGCCTCCACGCAAATGGCGCTCCCCCTGGTCCGGAACCAATCACAATACAGTCATATTTTTTCTTTTCCTGGGACATTTTTGAGAGGAAGAGATTAATTTAATAATTGCAATTTGTCAATCTCAGAGCTCAGCGAAAAAGCCATTGAATATGATTTGCACTTCAAGTATATTTTAACTCAAAAAAAAGAGCTGAGTGTACATTTTTTCCAGATTCCTAATAACTCCATGTAATCAAATTAAACATCTGATTTAATCAGGGGATTAATCGATTTGAAAACACATACCGTAAGCTGGTTCAGACCAACATTAACACTCTTATTCTTCGGCCTGTCATTAGTATTAGAATCTGCCGGGCAGGACACCAATGAAAAGGACGATGCGCTGCTTTATGAGATTGAAATGGGCGACATGAATTCTAAGGAAGTGCAAAAACCAAAATTCGAAGTTGACCCGGTGGCCAAGGAGCAATTCAAGTTTGAGTATTTCGAGTCGGGGCCTGACAAACGTCAACTTTACGAAAAGTATCTACCCAAGCTTGGAGCGGAGTGGATCTTAATCTGGCTCGAAGCGCTCTATCCCGCCTGCCACGGACAGGCGCATGACCTGGGGCAAGCAATTTTTGCGCAGGAAAAGGATTTAGGGCGTGCACTCATGAAATGCAGAAACAAGTGCACCTCGGGTTGTATGCATGGGATATTGATGGAGGCTTTAAGAGATAAATCCTTTCCTGAAATTACAGACCAGATGATTAGTTTCTGCGAGAATAAAGAGATGAAAGAGATACATAAGCCAGGAAATTGCGCCCATGGCATAGGACACGCACTGGTGGTCATCACACATAATGACATAGAGGAATCGCTTGCCGCATGTTCTACTTTCCCTGATCCAGCCTTGGGATACTATTGCGCAACTGGTGTATTCATGGAATACCTTGTGACGGGAAAAACGGAAAAGCCTGAAAACAGCGGCTTACACTACCCCTGCGACACATACAGAAGGTATCCGGCGGCATGCTATCGATACAGGGTTCCGCAGATGCTTAAAGACCTTGACGGCAACTATGACAAGGTCGCTGCTGAGTGCCTGGCGCTTTCGCAATCGGCCAGGCTCGGTTGTTTTCACGGTTTAGGTACAGCAGCCATTGGTCCTGTCTTGAAAAATCCGAAACTTCTATCCAATATCTGCAAATTCGGCACTTCAAGTGACCAGGCAGTTTGCATTGAGGGTGCCATCGAGAAGCTTGCCGACTTTGACAGGGGAAAGGCAACTGAAGCGTGCGAGAACCTTTCAGGCGAAAACCAGAAGGTGTGTCTGGCAGCAACTCAAGGGAGCATGTACAGATTGAATAAACAAACAATGGGTCTATACACTGGAGGCACCGGCGACCCTTAGTTTGCCACATATCCGCGTTTTGCGCTGCTCCCCTTTTGTAAAGGGGAGAGGAGATCAATATGTCTGCGGGGTTGGAAAACCCCGCCTATCGTAATGGATGACAATATTATTATGGATAGTCGGGACATTCCTGTCCCATATTTGCATTCACTCCTAAATTCAGATAAGGTATTCATCAATTTTCCCAGGGAGCGTGATTGGCGAAAAATGAATAAATCATTCAACCGATCGAATAGAACTGCAAATCTGATATTACTTCTACTGATCTTTACACTCCACACAGGGTGCAAGCAAAGGGAAGAAGCAAAACAGGGTGAAGAAGCTTCGAGGGAGACACCCTCTGCTCAAACTGAAGAAGTGAATAGCGCTCCCTCGGAGGGGGTATCCCATGATAAAAAGCTTCTTGCCACGGTCAATGGGCGACCTATCTACCAGGAAGATTTGAGATGGAGGAATCTCGACGACGTTATAATTGACGAAATACTTTACGAAGAAGGAATTAAACGAGGGCTTGACAAGGGACTTAGCGGTAGTGATAAAACGAAGAGGGGACTCATAGTTGAAGCGCTTAAACAAGAAATTATCAACAATATGCCCAAGCAGCAAGCCCCTACGACACAGGAAATTGAGGATTACTATAAAAAGAACCAGACAAAATACGTAAACTTGATGGTAATCGGAATAACCGCAAAGGATGAAAAAGTCGCTGACGAAATCCAAAAAAGGGCGGTTAGGGGGGAAGCTATTGACGAAATTGCATCGGGTGAGTCCAATTCTGCTGTCAAGGTCACGCTAAAACCCTCTTATCTCCCGACTGATAAAAATGATTATTTCAAATCTTTCGAGATAGGAACCGTTAGCGACGTGGTAAAGGACAACGGAAACTTTTCTATATATAAGATAGTAGAAATCTATAGGATCCCACTTTCGAGCGTACATTCTTCGATAGCGAACATCGTTGAGGCAAAGAGAAAATACAATGCCATAATGGAATTTGCCGAAAAGGCGAGGAAAGAAGATAAGATCGAGGTAGTTATGATAAAGGAAGAAAAATGAACGCGACGAGAAGGAGTTTTATCAAAACCCTGGCGCTTGGGATCCTCGGGAAGGAGTTAATTCCAAACCTTGGTGAAACTGTACTTGCGAGCCAGGAAACGAGCGATAATGGATTTGAAATTGAGAAGGGGTACGTTGTCTTTAACACAGAAACTCAAAAAAGCATGGAGGCCCTCGCAGAAACCCTCCTACCCGGCTCGAAGGAAAATGGCATAAGAAAAAGGTTTATGGATTATATTAAAAAAGACCCCGGACTCGCGCTTGCCGGATTTCTCGATGCTGGCTTTTGGAGTCTCCACACTGCATCAAAACAAAGGTTCAAAAGACCTTATTACAAACTTGAACCCAAAGAACAGGACGCAGCCGTAAACTTCATGGTTGCGCAGCACAGAAATTTCATCGATATTTTCAAGCAGATTGTGATAAAGCTATACTACTCAAATCCCGGAGTATGGAAAACCCTTTCATATAATGGCCCCCCACAGCCCCAAGGGTTCATGGATTATTCGATGCCACCTAAGTGAAGCCCCCCACGAGACTAATGAATCCTAGGAATGTAGAGGAGGACTTTAGTTTTCCATAACTTGTGGCGAATATGTGGCGAACTAAAGTTCGCCGCTACAAGTCGCCGCTACAAGTCGCCGGTACTATATTTCATCAATATCAAATACCCTAGAGCCCAAGAATGGATACTCTCTAAAATCTTCAACTAATCCTTTCCTGACTGGATTGTTGAATATGTATCGCGCCTTCTTTATAAGTGATTCTTCACTGCGTAGTATATGATCATAAAAGCTTCTCTGCCATAGGGTAAGGCCTCGCTTTTTCTTGAATTCGTATCCCGTCTTTTGTTTAAAGCGCTTTATAAATTTTATTAAATCACATTTAGACTCACTTGCATCGACTAAAAGGTGAACATGATCGGGCATAAAACAGTAGGCAATTATTTGAAAGCCTAGGCGTTCGGCAGATGTTTTCAGACGCTCCACTGATTCCGACACGGTCTCGCTGTTATTAAATATCATTCTCTTGTCGGCAGTGCATATTGTGACGAAATAAGCGTTCGGAGTACTGTAATCAAAGCCAGATAGTCGGTTTGGCTTTCTTCTGAAATCAGTTCGCATTTTTGCAAATGTCGAATGTAGGGGAGGACTTTAGTCCTCCATATCTTGCGGCGAATATGTGGCGAACTAAAGTTCGCCGCTACAAGTTGCCGTGACAAGTCGCCGGTACAATAATTATATCCCCTATTTTACGCAGCGGAAGCCTGTAGACCTCTGCCATCAATCTAATCCCATCCGGCTCACCCTTTTCCAAAAAGGGGAGAATGAGTCCCCTCCTTTTCATAAAAGGAGGGTTAGGGAGGATTCAATTATGTCTATTTCAGAAGCGATATGTTTCCATAAGTTTCAAACTTTCTTCCATTACCCTTTCCAAGCCCATAGCCTTTTCCAACGTTTCGACTTTATTCAATTTTATTCGAGTCCGTGGCCTTCTTGCCATGATGGAGCAGCAGTCTTTGTAGGGTCTGATTGAAATGTCATATGTCTCTATCTTCCTAGCTAATTCAATTATTTCCTCTTTGTCAAATGAAATAAGCGGCTGGAATATAGGCATAGAAACCGCCGTGTTGAAAACATTTAAGTTGCCAAGCGTTTGAGAAGCAACCTGCCCCAGGCTGTCACCCGTCACGAGGGCCTGATAGCCCTCATACTTTGATATCAATTCCGACATTTTTAACATAAACCTCCGGAAAAGTACCAGCTCATAAGAGCAATCTATGCGATTTTCCAACAGCGAGAGATGGAAAGGATGGTATGGAACCAGGATAAGTCGAGAACTCGATTGATATTGACCCAATTTCTCAACCAATGCTCCTACCTTAGCACTCACTGCTCTCTCAGCATTGTTAAAACTATGAAAATGGATGAAATCGACCTCGCAACCCCTCTTCATCATCAGGTAGGCCGCCACAGGGGAATCAATGCCACCGGAATGCAGGCAAAGTACCCTGCCGCTTACCCCAACAGGCAAACCTTTTAAACCTTCAATCTTTTCAAAAAAGACAAAAACTTGATCTGAGATCTCGATGTAGACGGGCAAATCTGGCTTTTTAAGGTTGACTTTCAGGTTGAGATTATTGGTTATCTCCTGCCCCAAAACATCCGCCACTTCGAGCGAGGAAGTGGGAAAGCCCTTATCGGCCCTGTTTACGACGACCCCAAACGTGCCAATATCCGGCGTCGCTTTCTCAACGACCTTGGATAACACAGTGTCCTTTATTGAATCTAGGTCCTTTTTCGCCCTGTAGGCATTTGCCATCCAGGAAATGCCAAATATGCACTTTAGTGGCTCGATATCTTCACTTTCAACAACGATCCTTCCATGAAGCCTTATGACCCTCCCGGGGCCCACTCTTTTTATATTCTCAATGAGTTTGTTTTCGAAAAGATGACGGTTTTTCCCCTTTAGTGCAAGCTCTCCATAGTGGATTAGTATGGGCATAAGAATTACTCTATTCTAACCAGATATTATGGTGTGGCAAGCCATATAGGGGAGGACTTTAGCCCTCCATAGATCTACTCCCCCTTTAGAAAAAGGGGGACTAAGGGCGATTTGAGAAATTCCCCTCTAACTCCCCTTTACAAAAGGGGAGCAGCGAAGCTGCAGCGCCCGTTCCCCGAACGGGCATTTATGGGTGGCCTGATATGGGAATCAGTCCCTACATCCTTTGCAAAAGCCTCGCTCTTAACATTTGATTATCCCACCAGCAAGACACTGGCGGGCTACCCGTGTGCCGAGGACAGGTACTCGTGGGCTACCCCTGTTAAATGGACGATAACACCACTGGGTAGGGCACGAGTCCCTTCGACCAAACTCAGGGCAGGCTTGCCCGTGACATCAAACAACCTGCTAATTGCCTAATTTATGGCGAACTAAAGTTCGCCGCTACAGGTCGCCGCTACCATTAAGAGATACACAGAGGATGTAGCGGAGGGCTTTAGCCCTTCACCAACTGATCTACTCCCCGTGCGAACATCTCCCCCTTTACAAAAGGGGAGGAACTATTGTCCCCTCCTTTTTATAAAGGAGGGCTAGGGAGGATTTAAGGCGGGGTCCCCATTCTCCGACGCTGTGCCTCTGATCTCCTCCCCCTTTACAATAGGGGAGGATAGGTAAAAAAGAAAGATCTTAATTGCTTATGGCGAACTAAAGTTCGCCGCTACCGGTAATAAAAAAAAGCCAGGGGGAACACCCCTGGCTTTTTCAAATCCTGAATTATAAAAGATAGAAGGGATCAAATCCCTTCTATCCTTCTCATCTATCTATTTACTTCTGTCCCTTCTTTTTTCTCCTGATCAACCTGAATCCGATCGCTAATGCTGGGACAAGCGGTATCAGTATGTTAGCCATCGCAGTTCCAAGCTGTATAGGCGCCGCTCCGGCAATTGATGTACACGAACCACTGCTACCCTGGTTTCCTCCACTCGGAGATGGTATTGGTGTAGGCGAAGCGACAGGTGTCGGTGTCCCTGCAGGCGTAGGTGTCACTGACACAACAGGCGTTGGTGTCGGTGACGGTGTAGGTGTTGGTGTTGGTGTTGGGAACGGTACGTCACTCGGCGGGAACGGGTCATCTTCGCCTCCCAATCCAAGCCTTGCATAACATAAAGGTACTTCAGGACAACTCTCAGACTGCTCAGTCAGGTTAAACTCTCTTGGTACGTACTCCGACAATGCGGCCATCGGTCTATATCCCGGAAGAGGATCGAAGAACCTGTAATCATCGAAGAAGTTCATGAGAATCAGGTCGCTCCTTGCGGCCACCGATACGATACCATTTGCAAGCGTATTGAAGTTCTGCGAAAGCGTCTCTGGAATGCCGCTAAACCATTCACAACCCGTGCTCTCCCCTTCTTCGCATCCCTCGCTGTCGACGTCGCATTGCCCTAAAATTTCAGCACTTCCGCCAAAACCTTCAAGTGCACTGTTGCATTGAATTCCTCCGTCATCCGTTTCACTAACATCACACGCACAATCCTCATCGTCGCTCGTCCTGACCCAAAGGTTAACTCCATACTCATAATCATCAGCCGCGTTCGAAAAATCAAAAATCCTTTGAGATCCAAAATTATACTCAAATTCAGTAGCACGATTATCAACATCGCATAACACAACCGGGGTTATTATCCATATCCCTTCACCGGTAGTAATATCGGTTAGGTCCTGACCCGCGTTTGACACAAGGTTTGCAAGATCATAGACGTGCGTATCAAATTGTGTGTAGGAATCGCAGAAGTCCCTGATGAGAGCACAATCCTCGTTCAATACCTGGACATGAACGCTCTCATTTAATGGCGCACAGCCTGGTTCCCCCAAAGTACAACCCGGGGGATTCGCGGTTCCTCTTTCGCTTCCCAGTGTCGCATTATCGGCAGTGTTTGTAAACTGTATGAATGTCCTTCGTCCGTTGCTTTGCTGCCAGTGCCCAATGACCTGGGATCCCACACAATCCGTCGCAGTCCCATTCTCACAGAACTCACTTCCAAAATTGGCCAAGTTATTTGTATTGGTATATAGCCACTCCTCGCCACCCACAATGTCGCCACTACTTAGTTGCTCGGCTGTTCCAAGCAACCCCGCGCTAAAATCGGGAAAGTCGAAAAAGGTGGGAGGCGTACCCAGACCCGTTACAAGAATACTCAACCATCCGTTAGGGATCTGTATCCCGGCGCATAGTGACGCACCTTGAGCCCTAGCTTCATGGGGTCTCGCCCATAGAAGCGAAAACATTAGTGCGGCTACAATCAGCATACATGAACTTAATTTCTTTATTTGCATTACCCGTATCCTCCTTTGAGAATTATTAATATTTTCCTTATTCATTTTTTGATACCACTAATCAAAAAAGTCAACATCAAAATAATCCAATGTACGATCGAGCGCCGTCCAGGCTTCCATGCTGCCAGTCCCATCGCCATTATTTATACCGACCAACCCAGTGCAAAATTTTGCGCCACCGTCAAACCAGCATCGACTCTCTTCTGGGAACTGTGGGAACTCAGCTCTAACATATTGTAATAACGTCCATCCGTTTGGAGTAGTATCAGTGCAGAGCGACGGATATCCCCTGCTATTTACGAGGGCACCATTTATACCCAGATCAACAAGGACCGGATCGATACCTAGTGAAGCACCACCGGGGGCAGGCTTGCAACCAACGATAAGAGGTGCACAGGATTGCCTGTTCTCAGTTACCGTTACCGTATTCGTAATAATACCCGAAACATCGGGTACCTGCCTGCAGAAATCGCCTGATACATCTGGAAATCCTATCACGGGGACAACATCAGAAAAGGTTGTATCGTTTTCGGAGTTGAAGTTAAATCCATATGTATCCGTGTCCACTCCATCGCCATCATCGCCTACACCTAAAGCGGCAGACCTGTATTCATATCCGCCAGGAATATCTATGATCCTGTGATTCGCTATAAGAGCCTTATTCCCGGTACATCCGGAAGCCCCACTAACCCCTACATATATATAACCATGGCCATCAGAGAAATCAGGTGGATTAATTACCGATCCATCGTTGGTTTGCAAATCACTAATATTGTATATATGGGTATCATTCCCAGTATAGGAATCGAAGAAATCAAACTCCCTGCACCTGTCGGTAAACCCAGGCTCCGAGGCGTTCCACACCTGCACATGCACGGTTATCGGGCCGCCGGTAACGTTTGTTACCTGGAAAAAGGATTCCCTATCTCTAAGATCCCAAAAACCTGCTACAATATCGTCAGCCTCGACTACAACGGCAGCTTGATCAGACTCACTCAGCCCCGCGTTAGCCCGCTGTGCAACCAATAAAAAGCTAGCGACACAAAACATAATTATTACCAAGCTACTTAACCTTGAAAAAAACATTCTCGACATGTAACTTTTCCTCCTTTCTAATTTTTCATAAAATAATCTGTTATCTTGCATGATCATCCTCCTTGGAAACCTATGAATATTTAGCTTTTATTTTCTGAATTTGAAAACCGTTGAAAAAGTTTAAGCTTGAAAATCCTTGCATCCTCCTAAATTCTCCAAGAAACAACAACATGTAAACTCACTGGAATTAGAACATACATAATCACCATTGTCAAGACCTTTTTTGAAAAGCAAGCAAATTTTCTCGTCAAGTCTCAATGCATGTCCTCTTTCTATATATTTCGACAAATTACATCATAAATAAACTTCCTTGTCAAGAGGATATGAAAATAATATAAAAAAAACTTTATTATTAGCGGATACCTTGCTATAGCCTCACTATAATATAAGTCTAGATGCAATTGTGGGGTCGTCTGATTAAACTTTAATTCCTTCAGTTTTAATCCGTATGCTGGGAACGGAAACTTCACAATTAGCGCAACCAAATTGAAGAGAATATTCACGTGTTTTCTTTCTCCCATCGGGCGGGAATAGTTCGAAACTGATCGAGTCTATAGCCGAGATGTAGCGGAGGACTTTAGTCCTCCACTGTTGATTGAGTCCCCCTTTAGAAAAGAGAGATTTGATAATCCCCTCTAACTCCCCTTTACGAAAGGGGAGGATTTGTTGCCTAACTCTTGTAAAGGAAGGTCACGGGGAGGGACTGTCGTCCCCACCTTTTTATAAACGAGGGTTAGGGAGGATTCGGGTAGATTTCAAGAATTGATATGTACACCTCGACAGATGTAGCGGAGGACTTTAGTCCTCCAGATCAATCTAATCCCCTCTAACTCCCCTTTTTCAAAAAGGGGAGGATGAAATAAAGGCATGGATTCCCGCCAACAGTCCGCGGGAATGACAAAAAAGTGGCAATTACATGTGGTTTGTCATCCCCGAGGACCTTAATCGGGGATCCAGAAAAAAAAGATCTTGGTCCCCTCCTTTTTATAAAGGAGGGTTAGGGAGGATTTAAATAAATGTCAGGCATTGATATTTAAAGCTCTACCGATACATCGGAGACGTTTAGGCCTACACCATCAATCTAATCCCCACTGG
The DNA here is from genome assembly GCA_049682815.1 of Thermodesulfobacteriota bacterium. GTDB lineage: Bacteria > Desulfobacterota_D > UBA1144 > Nemesobacterales > CSP1-2 > DASWID01. Next base: position 49,554 of record JBAUII010000065.1, on the reverse strand, counting down.
CTCCCCTTTTAGGAAAAAAGGGGGATCAAGGGGGATTTGATAAACCCCACTCTGACTCCGCTTTTCCAAAAAGGGGAGGACTTGACTAAGAACAAATGCGTAGCGCCCGTTCCGCGAACGCGCATCAAATTGATATGTGGACCGATGTCGGAATCAGTCCCTAGGTCTTTAATGAAATGCACGATTTCAATTGATTATCAAATTTTTTTAATCATATTCTAAAAACTTGAAACCTCATTTGTTTAAGGGTAAAAATTACTTTCAAATTTCTTTTATGTTAGATCTCATGTATGCAAGTGGGAATTGAATACGCTCTTAAATATATAAGGAGGGGAAATTTATGATCCCTGTTAGAACCCCATTTCTAATACTTACTCTATTACTCTTAACTCCGCTGATACCACTGAGTGGCTGTAAATCGAAAGAAGAACTGGCCCGTGAAAAGCTTGAGCGGATGGGCTACAAATACGATGAGCGATCATTTCTCAGGAGCGTGAAAGACGATGATATCGCTGGAGTAAAACTATTTCTGGATTCAGGCATGGCCCCCGACTCAAAGGACTACTTTGAATACACCGCCCTGGCCCACGCCGCAAATATGGGACACGCCGAAATCGTCGAAATGCTTTTAAAGGCAGGCGCCGACCCGAACGCGAAAACCAAATACCACGGGAGGACCCCCTTGATTCTAGCCGCATTAAACGGTCACCTTGATGTAGTCAAGATTCTCTTAAATTCGGGTGCAGATGTAAATTACATAGGACCTGATGGGGTAAACGCCCTTATTTTTGCCGTGGATGGGGATAACATTCAAATTGCTGGCGAGCTACTGCATGCCGGAGCAGATGTCAATAGAAGGGTTTTTAATGACACGACTACGCCTTTGTTAAGGGCTGTGCGTAAAGGTAACACGGAAATGGTGAAGCTACTTATAAAAGCACGAGCTGACGTCAATGCCAGAGATACAACTAATTTAACTCCCAGCGGGGGAATTAAGAGCGAAATGACTCCCTTGATTCTAGCCTCTTCTGAGGGTCATATCGAGATTGTCCGGGCTCTACTAGAGGCTGGAGCAGATGTCAATGCAAAAAATGGAAAAGGTAAGACAGCTCTTTCGATAGCTACGGGAAAGGGTAATAAGGAGATCGCGGAATTGCTTATGCAAAAGGGTGCGGAGGAAGTACCCACGGCTTCGCCAGCCCCGACAAGTGGAAGAGGAAAATAAGGATCCTCTACACATTTCATGTTGTTAAAATGGGTCACGAGTCCCCTTGACCCTTTGTCAGGGTTAGGACAGGCTTTCTCGTGACATTTGATTATCCCACCAGCAAGACTGGTGGGCTACCCACCTTAAATGAACAATAATACCGTCCGGGTAGGTCACGAGTCCCTTCGACCAAACTCAGGGCAGGCTTGCTCGTGACATTAGACAGCGTGGTAATTCCCTAATTCATGGCGAACTGAAGTTCGCCGCTACAAATCGCTTCCCCGCAATAACTGGCAACGAAAAAATTTGTAGTTGATTAGTCACGTATGAGCTAGTAATATTATAGTCATTATTTTTTCGGCAAGAAATCAGAATTGAGGAGCAAAGATAGCGTGAGCAGAATCTTTCAACTTATAAAAAAATTCCACTTTCCTCTAATCGTGGTTGCACTACTACTATATATCTCAGTTTTTTCCTCCGTCTCACAGAACTTAGAGAGCGACGACCAGTCTGAGAGCCTTTCTTTCTTGCCTACGGTAACAAAGTATGTAAACAAATACTACGTCGACAAAAGCGCTATTCATCCCAAGACCATGCTCGTAAAGGGCATGGAACGACTCGAAACTATGCTAGATGAAGTCCTCGTTGACTTTCCCGACGGTGAGAATAGCAAAACATTCAAGGTTCAGGTACTGAACGAATCAAAAACCTTTAATATGGGCGACATTGACAATTTGGACGATCTGGCGGATAGGGTTAAGGAGGTCTTCCAATTCATACAGCCTCATCTGATATCAGATGAGCCAAGCATCCAAAATGTAGGATATGTAGTTACAGATGAAATGCTCAAAACACTCGATCCACATTCCGGGATCATTACTCCCCAGATCTACCAGGAATTTATGATTGAAACGGAGGGAAGCTTTGGGGGGCTCGGCATCGTAATAGGGATAAGGAATGGACAGCTCACAGTGATATCACCCATTGAAGGAACGCCCGCTTACAATGCAGGCATAAAGCCCAACGACAGGATAGTTCAGATAGAGGATGAGTCCACAATAAATATGTCTCTGATCGAGGCGGTAGGGAAATTACGGGGCCGCAAGGGAACAGAGGTAACAATCTATGTAAACAGAGAAGGATTCTCCGATCCCAAAAAATTCAGGATGATCAGGGACACAATAAATATCCAAAGCGTCGAAACATTCGATTTGGACAAAGGGATCTTATACGTGAGAATAAGAGACTTTCAGAAGAACACCTTTGACAGCATAAAAGAAGCATTACAAGACAAAAACGGAAGAGTCAAAGGCCTGATTCTCGACCTCAGGGGTAACCCGGGGGGCCTTCTGGACCAAGCTGAGAAGGTGTCAGACGCCTTCTTAAAAAACGGTGTAATAGTTATAACAAAGATAGGGGACTCTGACAAAGAATATAGTGCAAGCGACGATATCTCTGATTATGTCGGTGAGATAGTAGTCCTGATAGACTCGGGGAGCGCAAGCGCTTCGGAAATAGTCGCAGGCGCCCTGAAGAATAATGACAGGGCAGTCCTCATCGGCCAGCGAAGCTTCGGCAAGGGCTCTGTCCAACAGATATTTGATCTAAACGATGGTTCTGCGCTTAAACTTACAATCGCAGATTACCTGACACCCGGTAATATCTCGATTCAGGATGTAGGAATCACGCCGGATATAATGCTAAATCCCGTGGTAATTTCGGAGGAAAATGTCATCTTTAATCCCTCTATTCCCTCTTCGGATAAACCCCAAACTAATTCAAATGAGAAAACAGAGCCATTAGAGGATCCAATTTATTCCATCAGATATCTTGATACCTCGCCCATGGTCAATGAAAATGAAGAAGAGGAAGAGATAACGCCTGAAGAGGCAATGAGCAGGGAGGAAAAAATACAGAAACTTAACGAGGACTTCTATATCGACGTTGCGAAAGAGATTATCAATTCTACTAACTCTACAGACAGGAAAGGGACACTCAATCAATTGAAAGGTGATATAGATAAAATTTCAAAGAGGCAAGAGGCGAGGATGGGAGAAACATGGAAGGGCCTCGGGGTCGACTGGTCTCTTTCGGAAGCAGAGTCCGGTTCGTCCGATATTTCCGTTAAGATTTCCCCAGCATTGCCCATCGCTAAAGCAGGAGAGAAGCTTGCAATAACTGCGGAAGTAACCAATCGAGGTACGTCGCCTATTTATAGATTGGAAGCCATAACAAGATCCGACAATCCGAGTTTCGATGGAAAGGAATTCGTATTCGGCAAATTAAACCCTGGTGAAAAAAAATCCTGGACCGACACCTTTGATATCCCTGAATGGGCACTCAGAAGCGAAGATGAAATAACTCTGCATTTTGGAGACGCTGAAAACAAAAAGCTAAAAGATTACACATTCAAGGCAAGAGTAGAAGAATTGCCAAGACCGTCGTTTTCTTTTAATTATTCTATCGTCGACGATGGACGATACAACTCTCATGGGAATGGAAATGGCGTCCCGGAGCTCGGAGAAACAATAGCCCTATTGGTAAGGGTTAAAAACAGCGGCCAAGGGGTAGCAAAAAAGGGCATTGTAACACTTAAGAATAACTCCGGGGAAAAGCTGTTTCTAACAAAAGGAAGGTTTGAATTTGAGAACCTTCAACCAGGTGAAATGAAAGAGACTCCCCTCAATTTTGAGGTTAAGAAGCCCGACTCAAAGATTGATTTGGAGCTTCAGGTACTCGACGAGGCCCTCAGAGAGGGTTTCATTAGCAAAATCAACATCCTTGAAAGCGAGAGGGAGGCGAATTTTCTCAATAACTCGCAGAATATTGTTGTGTTAAACGATAAAACGCTCATCAAGGGGGGCAGCTTTACGGACGCGCCTGTTCTTGCAATATCCGGTAAGGGAGCGGGTTTCAAGACAATTGGAGAAAACGATGAATGGGTCAAAATTAGACTCAACGAAAACACGGTCGGTTGGATAAGAAAGGACGATATCATCTTCGTAGACTTTGTAAGCTCTTCTCCCGACACGCAGAATTTAAAAGAATATTTTGAAGGACCCCCGGTCTTGAGCATCGTAGATCCTCCCCTTGCAACTGAGTCTGATACTATCACCATTAAGGGTTCGGCCGAGGACGTTGATGGCGTGGCGCTCGTTTATGTCTTTTTGGACGAAGACAAAGTTATGCTACTACCCTCAAGAGAAAATAAAATCCCAATTTCCGTTAATTTAAGACTACATGAAGGGACTAATATGATAACGTTCCTTGCAAAAGACTCAAAGGGGCTGATCTCTAAAAAGTCTTTTGTTGTAAGGAAAGATGGTTAGGCTAAGGACATGCTAACCGAATGGTCAAATTCATTCTGCGTCGGGTCTTTACAGGAGCGTTTGTTGTCATTGTCGTATCATCTATCACTTTTTTCCTCCTGAGAGTCCTCCCGGGCGGCCCCTTTGATACAGAAAAGAAGCTCCCACCTCAAATTCTGGTCAATATAGAGCAAAAATACAGGCTGACTGAGCCGGTATGGAAGCAATACCTTATATACATCAATAATCTGGTAACCGGTGACTTCGGACCCTCCTACAAATACGTTGACAGGACGGCAAACGATATTATCGGAGACACACTCCCGGTATCTATGGAGCTAGGTCTAGTAGCGCTGCTAACCTCTATCATATTCGGTACATCGATTGGCACAATTTCGGCGGCTAGGCCTAGGGGATTGTTCGATTTTATCGCTGTATCCCTATCTACCGCTCTGGTATCTGTGCCAAGCTTCGTCATAGGTGCAGTCTTAATCTACGTGTTCTCCGTAAAACTGGGTTGGTTTCCAGCAGCCCTGTGGGGAGATGCCAGACACCTTGTACTACCCGCACTGACCCTGGCCTTGGGTCCGGCCGCCTACCTGGCGCGTCTCGTCAGGGCAAGCATGTTAGAAACATCACAAGCTACATTTATAAGAACCGCAAGGGCAAAGGGTCTTAGCGAGACAAGGGTGGTCGTTAAACACATACTCAGAAATGCCCTAATTCCCGTAGTTACCGTTCTGGGTCCGATTACCGCCTACCTGATCACTGGATCATTTGTAGTGGAACACATTTTTGCAATCCCAGGAATGGGGAGATTTTTCGTTTTCGCCGTGTCAAACAGGGACTACCCGCTCGTAATGGGAATTACAATCGTCTACACGGCTATACTCGTCTTAGCTAACCTCCTTGTAGATATTCTCTATATCGTATTAGATCCGAGAATTACCTTCGAAAAAAAAAGAAGTTAGAGCTATGAGAAACATCAAACTAACAATAGAATATGACGGGACCAATTACCTTGGCTGGCAGAGACAGAAGGGAGGATCGACCATACAGGAAACCATAGAGACTGCTATCGAAAAAATCACCAAAAACGGGGTCAAGCTCATAGGATCTGGAAGGACAGACAGCGGCGTTCATGCCTTGGGTCAGGTGGCAAATTTTAGGACCACAAGCGGACTGTCCGCCTATCAGCTTCAAAAAGCGCTTAACGCTATCCTCCCTCAGGATATCTCGATTGTAAAATGTGAGGAAGCGGATGTGACGTTTCATGCACAATTCGATGCTAAGAGTAAGATATATGCCTATGTGATATTATACCGCCCATACCCCTCAGCGCTGGAGAGGCTCAGGGCCTGGCACATCCCATTCACATTGCGCCTGCCGGAAATGACGGAAGCCTCGAAAGCCGTTATAGGTAAACATGATTTCAGCGCGTTTGGCCTATCCACACCCACCCTGAGATCGAGCGTCAGGGAGGTATTAAAGCTCGAACTATCGTTAAAAGAAAATGATAATCTATATTTTGAAATTGAAGCCACCGGATTCCTAAAAAGAATGGTAAGGCTGGTTGTAGGGACCCTTATTCAGGTCGGTAGAGAAAGAATCACAGTGGATGGCTTCAGGAGAATATTGGAATCCCGGGAGAGAACCAAATATGTACGGGCTGCCCCTCCATGGGGGCTTTATCTTAAAGAGGTCAAGTATTAGGGAAAATGCATCGCGACTATTGATTATCTATTGATTATCCCACCAGCAAGACTGGTGGACTACCCATGTGGGGGCTTCGTATTGGTGGGCTACCCATATGGTGAGGACCGGGACCGGCGGGCCACCCACGTTCAATGAAGGTTCATATCGCCGGGTAGGTCACGAGCTCCTTCGGCATCGCTCAGGACAGGCTTGCTCGTGACACGTACGATTGTCGGATAAAATAACATTACTGAAATGAAATTCCTCAGGTTTAAAAATAAAGAGGGAAATGTATCGTTTGGCTGTATTAAAGATAATAAGGTATTTGAGATCCTGGGTGACATATTTGGCGTATATGACTTTACAGAAACGGCATATGATATAAACGAAATCAAGATCCTGGCTCCATGCTCGCCGACCAAGATCGTGGCAGTGGGTCTTAATTACAGAGAGCATGCCGAAGAGCTTAAAAAGAAGATTCCTGACGAACCGCTGCTCTTTATGAAACCGTCGACCGCAATAATCGCCCATGAAGATAAAATTATATACCCCAGTCACATGTCCTCGCGGGTTGATTACGAGGGAGAGCTTGCAGTCGTTATAGGAAAAGAGACAAAGTGGGTAAATGCATCGGAGGTATCTGACTACATAATTGGATACACCTGCATAAACGATGTTACCGCCCGGGATCTCCAGGTGAAGGATGTCCAATATACAAGGGCGAAGGGATTCGATACGTTTGCTCCGATTGGGCCCGTTATAGAAACCGAAATCGATCCATCAGATTTAGAAATCTCGACATTCCTCAACGATGAGCGAAAGCAACATTCCAGGACATCTGAGCTTATATTCAATGTTCCGAGACTCGTTAGCTTCATCTCAAGGGTCATGACGCTTCGTCCCGGAGATATAATCGCCACTGGCACCCCATCTGGAATAGGTCCCATGAAAATTACTGATAAAATAGAAATCAAGGTTGAAGGACTTGGGACCTTAAAGAATTATGTAGCCTAGTACTCCTCCCTTCTTGCAATAACCATAATGACACGAATACCACACGAAGAGGACCGACTATAAGCCCCTATTAAGATAGGCGGAGGGCTAAAGCTCTCCGCCACATCTCAGAGCTCGGAACAGGCTAGGTCTCCATTCCAAATGTTTCATCAATGCGGGTTGGAAAACCCCACCTATCGTAATTGATGACATTATTTATTATGGATAGTCCGGATATTCTTGTCCCGAAATTTGATCAAAGGTAGCGGGAACCTTCCTTTGACGCAATCCTCCCCTTTCGTAAAGGGGAGTTAGAGGGGATTTCTCAAATCCCCCTTAGTCCCCCTTTTTCTAAAGGGGGAGATCAATCTAAAGACCTCCGCTACGCAAAAGGGGGTCCACATATTGATGCCCGTTCGGGGAACGGGCGCTACATTAATATAAGATTTGCTGAAATTAGATCTATACAAATTAACAGTTAAACCGGCTGGATAAATGTAATAGTTCAATCACCTGTACTTTGTATTATAGCCTGTGCTTGATTCCTCAGTTGTGGATCAAGTCTCATCTTAAGCGCTTTTCGGGCAAGTTCAGCCGCTTTTGCATTATTACCAAGACGGACATAAACATTTGCGAAAAGAACGTATGCTTTCCCATCCGTTTTGTAATTCTCAAATAGTTTATTCAGGTATCGTTCAGCTTCCTCATAATATTCAACGGAATATCTATTCCTCTTTAATTCCTGCTCTCCTCTCAAGAAATTGAGATATCCCATATGATAGTAATAAAGGTCTTCTCGCTTACTATCCAAACTGTAAAATTTGCCGAACCACTTTTCGGCTTTATCGTATTCACCCTTACCGAGATAAGCTACCCCGAGATTATTTGCAGCAAATGCCAATCTCCCCCTCGAAGCAGCCACTCTCGGATCGAAAACCTTTAGGTACGCCTGAATTTCTTCATCTACCCTCCCTTCAAGTCTTAGTGCATGTCCATAGTTTATGTACGAGGTACCAGAGAAGGGGGATTTTTGTGTTGCTTTCGCCCATAGGTTCAAGTTGTTTTTCCAGATGCTTTGACCATCTATTGTAAAAACAAGATATGACATACCAAGGGCTACACCAAAGGCCAATGCTAGCTTTGGTGCATTAAGCCTTCTTTGTACTTCCATTATCCAATAGCCGATTAGCAGACAATAACCGACAGAAGGAATGTACAAAAATCTTTCTGCAAAAGGTGCTGCGGCTATTCCAAACATGGCAACAAGAATTGAAGGCACAAGCGTAATTGTGATCCAAGAAATACCAAATGCAGTTATACCCTCTCTTTTCCTCACAGAAACTACGATCATGGCGCATAGAAGCAATAATAATATTATAGAACTGAATAGATATATTCCCTCTCCCGGAACATTGGTTATGAAGGGATTTAAATCGAACGGAAAAACAAGCTTCTTTATGTAAAATATGTATGAAATCAAGGCAATTTTTATTTTAAAGAAAACAGGCTGAAGAAAATTTACATCCGCTTTCCCATCGGGAATTTGGAACAGGCCAACATTAGCTAGAGTATTGTAGAGTTCCCGCGAATAAGCATTTGTGCTACCTAGGAATGAGAAGTGCGCGATTACATTCTTAAGAGTATCACTTCGAATATAGACGTAGACAAAAAATAAGAGCGCATAAACACAATATCTCAAGAGGTTAGTGCGATTTGCAATCCTTCGACTAAATATGTCATAACTCATTACAACAATTGGAAAAACAATCGCAACCTCTTTAGAAAGGAGCGAAAGAGCAAAACAAAGAGCCGTGAAACCTAAAAACCATAGCCTCCTGAACGAGAGGATATGAAACACAAAGGCAAGCAAGAAAAAGACACAGCATAATAAATCGGACCTGCCAGCAACGAAAGATACCGCTTCAACATGCATCGGAAAGACAGCAAACAGCATCGATGACAGAATAGCTATGCTTTCCCGCCGATCTACTCTAAATTCGCCAAGTATAAAGAGAGCAAGGAAATAAAACAAGACTGTAACAATTGAATTCATGACCAGGTTAGTTAAATGAAAACCAAAGGCGGATTCATTCCAGATCTTGTGATCAATCGTAAGTGATGAAACCAATATTGGCCTATAATGAATTTGAGTGGGGCTAAGTAAATGAGATTCTATTTTAGAGGTATTATAGGAATAAATATTATTTAAAATGCTCTCGTCATCCCAGACAAAACCACTACCTAGAGTGGGAATAAATACCGCCAGAGAAAATATAAACAGAAAAAGAGCAACTAAAAATTTTTTACGAAAAAGTCCTGCGATTACGCCATCTTTCTTGTCCTGTTGATTTATATTTGCATTTGGTGGTTGCTGCTTCGAGACATTTTTTGCTTTCCTCTTTTTCTTACCCATTATTCAACCCAAGGTGATCACTAGCAATAAAATCCAATTAAATTCTTGTCCCTTTTTGTAATAATCAAGCAAATTATAAAAGCACCTTTAGCATTTATTGCAATTATCGTAATTAATATCTCAGAGGCGGTGTTGATATATCCTTTACATCCTGCTACGGCCCGATACTTCTAATTATGAAAAATTCCTTAAAAATTTCAACTTCAGGTAGAATTCCAACTTAGGGTAATTACAGCTAAAAGGAGATCGAATGTGCCCAAGATACTGGTTCTGCCCGGGGACGGGGTTGGAGTCGAGGTTACTGACGTTAGCCTCAAAATTCTAAAAGCAATTGGGGAGAAGTATGATATCCAGTTTACAGTTGAGAAGGAATTATTCGGTGGCAGCTCCATAGATGCCTTTGGTATTCCTGTTACCGATGAGGTTCTAAACGAGGCTAAATCGTCTGATGCAGTGCTTCTGGGAGCGGTCGGCGGTCCAAATTGGGACCAGCTTGAATACCAAATAAGACCAGAAAGGGGACTCCTTGCTCTACGGAAAGAGCTTGACACTTACGCAAACTTAAGACCCGCGGTCGTCTATCAATCCCTCATGGACGCTTCTACACTGAAAAAAGAGGTTATTGACGGAGTTGATATCATGGTGATAAGGGAGCTCACCGGAGGCATTTACTTTGGGACCCCCCGTGGAATCGAAAAGCTACAAAACGGGGATGAGAGGGGGGTAAATACACTCATTTACACTACATCCGAGATTGAGAGGGTAGCTAGAATAGCATTTCAGATCGCTAGCAAAAGGAGAAGAAAGGTCACATCTGTCGATAAGGCCAATGTGCTGGAAGTAATGGAGCTTTGGAGAAAATCCGTAGCAAGGATCGGATCTGACGAGTTTCCAGAAATTGAACTCGAGCATCTCTACGTCGATAATGCAGCCATGCAGTTAATCCGGAGACCCAAGAGCTTTGACGTGATTCTTGCAGATAACATGTTTGGCGATATCATCAGTGATGAAGCAGCACAGCTTACGGGTTCGTTAGGGATGCTCCCATCAGCAAGTATCGGTGCTGATGGTGCAATTTATGAACCAGTGCACGGCAGCGCGCCAGACATTGCTGGCAAAGATATTGCAAACCCTATAGCATCGATTCTTTCCCTGGCGATGCTATTGAGGTATTCACTCAATCTGGATAAGGCGGCAGATGATGTAGAAAACGCCGTCAAAACAGCTCTTGCGAGCGGTTACAGGACGGCCGATATTCACCAGAACGGCACTAAGACGGTAGGATGCAGGGAGATGGGAAACATAATATTGGAGGAAATCTATAAATTACAGTAGCTTTGTTTAAACTTATTGGTTGTGAATTCGACACAAAGAACAGACATAAGCAATTTTTTTTGCAACTTAAAACAGTCCGAAATCTTTAAAGAGATTACCGATAAAATAGAGGCCGGCGCCCGCCGCCTCACCCTGACCGGGCTTACCGGTTCGTCGCGGTCCTATATGATTTCGGCAATAGCCCAATTTCTCGATAGGCCTGTTTTTTACATAGCCGACTCAGTTGAAAGGTCGGTTGAGGCACAGGAAGAAATCTCATTTTTTAGTGGGCAAAAACCACCGCTCCTCGAAAAAAAGGAATTAGAGTTAAACGAATCGATCTTCTCGTCGGAATCCAAAAAAACTTCAGCCCGTTTAGAATGGTTATACCTTGCGAGAGTGAATAAAGTACTCATAGCGGAGGCTCCCGCGGTTCTCGAGCGGGTGATTCCTATGAGGGTATTTGATGACTCGGTCATATCCATAAAAACTGGCGATAATGTGTCAAAAGATAATTTTATTTCCAGGCTTGTGGAGATGGGTTATGTACAGACAGAATTCGTACAGAACTACGGAGAATTAGGCACAAGAGGATCGATCATTGACGTTTTTTCGCCTGCAACCCCTAATCCGATAAGGCTAGAACTCCTTGGAGATGAAATAAGCTCTATCAGATATTTTGGAACGTCTGACCAGAGGTTCATCGAAAAAACCGGAAGTGCCATAATTTTACCGGCAAGCGAAGTCATTCTAAGCAAGGATGCTATAAGCCGATCGATCTGCTATATAAAAAAGAAAGCAAAAGAATATGATATGCCAGCCTCGACTAAGCTCTCACTGATAAATGACTTAGAGCAAGGCAAAAGGCTACCCTGGGTCGACACGCTACTACCGTCGTTCTACCCTAGTCTTGGAACAGTCTTCGATTATCTTCTCCCAGAAACACTCATAATTTTGGATCCGGCTGATGATATATCCAAGTCCCTTGCTTCATATGCTGACTCATTACTCAGTATCCGCGGATATCAAGGAAATAATAACAACATCGTACCGGATATAGACGAGCTTCATCTCGAAGATGATAGGTTTAGAGAAGAAATCTCAAGGTTCCAAATAATTCAAGTCGAAGACTTATGGCTGAATCAGGAAGAAGCCGAGGGCATTAATCTTTATACCGAACCTACTAGAATTAAGAAAGAGAACGATCTCGATTCCCCTTTCGAAGCCCTTGCCAATGAGATATTGAAAGCAGAAAAGGTAGGCTGCTCGGCACATATCGTCATTAGTACAGATGTAACTAGAGAATTCATTATTGAAGCACTCGCAGGGCGTTCGATAAACAACTTTGAGACGCATATCGGCCACCTTTCTTTTGGGTTTATATTTCCCTCAGCCAATCAAATGATAATCGGAGAAAAAGATATATTCGAAGATGGCAAGAAAATACGTCCCCGAAAGGTAAAGGACACACATTCGGCCTTCTTAACATCATTCAGTGAGCTTAAACCTGGCGATTTCATTGTACACATAGACTTCGGAATCGGTGTCTACCGCGGCCTTAAGCAACTGAGGTTCGGAAATATGGAAGGTGATTTCCTGCAATGCGAATACCAGGGAGGCGATAAGGTCTATGTGCCCGTTGATAAACTCAAGCTCGTACAGAGGTATATCGGTGAGAGGAAGAACCCGAGGATTGACAAACTCGGACACCAGAACTGGAAAAGGGTGGTAAGGAGGGTTAAGAAAGCGGTTGAGAACATAGCAAAGGAGCTTGTGGAGCTCTACGCCGTGCGAAAGGCGGAGAACGGTTTCCAGTTTTCGAAAAGAGATAACTTATTCAAGCAGTTCGAATTCGAATTCCCATATGAAGAGACAGTAGACCAAAACTCAGCTATAGAAGAGGTGATGAGCGATATGGAATCGCAAACACCGATGGATAGACTAATTTGCGGCGATGTCGGTTTTGGAAAAACAGAGGTAGCAATGAGAGCTGCCTTCAAGGCGGTAATGGATGGAAAGCAGGTTGCTTTACTTGTGCCCACAACGCTCCTGGCGTACCAGCATTTTCTGACGTCGGTTGATAGGTTAAAACAATATCCAGTAATGATAGAGATGATATCAAGATTTAAGTCACACAGGGAGGAAAAAGGAATCCTGCAAAGGCTTAAGGACGGTAGCATCGATATAATCATCGGAACTCATAAGCTCCTGGGAAATAAGATTCAATTCAGGGACATAGGGTTACTGATAATCGACGAAGAACACAAGTTCGGAGTCTCTCACAAGGAGAGACTAAGGAAAATTAAAAGGGGAATAGACGTCTTATCACTGAGTGCTACACCGATTCCACGAACACTTCAATTATCACTAGCCGGGATCAGGGACATAAGCCTCATAAACACCCCTCCAGAAGGGAGGCAGGCCATCGAAACATACGTACTTCGATTCAGTCGAGAATTAATAAGAAAAGCAATCTTAAAAGAAGTCGATCGGGAGGGCTCGATATTCTTTATTCATAACAGAATAGAGGATATCTACGAAACTGCCGAAGAGTTAAAGAAAATTGTACCGGAGGCAAGAATCGAGGTCACACACGGAAGGATGTACGAGAAACAACTCGAAGATAGTATCGATAAATTTTCTCATGGTGAAATTGATGTACTAGTAACTACGGCAATAGTTGAATCCGGACTCGACATACAAAGAGCCAACACAATGATCATAAACAACTCGCATAAATTTGGACTCGCAGACCTCTATCAACTAAGAGGAAGAGTGGGCAGATCGGACAAGAAGGCTTTCGCCTATTTTCTGATCCCAAGCAAAGGTTCACTAACCCCGGAATCCAGGAGACGCCTAAAGGCTATTACCGAACTCAATGAACTCGGCTCAGGATACAGACTTGCACTGTCAGACCTCGAGATAAGAGGCGCCGGAAATATCTTCGGCACAGAACAATCGGGCCATATTGCCGACGTTGGACTCGAGCTATATCTTGAGATGCTCGATAAATCGATTAGGAGATTAAAAAGGGAAGAAAATCCCTTGGAATATGAGCCCGAAATCAAGTTTAATTTCTCAGCCTTTATTCCAGATGATTATATTGAAGACCCCACTGAGAGACTGCTATTTTACAAAAAACTATCCTCAGTGTCATCAGAAGATGAACTCTATTCAATAAAGGAGGAACTAGGAGACAGATTTGGGAAAATCCCAGAGTCCGGTTTGAACCTGCTGAACGTAGTAGAATTGAAGATATTAATGAAGGAACTACAAATCGAGAAAATGGAGATCAAAGACGGTGATACAATAATTGCCTTTCGTGAAAAATCCCCTCTCCTCAGTAGGTTTATGCCTGCCGGCAGGTTGAGGATTATCAGGAGCGATGGAAACCAATTTATAGAAATTAGGAACAGGCTAAGGGAACTGATTAACGTTATGAATGCCGAAAAAAGGCAAACTATGTAGCGGAGGTCTTTAGACCTCCACAAACCAAGTCGAGTGGAAACCTGAAGGTTTCCGCTACAATTAGCTCAAATTTCTTGACGAGAATGTCCCGACTATCCACAACAGGTGATATTTTCATCAATTACGATAGGCGGGGTTTTCCAACCCCCGAATGGATAAAGCATTTGGAATGCCTTTTGATGTAGCGGAGTCCTTTAGTCCTCCACGATCGCTCTAGTCCCCCTTTAGAAAAAGGGGAGGAAAGAAGGAGGAACCCTAATACGTGGACCTTTCATCCGTAGCGAAGCACTTTAGTCCTCCGCAAATTTAACTCTTCATAAAACTAATGGGGTGGAAACCTAAAGGTGTCCGCTACATTTAGTCTATCTATGCGGAATTATTTATCAGCAGACTATTCTAAGGTATCATGTTATCTCGAATGGAGGTTAGTGTTCAGCCAACGAATTTAAAATTTTTTGATCTAGTAATTTATTTCAAGCAGAATATAGTATATTCCTATGGTGTATATTAGTTTCCGGAGAGGATAAGAAAGTGAAGAAAATGGCATTTTCATCTTTATACGTCGGTGTCTTTATACTAATATTCCTAACCTCTGTAAATATATCTCCGGCCAGAGACGTAATAGATGGAGTTATAGCAGTTGTAAACGATGACGTGATCACACTTTCCGAATTTGAGGAAAAGCTCCCGAACCAAAACGGGAAAGTCACTCCGCAACAAGAAAAAACGATATTAGATCAGATGATAGAACAAAAGCTGTTGGAACAAGAAGCAGATAAGCTAGGGATAAAGGTTTCGGAAAGCGAAGTCGACCAGGGCATCCAGAGCGTGATAGGAAAATTCAACCTGACCGATGAGCAAATGAAGGAGGTATTGGCTAAGGAAAACCTTACACCCGAACAGTTCAGAGAACAGTGGAGGCTACAGATACTAAGCCAGAAGGTAATCGGGGCTAAACTCCAGGGGCAATTAGCAGTTACGGAAGATGAGATTGAAGAATATTATAAGGCGAACTATGGGAGCGGTGAAAGAGCAGACGAAGTAAAAATAGCTCATATCTTGATAACTCCGGATGCAGCGGGTGGAGAAGTACAGGCAAAACAGCGAGCAGAAGAGGTTGCAGAAATGGCCAAGTCCGGAGAAGACTTTGGAAAGTTGGCAAGAGAGTATTCTAACGACACTATATCATCGGTTAAGAGTGGTGAACTCGGATCCTTCCGGAGGGGAGACCTCGTAGAATCCCTCGAAAATGTTGCCTATTCGACTCCGGTTGGAGAGATAGCAGGGCCAGTCGAGTCTCCAGCAGGCTATCATATCGTAAAGGTACTGGACAAGAAAACGAACGAGGGCAACCTTGACGACTATAGAGAAGAAATTAAGGAAAAGCTGTATAGGGAAAAAGCGCAGCAAGAACTGAGCGCATGGATTGACGAGGTAAAAAGTTCGGCTTACATTGATCTGAGAATTTAACCGGCCTTTTTAGGATAGGCATCGATTGGCGGGCATACGCACGCAAGATTCTTGTCCCCATAAGGATTATTAATCCTTCCGACCGGCGGCCAGAATTTATTAATTCTTACATAGGGAAGTGGGTAGACAGCCTTTTCCCTGGTGTAGGGGTGGCTCCATTTATCCGAGAGCGCTTCTTCGGCTGTATGAGGTGAGTTTTTCAATACATTATCCTTAGGGTCGGCGGTTCCGGAAGATATCTCCTTAGCCTCATGATAGATTTCGATGAGGGCATCGCAAAACCGATCCAGTTCACCTTTCCCCTCGCTCTCAGTTGGTTCAATCATCATTGTCCCGGGCACAGGCCACGATATGGTAGGCGCATGGAAACCATAATCTATCAGCCTCTTAGCCACATCTTCGACTTCAATACTAAAGCTAGTTTTCAACGGTCGCAGATCCAATATGAATTCATGTGCTACCCTTCCATGAGTCCCATCATATAAAACCCTGTAATATCTTTCCAATCTAGATTTAAGATAATTGGCATTCAAAATCGCAACTTTGGACGCGGCTGTAACACCCTTGGAGCCAAGCATCTTGATGTATCCATAAGATATCAGAAGAATACTTCCACTCCCCCAAGGAGCAGAAGCTACCGCAGTGATTGATTTCCCACCACCAACGGGTACCAACGGGTGACCCGGAAGATATGGCGATAAATGCCCGGCTGCGCATATTGGGCCCATTCCCGGCCCTCCACCTCCGTGCGGGATGCTGAAGGTCTTATGTAAATTTAAGTGACAGATATCAGCCCCTATTGTTGAAGGACTCGTAAGCCCCACCTGTGCGTTCATGTTGGCGCCATCCATATATACCTGCCCGCCGTTATCGTGGACTAATGAGCAAATGTCCGTGATCTTTTCTTCGAACACTCCATGCGTTGACGGATATGTAATCATGATAGCAGCCAGGTTATCCCTATGTTCGGACACCTTACCCTTTAAGTCCTCAAAGTCGATATTGCCCCCTCCATCACAAGAAACAACCACAACATTCATTCCTGAAAGAACCGCACTCGCGGGATTTGTACCGTGCGCTGAGGCCGGTACTAAGACAATATTACGATGGGCCTCGCCTATATCCCGATAATAGGCTCGGATAACCATGAGACCAGTATACTCTCCCTGTGCACCGGAATTAGGCTGTAGAGACACCGAGGGCAATCCCGTGATTTCAATTAAAAACCTCTCCAGCTCCTTAATTATCTCAGCGTAACCCTGGGTCTGGTCTAATGGAACGAATGGGTGCATTCTTGAGAATTCTGGCCAGCTAATCGGTATCATTTCTGAAGTTGCGTTCAGCTTCATCGTACAGGAGCCAAGCGGTATCATCGACGTCGTCAGAGAAAGATCTCGATCCTCCAAAGTCTTTAGATATCTGAGCATCTTGGTCTCAGAATGGTAACTGTTAAATACCGGATGGGTTAAGAAATCGCTCTTGCGCGCTAATTCACCACTGTAAAAGACTTCACCTGAATCATAAGATCCTCCGGCTGCTAACCCTCCGTATTTTGCTCCCCTGGCGCTAGCGAATATATCGACTATCCGGCTTATATCCTCAAGACCAACCGTCTCACCTAATGATATGCCGATAAACCTAGCGCTTATGTATCTAAAATTCATCTGAGCCTTTCTGGCTAGTGACTCGACCTTTTTTCGAATACGGTAAGAGGATTCACCAAGATCGACTTTCAAGGTGTCGAAATAATATTTATTTGTCTGAGTGTAACCCAATTTATTTAATTCCAATTCCAGTATCCTTGTTAATCTATGAACCCTCTCCGCTATAGATCTCAAGCCATCTGGCCCGTGATAAACGGCGTACATGGCTGACATTATTGCAGGAAGCGATTGAGCAGTACAAATATTTGAGGTCGCCTTTTCCCTTCTTATGTGCTGCTCGCGGGTTTGCAGCGCCATTCTAAAAGCCGTATTTCCATGCCTATCGATCGACGCTCCAATTATTCTGCCAGGAATCTGCCGTTTGTATTTATTCCTGGTGGCAAAATAAGCCGCGTGTGGCCCGCCGTATCCCAAAGGCACACCGAACCTCTGAGTTGAACCTACAACAACATCAGCATCTATCTCTCCTGGAGGTTTGATGAGTGTGAGAGAAAGCAAATCTGCAGCAATAGCAACCATTGCCCGTGAATCATGGGCACAGCGAATGAAATTGGAATAATCCAGGATTTCTCCATCTGCGTCAGGGTATTGTAGCAGGGCGCCGAATACGCTGCCGTCAAACTCAAATTTCACGTGGTCGCCTATATGCAGTCGTATTCCGAAAGGCTCAGCCCTGGTTCTTAATACGTCTACAGTCTGGGGGAAACATCGTTCCGAAACAAAGAACCCATTTGACCCTCCTCTTTCTCCACGTTCTTCCCTGATCCTAAAGAGCATCGTCATTGCTTCAGCCGCTGCGGTTCCTTCATCAAGTAGGGAAGCATTAGCGATTTCCATCCCTGTCAAGTCTATTACCATGGTCTGGAAATTAATTAATGCCTCGAGGCGGCCCTGCGATATCTCCGCCTGATATGGAGTGTATTGAGTATACCAACCTGGATTTTCTAGGATATTCCTCTGAATCACACCCGGTGTTATACAATCGTAGTAGCCCAATCCGATGAATGACTTGAAAACCTTATTCTTTAAAGCCACCTTCCTCAACCCTTCCAAGTAGTGATATTCACTTGATGGGGAAGTTAAATCCAAAGGCTCTTTTAGACGGATGGAGATTGGGATCGTCTCGTCCATCAGTTGATCTAAAGACGTTACACCCAAAACCGTGAGCATTTCCTGTAATTCACAATCGTCGGGACCCATATGTCTCCTCGAAAAGTGATCATGGAAATCCAACTCTGTCGGCGGAGAATTGTTTTTAAGATACGCCAAGTTATCTTGCTTATGTTTCATTGACCCTAAAGCTGAGCCGCTTGAATAAATCTTTGGTGGACAAGACAATAATCATACTGACTTTATTAGGAGCGTTTTCGCATTGTTAGCCTAAAGAATACGAACATTTTTTAGATACACTAATTTCCTATTTTCCTGTTTCCTTTTCAATAAATTCGGAATATTGCTCGCTATCCATTAGCTCGTCGAACTCATCGGAGTCATGTATCCTCACCTTTATCAACCAGCCGTCTCCGTACGGATCTTCATTTATCGTTTCCGGTGAATCGAGCAGAGATTCATTCACCTCAACAACCTCACCGCTGACCGGAGCATAAAGATCAGAAACAGACTTTGTCGATTCAACACCACCAAACGAATCTCCCTTTGTAATTTCATCACCCTCGCTCGGCAGTTCTATATAGACGATTTCGCCGAGAGCGTCCTGCGCATAATCGGTTATACCTATAACTACCAATTCATCCTCAATCTTAGCCCACTCATGCTCATCTGTATATTTCAATTCTTCTGGAATCTCAATCATAGCTTCGTCTCCTTCTTAAGATGTTTGTTCGTGTAAAAAGGGGTTGAAACAATTCTTGATTTTCTCCTCGTTCCCCGAATCTCTATATCAAGATTTTCTCCAACCATTGCATTAGTGTTCAATAGTGCCATTCCAATCGACTTCTCAAGGCTCGGGGATAAAGTTCCACTCGTAACACTACCCAACTGAACCTCACCGCTCAATACCGGGTAACCTTGCCTGGGTATCCCACGATCGATCATCTCAAATCCTATCAGTTTTTTCTTAGGCCCAGTCTCTAAAACCCGTACTAAAGCTGTTTTCCCGATAAAATCGCCCTTATCAATTCTCACATATCTGCTAAGACCAGATTCGATTGGGTTTATATCCTCGTTGATCTCATGACCATAAAGCGGATAAGCCATTTCAATTCGCAGGATATCCCTCGCACTTAGCCCACTGGGTAAAATATTATATTGACTGCCTGTATCTAGAATCGCCTCCCACACCCGGGTGGCATCTCCCCATGGAATAAAAATCTCGAATCCATCTTCACCTGTATATCCTGTTCTTGAAATCATTAGATCGATATCATTCCAACGTATTTTCAGGAAATCGAATCTTTTTAGATCACACAAATCGAAACCAAGTGCGTCACATATTATATTCTGGGATTTGGGACCTTGAAGAGCCAATTGCGAGTACTCAAAGCTCCTGTTCAACACCTCCACCTGGAATTCTCCTTCTACGCTTCCCATCCATTCAAAATCCTTTACAGTATTTACTGCATTCACACACATGAGAAAGTACTCGTCAGAATATTTATAGATAATTACATCATCGATCACCCCACCCCTATGGTTGCAGAGTATTGTATATTGAGCCTGAAAATTCCTCAATTTACCGATATCATTTGTTGTAATCCACTGACAGAAAGACGCCGAGTCCCGTCCAATAATTTCGATTTCACCCATATGGCTAACATCAAATAATCCGGCTGACGTCCGGACGGCAACAGTCTCTTTTCTGTTTCCTGAATACTCAACTGGCATTTCCCAACCGGCAAATTCAATAAACTTTGCGCCTAAGTGTTCATGCGACCGATAAAGCTCTGTTTTTTGCATTGTATAATAATCAGTTAACAGCAGAAATCAGAATTGTCAACAAACAAATATCGACAAAAATTCTTACCCGTTCTTTTAATTATGCTATTGTCAATATTAACGAAAATTACTAATGATTTCAGCTAAATCCATTGAAAAAGAATTCATACCGCCTAAACTTTATATCTAGATGAAAACAAGTAATTTGGATTCAACTTCAAACACTCAGGTTCACTATTGGTTCTTAAAATTTAAAAAATGAATGTATCTACTAGGATCAAGGAGTTTTATAAATCACTTTACAATCGATACGGACCTCAAAACTGGTGGCCGGCAGAATCCGAACTTGAATGTATCCTTGGTGCGATACTTACCCAAAACACCTCATGGAAAAACGTAGAAAAGGCATTTGAAAACCTGAAATCAAGGGATTTAATCTCCGTTGAGAAGCTGGATTCATTACCAGCTGAGAGACTCGCAAAGCTGATTCGCCCGTCCGGGTATTTCAATCAAAAAGCGATTAAGATCAAAACCTTCATCAGTTATGTTAAGAAAACCTACAACGGGGATCTTGACAAGATGTTCGACGAGGATACACATCAACTCCGGGAAAAACTTTTAAGCATAAAGGGCATTGGGCCTGAAACAGCAGATAGCATCTTACTCTACGCCGTAAAGAAACCGGTATTTGTGATTGATGCATACACGTACAGGGTCCTTTCGAGGCATAGCATGATTCCGCTAGAAACATCATACCAAGAAATGCAGGAGTTATTGATGAATTCGCTTCCCAACGACGTACAGGTCTTTAACGAGTACCACGCACTTCTGGTAAAGGTGGGAAAGGAACACTGCAAAAGAAAAGCCCTGTGCAAGGGTTGCCCTCTAGAATATGATCCGCATACAGTGTAGCCCCCAACGTTAGTTTGCTACTGTCTCAAATCCCCCTCAGTCCCCCCTTTTTTCTAAAGGGGGAGATAGTTAATTGGATGGCTAGAATGCTTAGCTACGGGTAAAAGATCCACCCATTAGTGCTCCATCTTTTTTCCTCCCCTTTTTAGAAAAGGGGAGTCAGAGGGGATTAGATCGATGGTGGAGGACTGAAGTCCTCCTCTACATCAAAAGGCTTCCCAGATGATTTATTCATGCGGGGTTGGAAAACCCCGCCTATCGTTATTGATGATGAAATTTCGGAGCGGATTATTCTTCCGAGAATCTAACTGAGACTGGCCTTTGCTGTATCTACAACTGCTTTAAAACCCTCCGGGTCACGCACGGCCATGTCGGCCAGGTTTTTTCTGTCTATGTCTACACCGGCCTTCGACAGTGCACCGACCAGCGTGCTATATGAGATACCGAATGGCCTCGACGCAGCGTTTATTCTCACTATCCATAGCCGCCTAAAATCCCTCTTCCTCCGGCGCCTGTCTCTGTATGAGTACGCCATGGCACGGAGCAGGGTCTCTTTCGCCCTTCTTAAATTTGTTCCCCTACTCCCCCAGTAACCCTTTGCAAGCTTCAAAATCTTCTTTCTTCTCTTCCTGGAAGCAACTGATCGTTTAACTCTCATTTCTTTCTCCCTTAGACGTAAGTCAGCACACGATGCATGATACACGATTCATGATTCACGATTCATGATTCAGATAAAGTGTTTTTTCTTTCATCATGTATCCTGCATCATGCATCGTGCATCGTGAAACTAGAGATAAGGTATTAGTTTCTTTATCCTCTTTGCCGCGGTCCCCTCAATATAATCCGGTGAGATCAGCCGCCTTTTTCTCTTTCTGCTCTTCTTAACATTCAGGTGGCTCTTACCACTCCGATTTCTCCTGACTTTGCCGCTCGCGGTAACCTTAAACCTTTTTGCCGCTCCCTTATTTGTCTTTACTTTAATTTTTGCCATTGTCCTTTCCTGCCTTTGGTTTCTTCTTTGGAGACAGAACCATAATAAGGCTCTTGCCCTCAAGCCTAGGAGGATAATCTATTGCTCCCATAGAAGATACACGCTCAAGAATCCTGTCAGCAAGCTCTTTACCGATTTCTGGATGTACGATCTCTCTACCCCTAAAAAATATCCTGATTTTCGTTTTATTTCCCTCTTCCAAAAATTCACATATGCGATTTATCTTTACATCGAGGTCGTGTTTGCCAATATTAGGCCGAAATTTAACTTCCTTCAAAGGATGGGCCTTTTGCTTCCTTGCGCTCGCCTGCTTTTTCAACTCATATTTGTACTTGCCAAAATCCATCAACCTGCAAACAGGTGGATTCGCATTGGCAGCAACTTCCACTAAGTCCACACCCTCCTCCTGAGCTTTCAGCAATGCCTCATGAATTGGTAACACGCCCAACTGTTTACCTTCTGATGAGATGACCCTGACCTCTCTAGCTCTAATCCTTTGATTTACCCGAATCTCAGGTTCCCTTGCTATTTTTGCTCTACCTCCCTCCAACTGTACGGGTCATTTTCTTTTGCGATTAACTCTAGGAAACTTTCCAATCCGATAGAAGACAAATTCTCTCCCCCCCTCTTCCTCGGCGCCACTGTCCTGCTCTCAACTTCATTTTTCCCTATTACCAACAGGTATGGAATCTTCATGAGTTGTGCTTCCCTGACTTTCAAACCAAGCTTTTCATTTCTAAAGTCTCTATCGACCCGGATCGCACGCTCTCGCAATCTATCGTATACGCCCTCGGCATATGAAATCTGCTCTTCTCCTACCGTCGCCAGTCTTACCTGAACAGGACTCAACCATAAAGGAAAAGCGCCACCATAATGTTCCACAAGTATCCCAAAAAATCTCTCGAACGAGCCCAATATGGCGCGGTGAATCATTATCGGCGAATGTCGCGTATTGTCAACCCCTATAAAATTCATATTAAATCGTTCAGGCAGGTTAAAATCTACCTGAACCGTAGAGCACTGCCAAGACCTATCGATAACGTCCTTTATCTTTATGTCAATCTTTGGTCCGTAAAAAGCGCCCCCTCCCTCGTCCAACTCATACTCTAGCCCTTTCCTTTCAAGAGCATTCTTAAGAGCCACTATAGCTCTTTCCCAATTTTGCTCGCTCCCGACAAACTTATCCGGACGGGTGGAAAGAAAAACCTTAAAGTCATCAAAACCAAAAGTCTTAAGGAATGACATAATTAGATTGAGAACTCCCAGGACCTCATCCTCGATCTGCTCGGGCGTGCAAAATATGTGTGCATCATCCTGAGAAAAGCCTCTGACCCTTAAAAGCCCATGCAAAACTCCGGAGCGTTCATATCTATATACCGTGCCAATCTCGGCCCATCGCAGGGGGAGGTCTCTATAGCTCCTGACTCCGGATTTATAAATCATAATATGAAAGGGGCAGGTCATGGGTTTTATCTCATATTCCGAATTTTCCACCTCCATGGATGAATACATAAACTCCTTATAAAATTCCAGGTGCCCACTTTTTTCCCACAGATCGAGTCTGGCTACGTGAGGTGTGAATAATATCTCATAACCAGAGCGCTCATGCTCAGCTCTCCAGAAATCTTCAATAACACGCCTGATCCTTGCTCCATTTGGATGCCAGAGAACCAGGCCAGGGCCTATATCATCTTGTATGCTAAACAGGTCCAACTCCTTTCCTAGTTTCCTGTGGTCTCGCTTTTTTGCCTCTTCAATTCTGTCTAAATAATCTCTAAGGTCGCCCTCTTTTGCGAATGCCGTTCCATATATCCTCTGAAGCATTTGGTTTCTTTCATCACCCCGCCAGTAAGCCCCGGCTACGCTCAGGAGTTTAAAGACCTTCACATACTCAGTCGAAGGAGCGTGTGGACCCCGACATAGATCATACCAGTTACCTTGCTCGTAAATGCTGATTTTCTCATCAGGAGGCAACTCGTTTATTATTTCAATCTTATAATCCTCTCCGTCCTCACTAAATATCCTAAAGGCCTCTTCCCTAGACACCGTCTTTCGGATCAGAGGCTTCTTCTCTTCCACAATCTCCTTCATCCTCAATTCAATCTTTTCTAAATCCTCAGGACTGAACCCTCTCTCGTAATCGAAATCATAATAAAACCCATTTTCAATGACAGGTCCTATCGTTACCTTTGCTTCGGGAAAGAGGTCCTGCACGGCCTCTGCCATGACATGCGCAGCCGTATGTCTTATAAGATCAAGTCCGTTCGGAGAATCGACTTTCACCGGTTCTAGCGTTGAATCACGTTCCATATTAAACCAAAAATCGACCAGCTTGCCATTTACCTTAGCACCGATTACGCTATCCCCGATTCCAAGAGACTTGAATATTTCTAGTACAGTTATCCCTTTCGGAAAGTTCTTAGTCTCTCCACCCGGGAGAGTTATTGTTAACTCACTCATGTCCATATTAAAGGATGCACGATGCAGGATACACGATATAAAAACATTTATATCATATAACTCATATCGTGTATCATGAATCATGCATCATGCATCGTGTATGGTGAGCGCGGCAGGATTTGAACCTGCGACCTCTTGCGCGTCAAGCAAGCGCTCTCCCCCTGAGCTACGCGCTCATGCCCAATTTAACTCGCGAAATCACTGTAGCTTGCTACAAGGTTTCCACTGTCATTGACACCAAACCGACCGTCGTGCCGTCCTTGCGAAATTTGGAGAGCAAATTGAAGCAATCTCATACTTTCTTTCCCGTTTTAGATTGCTTCGTCCCCTTCGACTTCGCTCAGGGCTCCTCGCAATGACTGAAGAGACTGTTCGTTTATGTGCCCATATCCTGCAGCTTGGCTTAATTTTACTTAGATAAAATACATATCTCAAGGAAGCCGAACACTTAAGTAGTGGATTATAAATATCTTTTATCCGGTATTGTTAAGACTAAAGATATCCTTTAGATTAGTTTAGCGTCATTCGACCTTCAAAATTCATGTATAGTCAATTTATCCACGATGAAATATACCGAAGCGATACTTACAACAGAGTTTAACGAAATTGCCCCTGCCAGAAGGGGTAAAGTAAGGGATATATACGACTTTGGAGACAAACTCCTAATTGTTGCTACCGATCGAATCTCTGCATTTGACGTTGTGTTGCCTAACGGAATACCCGGCAAGGGTAAGATCCTGACTCAAATCTCCAAATACTGGTTTGATAAAACAAGTGATATCGTCCAAAATCACCTTTTATCCACGAGTGTCGAAGATTTCCCGGAAGTCATTCATAGACATAGAAAATTCGTTGAGGGAAGGAGCATGTTGGTAAAAAAAGCTAAACCCTTTCCGGTAGAGTGTGTTGTGCGCGGTTATCTGTCCGGTTCGGGATGGAAGGATTATCTTGAAAATGGCTCGGTGTGTGGGATTGTTATGGAACCAGGCTTCGTCGAATCTTCAAAACTGCGCTGTCCTATTTTTACACCAGCTACCAAGGCCGAGCGAGGACAGCATGATGAAAACATCACATTCGAGAGGATGGCTGGCATAATTGGAAGAGATGTAGCGGATTATCTGAAGGAGATCAGTATAGCTCTTTATGATTTCGGCAACAAACTGGCAGAAGAAAAAGGGATAATTATCGCGGATACAAAGTTTGAATTTGGCATAGACGAGATAAGCGGAGATGTAATTCTAATAGATGAAATTCTGACTCCGGACTCTTCCAGATTTTGGCCAAAAGACGAATACTCCCCCGGGAGACCTCAGAAAAGCTTTGATAAACAGTTCGTTAGGGATTATCTGAGCTCTATCGGATGGAATAAAAAACCCCCAGCCCCTGTCCTTCCTCCCGAGATCGTTGAAAAAACGAGAGAAAAATATCTAGAAGCTCTACAAAAGTTTACTGGCTAAAAGAATATATCATTAATAATGTCGATTAATGCTTTAAAACAGACTTTTAATTTTTCATGAAAAACTCAATGCCTCTTGAATGAATAAATGAGATTCCTAGATAAGAAAATTTGGATTATATTTCTGTTATTTATTGTCTCATCAACTGGATGCGTTTATCTCAGGCTCTTAAAGGTAAAGAGACAGCTAAATGATTTTGAAAATAATTTTGAGCTAAACGACCAAAATGGTCTAAAATTTGTTTTCAAGAATCCGGTTCTCCTTTCCGACGATATCATATGGCTTATGAAAAATGATCCCCTATCCAGGGAACAAACCGAAAACGGGGAGATTTGGGTCTATGTACTCGAAAAACAGTATTTAGATGAGAATGCCGACAAGGTTAATTACGATATCCCCATTCTATTTTATGTGCATGACGACAAACTAGTCGAGATGACATTCCCAGAACGCTTTCTCAAAAACCTATCTAAGCCCCTGCTCATTAAGATGTTAGGATCCATGGGAAAATCTGAGATAAGCAAATCCACTCGCAGTGCCGGTACGGAGTTTAAGGGAAGCAATTCGGATGAGATACCAAAGAAGAGATATATAATTTCGGTATTGGGAAAACCTTATGAAGATGAAACTACCTATCAGACTGTAACGTTGACGTACCTGTATAACCTTAAAAAAAGTGATATGGCTAAAGAAAATGATCAATTTGATCTAAAGATGACATTTTCTTTTCGAGACAATGACGAGATGCTCGAGAAGGCCGAATATAACTTCAACGGGCTGACAATGTCTTTGAGTCTTGTCACTGAAGAAAAGGAATCCAATTAATAGAGGAGACGGTAAGGGAGCAAGCCAGGATTGCCACGTACTCTCCGCTGGAAATACGCCGGGACAGAACTTGTAGAATGTAGCCCAGGTTGTCATCCCCGAGGATTCCCCGATCACCGATTTCGAGGACAAGCGTTATCGGGGATCCAGAAATAAAGTAATGGATTCCCGCTTACAGTCCGCGAAATGACACGAAGAGGTGGGTTTACCATAAACTCTGTACTCGAATGGTTCTATCGGGTAGCGTTTGGGAGTGGCAAAGTGAGAGATAGCTTCAATACCGCAATGAATCCCGACGCTGCTCTAGTGCTGTCATTGCGAAATTTGCATAGCAAATTGAAGCAATCTCTATTTCCACACTGGGTAGGAGATTGCTTCGGGATAAAACTCCTCGCAAAGACGATAAAAAACTGATAACAATTTAACAGACTGAACCCTAAGGAAAAGCATTGGAAAATTTTTTAGGAATGAAATTACCTCTTAGACATTACAATCACATAATCGGCATACTGATTGGCGTATTTCTGGGAGTATTCGTAGGTTCACTCTTCCCTGAATTAGGCTTAAAATCGGGATTTCTCGGCGCAATTTTTCTAAACGCATTAAAGATGATCGTTCTTCCTTTAATAATTGTTTCGATAACGCTGAGTATTATGAAAATCGGAAGCATTGGTTCACTGGGTATAAAAACCCTAATCTACTATCTCAGTACAACAGCTATAGCCGTGTTCATAGGAATTGTTATCGTCACCATTATAGAACCCGGCCTAGGAAGTGGCGTCTTTAAAGGTGCGATCCCCGAGGTAGTTATAGGAAAAGAAGCCATCACTTTTGTCGATCTAGTTCTGGGTTTGATATCTCCAAACCTGTTTGAGTCCGCAGCGGAATTTCAAATACTTCCCCTAATAATAGCCTCTATCCTGTTCGGCGTAGCCTTTACGACACTCGGAAAAGAAAACGAATTGATTGTAGAAATCTTTAGCTTAATCGATAGGGCTGTAATGAAGATAGTTCACTGGATAATAATTTTCACCCCGATAGGTGTATTTGGACTTATAGCAAACAGATTAGCAATGGCAGGTGGTGGGAGTGAGGTCATGAATCTGGCTCTTCAGCTCGGCAAGTATGTAGGCTGCGTACTCCTCGGATTATTTGTCCATGGCTTTGTTGTTCTCCCATTGATTCTTTATATCCTGTCAAAAAGGAACCCGATAGATTACTTATCTAGCCTGAGTAAAGCCCTTTTAACCGCGTTTGCAACCGCCTCCTCTTCAGCGACGCTACCGCTCACAATGGCCGGAACAATAGACGAAGCTGGGGTATCACAAAAGGTTGGCAGATTCGTATTGCCACTTGGGGCGACTGTAAATATGGACGGTACAGCGCTATATGAGGCTGTCGCAGTAATATTCATAGCCCAGAGCTATGGCATTGATCTTGGCCTGGGTAAGCTCATCGTGGTTTTTATTACTGCTTCGCTCGCTGCTATTGGCGCCGCCGGCATACCCGAGGCCGGACTCGTCACTATGGTGCTCGTCCTCGAAGCTGTAGGATTACCGCTTGAAGGTATAGGACTGATATTATCAATAGATTGGCTGCTGGATCGCTTCAGAACCACGATCAACGTATGGGGAGACGCCGTGGGAGCCGCAGTATTAGACCGATTTGAAGCAAAAGAAACCAGAGATGGACAGGTTTCGGTAGAGGTAGTGTGACAAATAGTTCTTTCATTTCATTAGGTTGTATGTTAAAAAATAATCTTGAGTTCCTCTTGACCTAAAAGAATTTGTTTATTCTCTAACCGATCAGCTAGTAATAACAGAGCAACTCAGAGAACTACTTACACTGATAGTTGGGCTTATTTATGGCACTGAGGAAAGGATTGAGTTGGGCTAGGAAAAGTCAATGATCTTAAAAAGTTATTGATGAATGGGGTTTGTTTGATTATCCTAACATTCCGATAAGCATAAAAAAGTCAATAATTTGAGGAGTCGAATTTGATTAAAAAACCTTGGCAGGGGAGATTTAACAGAAGCACACATGAGTTAGCTGAGAAATTCTCCGCGTCTATAGAGGTAGATAAGAGACTCTTTAGAGAGGATATTGAGGGTAGCATAGCGCATGCTAAGATGCTGGGTAAGACAGGTATCATCCAAAAAATCGAATCCGATAGGATAGTAAAGGGACTAAAGGAAATTCAAAGGGAAATAGAAACCGGCACATTCCCATTCAGGGAGGAATATGAAGACATACACCTCAACATCGAGAAACGCCTCATTGATAAAATAGGCGAAGTTGGCGGTAAACTTCACACAGCAAGGAGCAGGAATGACCAGGTCGCCCTCGACATGCGCCTTTATTTAAGGGGTGAAATTGATGAGATCCTCAACCTCATCAAGGGACTTTCGACAACGTTAGTGAACCTGGCTTCGAAACATCTGAATGTAATCATGCCGCTTTACACGCATCTTCAGAGGGCGCAGCCCGTTTTGCTCTCACATCACTTGCTCGCCTACTTTGAGATACTGAGACGTGAAAGGGGTCGTTTCGTCGACTGCCGCAAAAGGGTAAATGTGATGCCACTCGGTGCGGGTGCTGGCGCTGGGACATCCTTTCCAATCGACAGACACTATGTGGCCAAACTCCTCGGATTTCCAGAAATAACTAGAAACAGCATCGACAGTGTGAGTGATAGAGATTTCGTTGTCGAATTCATTTCTACCTCCGCCTCACTTATGATGCACTTGAGCAGAATCGCCGACGAACTTGTTCTATGGTCTACCAAGGAGTTCGACTTCATCGACCTGGGAGACGAATTTACCACTGGGTCGAGCATCATGCCTCAGAAACGAAATCCCGATATTGCAGAGCTGATCAGGGGAAAGACCGGTAGGGTATATGGATGTCTTATTACAGTCCTCACACTGATGAAGGGCCTTCCACTCTCTTACAATAGAGACATGCAGGAGGATAAAGAACCGATGTTTAACACGGTCGACACGGTTAAATCATGCCTTGAAATCATGATAGAGATGATGAGATACATAAGATTCAAGCCTGAGAATATGAAAAAAGCTGTCATGGAAGGACACACGCTTGCAACCGATCTGGCAGACTACCTTGCCAGAAAGGGTGTACCGTTCAGACAGGCTCATGAGATCACCGGAGAAATAGTCAGGTATGCCGAGCAGAAGGACAGGGAGATTTTTGAACTATCTATCTCCGAACTCAAAAGATTCTCAAACAAAATAGAAGAAGAACTACTCGAACTCCTGAATTTGGAGGGTTCTGTAGCAAGCAGAAAATCGTTCAGCGGCACATCAAAACAAAATGTCCTAAAAATGATCAAGGAAAATAAAAAAGAGATTTCTAAGTGGTAAGAGTTAAAGCGGGACAGGAATGCCCTCCATTTCGAAGGAACCACCCCTTTCAGAATGAAAAGGACTTGAACGGCATTCCAAAAATTGCGTTAAGAAAATAAGGAGCGGAGACGTTAAAATCTCCCTAAAATCCCCTCTAACTCCCCTTTGTAAAAGGGGAGGAGACTAGGTAGAGTGCCCATTCTCAGAAGCTCCGCCCTTCGTGAATCTCCTCCTTTTTAAAGGAGGATTAAGGAGGATTTTGGACAGCCTTGTCTGAGTAGTGAGCCTGTCGAACTATCGAAGCATTGCTTATTCGTATCAAGACAAAGAAGTTAAAAACACTAGGTAAGATGAATCAGGAAAACGCTTTTAAAGATTCTGTCCCCGAAGTATCTGCCATTTACAATTGCGAGCACTTCAACTGGCTAAGTACAGGCTCTCGCGAAGCAATCACGCTTCGTGTCACTGCCGCACCTTCTTATTGAATTAATCGGGCTATATGATAAATTACAAATAAAAATCACGGCCCCTTCGTCTAGCCTGGTCTAGGACATTGCCCTCTCAAGGCAGAAACACGGGTTCAAATCCCGTAGGGGCTGCCATTAAAATATGTATCTTGTGGTGCGTTACAAAGGTCTCCACCTTCTAAAACGGTGTCTACCCCAGAGTTAAAAAGGGGACCAAACCTTTATTTTACAGTACTCTTTAAGCCGATTGTACGTAGATTAGTATTATTATTTGTGAAAAAGACAGGCTCCTCCCTATTTCCAAATTCCAAGTTGAGTGATATGGTTTGGTAAGTCAGGAAATCCTATGATCGCAAAGGTGGGCATATGCTAAAGTTCAGCCCCGTGAATGACTTTAAAGGGTAGCGTCCCCTTTAATTCCTTTAATTCTATTTAGTTGGGGACTTGCGTCAAGCTGGAGATGACTATGCGTATGGGGTGTTAAAGCTCCTCAGAGAGGTCAACATCAAGAACGAAATTGTCTTCGAGTTGTTTGAGATGCCGCCCCTGGAATTTTTGGGAGTGATCGACGAATCGGTGGAGAACTGGAGCCTGGAACTTTCTCCGGACAGTCATGACGAAGATATCCGTTACATTCAGGATGAGACAACAGTTTATGGAAACTCAGAGATGGAGGCGGTGATTCAAGAGGCACTAAAGCTGCGCTGCCATCGGGTCGATGTTTTTTTCATGATTGGCCTGCCTCGACAAACTCAGAAATCAGTAGAGGGCACGATCTGCTACTGCGAGCATCTCTTCCAAAGCTCCGACAAACGCCTGTCCTGCTTTATATCGCCTATGGGTCCATTTCTGGACCCAGGCAGCTGGGGATTTGAGGAGCCAGAGCGCCTCGGTTACCATTTATTCGCCCGAACGCTAGATGAGCATCGCCAGCTACTTGTCCACCCTTCCTGGGAGTATATCTTGAACTATGAGACGCAATGGATGAGTCGCCGGGAACTGACCTCGGCCACATACGATGCGGCTGAAACCTTGAATAGTCTGAAGCTGAAATATGATCGGATTGATAAAACCAGAGGATATGAGGTGGCTCGCCACATCAGACGCGCTCGTGAGCTTAAGGATCGTCTGAATGCCATCTATCAGGAGGGAAAAGCAGATCACGAGATGCTCCAGGTACTCCAAGGGGAAATATATGCTTTCAGTGTCTCCACAGTTTGTGATAAGAGAGAGCTATTCTGGAGTCGTCACATGATAAACTATAAAGTGACGGGCATTTTGAGGATTGTGCTTGAGTATTTACGCGATCTCATACGCTGAGCTGTCTGAATAAAGTGTAGTGGACTGACCAGTCGTCATGAAGGCAAAGGAACACGATCTTGAGATTAAAACGGATGAGCTGCCAATAACTACCGAGGTAAAGTTCTTTTATCTCACGAACCGCCTCTGACAGTATGACTATGTTAAAGGTCAGCAGGAGAATGGCATAGAACATCCTAAAATCAGATTAGACCTGGAATATGTAGGGCAGTACTATCGGCACAACGAGCTAGCCCAAAGGGATATGGATTTGATCATAGAGGAGCTGAGAGAGATTGGCGTCATAGATGAAAGTTTTATTAATTAACTCGTGCCTACTAAATTGTGTAGAGGTTGCTCTTCTCCCATCAAAGCCTTAATAATCATTTCAGTGAGCTGAGCCTCTGTTCACCAGCCCATACATACTACTGATGATGTCACATTCTTCTTCCTTGATTCCGTAAGACAACCGATTTGCCTATACAAGAACAGGGTTAAGTAGCTTCTCTTTTAATGTATTGATATAGTCTCTTGTACGAGCATTCGATAGGATTAATGCTTTTTAGCTTTTTAAGCGAGATTGTCTTTGCTCCGGCGAAATTATCATCTATTTTCTTCCTCGATATAACAAAAAAACTCCATTGATTCAGATTCAATGGGTCGACCGTCTCGTGTAAAAAAGGGGACGCAAACCTTTATTTTACAGTATTCTTCAAGCCGATTGTAAGTAGGTTAATATCATTATAAGTGAAAAGGACCGGCTCCTCCTCATTTCCAAATTCCAAGATAAGTGATACGATCTGGTAAATCAGGAAATACGATGATCGCAACCGTGGGCAGATTCTAAAGTTCACCGCCATCAATAACTTTAAAGGGTCGCGTCCCCTTTAATTTTTAACTAGAATTATTTTTAGAATTTAACCTAGCTGCGATTTAACACTAATCAAATTTAGCTTCTGATTTCTCCCTTTCGATCATGAATTTTATCACCAAGAGAAAGAGAATATTTATTGAAAGCCCGACTAAGGCAGCAAACTGTTCTTTATAAAAAATAAAAACCTGAGTAAGAAAAATTGATATTAAAATCGACCTTTCAAACATTTGATAGGCCTTAAGCTTCGATTTCCTTATATAGTATATTCCGATAAAAACAAAAATCCCTGATGCCAGGGATGATAGAACCTCAGCTCCATCTACGAACGAGATGTTATAGAATCTTTTGGCTATATGACTAAAAATTGATGAATTTAGAATCCTTTCCCAGCCCAATCCCAGGAAAAATACATAAAAAATGACAGCCGACGTAGTAATGAAAAGTTTCAACAGGAAAATAGTAATAACGCTCGCAGTGAAAGTGCGCTTTTCTATAACCATAAGATAAAGTTTGTTTAGGTATGATTTTAAACGAGCATACACTCCGGGGCTTGGATCTGTCGCAGCCTGTGCGTTCATTAACAAGCTTTTCGCTGAACTTACGAGAGGATCCGTTGGGTCACTCCTATTTAAATAGCCTATAGCCCTATTCTTTTGCTCCTCATCGAGATCCCGTAAAGCTAGCTCCTTCAGACTGTCTAACGCGTTAACGAGGTATTCTCTTTTTGTATAGCCCCAACCGGATTGAATCGTATGAACCGCCATATAAATCAGTATGAATATGACGTACATGATGGCGACGGCCGGCTGAAAGAAGTAGTCGTTGTCCTGGGTTACAAATTTTCCGACTTCGTCAATGAATGTGCCAAATCCAATCCCGCCAAATAGCGACGCCCACCACTCGATTCTTCTGCTTAGAAAGAAAAGAAGGATCATTATAGAAATTAGCATCAGCAGGCCACCCCAGAGCATATGAGCGATGTGGAGGTTACTATTACCGATCTGAGGATACCCGGTAAGTCTCAGAAAAAGACGTATAATGAGAATTGAAGATACCGCTGAGACAAGAAATACCTCAAAGTATTCAGAGGCTTCAAGATTACGGATGAATATATTAGACTTTTTCACTACACCTACCATGACCGCTATGGATACTGGCTCGGAAATCCTTTACTCTCATATGAAAATGCATCAAGAACCACAGTTAAGCGTTGACCACAGCTAACTTCTCTCAAGCTTGAATAAGTATATCGCTTCGAAGGGGTTAACGATACTTGAAGAAGCAACTCCCCGGTATGAGATATTTATGTTTAAATCTCCCTTTAGAAAATAAGTCATGGGAATAGGTATGCCAAAAATTGGAGTTCCAGAAATATAGGAACTTTGTTTCACTTCTATCTTCTTATTTATTCTCTTGTCGACATAAACGTTAATTTCAAGGTTGTCTAATTTGATATTATTATCAAGTATAAAGCCCAAAAAATACCTTGACTTTTCACTAGCCCGTTTAACTGTTATTGAATAACTCCCTTTTCCAGAAGATTCGAATTCGTAGTTCTCCAATGGCCCAGAAGATTCTATCCTATAGTTCTTTGAACTGCTTTTTTCAAATACAGCGGCAAAATCCTTTTCGTACAAACCCTTTTTAGTATAAACTCTATTGGGGCCACTCCATGAACTATCTAACCAGCCATTGCCTTTAATGCTAAATTCATAAAGAGGATCAATATATGGGAAATTCCAATACAAATACTTACGCGCACGTTTCGGGCCAGATTCATTGCGTGACAACTCCACACGGGCATCATCGGGCTTAATATCAAGATCTTTAAAAATCATCTGGGGTATGTCGGCAAGTGACACTGGTTGACTTGACATTTTTAGG
The DNA here is from genome assembly GCA_049682815.1 of Thermodesulfobacteriota bacterium. Classification (GTDB taxonomy): domain Bacteria; phylum Desulfobacterota_D; class UBA1144; order Nemesobacterales; family CSP1-2; genus DASWID01. The sequence goes on along the minus strand of JBAUII010000065.1, from coordinate 14,596 downwards.
TCCCCAGTAGAAGAAAAGCCTTTCGTAATCAAAAGCGGAATTGCTCTTGCCTTGATCTTGTAGGGAATAGTCGCGTTCTTGATATATCCATTATTTCCCATTGGTTCAGCATTGACTTTTAGCTCCTCATACCTTCCCGCACCATGGTCGCCGAAGACATAAATTAAAGACCGATCATATATCCCTTTTGATTTCAATTCATCCAAAAATGAAACCAGTCTCTTGAGGTTATAAACTAAGAAGTTCTTATATGTTTCCCGCGTTGTCGCGTTGTACACACGTTCCCCTATCGCGTTTCTATTATATGGTGCATGGCAACCTTTCAGATGGAAGAACTTAAACACGGGCACCCTTACGGAATCATTAATCTTCGAATATTCACCATAAAAGTTATCGTCCCCAGACCACCAATTTAAATGGCTTAATTTAGATCTATCAGTCGACACCAATTGCGATAGAAACCATTTGTTGTCGTTAATTACGTAGCTCCTTAATAAATGAGGTACACTGCGGAAAATTGAAATATCAATCAAATGAAGACTATCGCTCAGGCCGTGCCAAAAATTTGTAATCTGACCTTTTTTAATAACATTAGAGGCTATGGTGGGGTTCTTAGAAATTGTGTTATCAAAAAAAGTTGGTATCAGGTCAACTTCGTATCCTCTTTGCCTTAATATCCTTGGAATGGAATTCCCGAGGTAAGATTTTTGTATATATTCGTGGAATGAAACTGAGTTATCATAGTATGTACCGGTCAATATGTTTGGGACAGAAGTTTCCGTAAACGAGAAACCGGCAACCGTATCCGGATAATAAACGAATCCGCTAAATTTGTCGTTAAACTCCGGATGTTCGGAAATAATCTCATCGAAGACATCTGATTGCGCTTCGTCAAGAAGGATTAAAATGATATTCTTATCCGAAGAAAAGTCGAACTTAATTGATTCATCGAAAATGACTTTTCTTGAATCTAAAGGCGAGTATCCTAAATATTCGATCGCAAAAACGGAGATCAAGGTGATTATCATTAGAAGGCATATTTTGTTTATAAACTTTTTTATGTAAGGGGAAAAAATTATCGTCAATATGATCAGTGTAGACCAAATGCCCACCTCAACGTAGCCCGTAGTCGCCCATCTATCCCAATTTATTTTACCCCCGTCCAGTGCACCGTAGTCTATATAAAAAATCGTTCCGTGTACCCAAAGCAAAATTATGGTTACGAGGAACAGACTCAGGACTCTTTCAAATATTGATTTAGGAACTACCATAAGTATTAAAGCCAGAAGTGGGATTAAAGATACAGAAACCTGTAGTAGGTATAAAACAATCTCATTGAACAGGTAATCAAATTCTTTAGTATTGCTAAAAAATATATCTATTGGAGTGAAAAAACATAAATACAGGACAAGACAACTGGAGACAAGTAATGCCCGGAGTATCTTATATCGGTCAATTTGGAAACTTGGGATTGAAGAAAGCAAGATACCGATCCTCACTTAGTTTAATATAAAGGTGATAGATATATCCGAACAACTTCCCATTGCTGCAAGCAAATTTCCGATCCCATACTTTACACAGGCTTGAGTCTTCTCATAAGGTAAATCGATCTTTCCGAGTCCTTTACAGTAATAGAATTTAGGACTGAAAAATAGTTCTTGAATTCATATTCGAAACATTCCTGATTGTAGTCTATAAAAATATCCTGCCGAGTTGAAAGTAGTTTCTGAACTCTTGTGTCGGACTTTGGTATAAACTCAATAATTAGAGCTTCACACATGCTACTGAAAAATTTGGCCAGCCTAGACAACGGTACGTTATTAGATATGGCCAGATGGTGTATCACCGCCAATGCTAGGACAATGTCAGCGGGTCCCCTTTGTAAGAGTGATGAACGTTCTCTACTTTCCCAACCTATATCAGGACTCGGATTTGTTAAATCACATAAAAGGGGGAGAAGATTTTTTTCACCTTCCCTGACTGCTTTATGATAATTTTCCTCAACCACGTTTGGATCGGCATCAAAGGATATCGTCTGCAATCGCTTACTCGCAGCTATCCGTGAAAATTCCCCAACATTTGAACCAAAATCCCATAAAGTCTTCGCATCCTTTATTTCGTCTAAAATTTCATCTAAAAAAATCGAGACAATTTCTCTCTTGTGTGCAAACCCCCGCTCCGTGTAATTGGTCTTATCATAATAGGCCGACCACACGGTCTTTTCAGGATCCCAGTTCAGACTTTGAACCGCTGATTTCAGGCTGTCTATTATACTAATAAAGCCGATCCTGCTAATCCTTCTTTTTTCCTCATTAAACCCTTTATCGGAAAACCTCTTCTGAGCCCTTGAGTGAAGATGTATATGAAAAAGTAGAGAAAACTTCATCTTTGTTCTGAAAGGAAGCAGACCGCTTACAAGATCGAGTGGCAAACCATCGATAAACACTTTCATCAATTGGCCGAGCCGAACGTCTCTGTAGCAAATAAGCGCGAGGGGAGCGAGAAAATGCTGACAGAACTGTCGATAGGCGACCCAAGGTTTACCTTCGGTATACTTTTCGAAAGAAAGTGTATCAATCAGCACAGGTTTACAATCAATAAATTGAATGTTGTATGCGCTTGCATCCTTGAGCGACATACCATACTCAAGGGCAGTTATTTGAATTTCTAAAGTCAAAAGTGCTGCGTTTTTGTATTGACTGAAACACCATTCGTACGGATAAGAAATAAAAGGTATCAAACGCGGTTTTATAACCTTGTAGACATCATCCGATAAAGCATGACCAATGGACACCTCTTCATGCTCAATTAAAGAACGTTTTCTAATAAGCTCATTATACAGTCCGGAGCCTATAAGTGCCTCGTACGTGTCGCCGTAATCATTGTTGATTTGGCGATATAATTGAAAATCACGAAAGAAGACAAAACCACTTCTATCACGAAAAGAACTGGGTGACGTTTTCGGGTCTAAAAACTTATCATTTCTTGGATTCATCATCCGGCTTCTTGACCAAAAAACTGAGGAAGAACATTTTCAGCTTTGACCAATAGATCTTCATCAAAGTTAATATTCCTAAGACACTTGCAATTAGGATCTGCAAAACATAACTTCCACTTCCAGGATCAATATAAGAGAATGCATTCGAAGCTGATAAAAGATATAAACCTACGAAAAATACCGAGGCGCCTAAAATTACATCTAAATCATTTCTCATAAAACGATCCTCCTCTATATAATATCGTAAGATTACCGGTGAACTACCGATTCTTAAGGTTTGCGCCAAATAGTAATAATAATCTAATTTATCCATATTTTACATTAGTAATGGCTCCCGTAACAAAAAATAAACCGGTAGGAATCAGGCCTTGCGCTTCATTAGAAAGATATGGGGATAGTAGAGAAGCTGAATAATTTCAGTTAATAACTCAAGAAAATAACCAAATCGCAGCAACAAGGAATCAGCGCTTTACATCACAGATGATCAACGACATTCACATCATTTGAAATAAGTAGACTGTGATTTTCGTAAACCTTCGTTCCGTAATCAGCTTTATGTTTCTTTTCGTGTTTCTTAAGAAGTAATCAGTTAAATAGGGTGCCGGGTATGGCACCTCTCGTACCACCAACCAAAATCGGCCGGCGTCCTCCTTGCATTGCACAAACTCCTTATCGATCGATACATAGTCCTTTAAGTGCCCGTTAATACCACATTCTGACAGATCCCCCTTATAATACCAATTAAAAGTGCCACGATTCTGGTCTCTTCCGCTTTCAGCAAATATTATTACGTCATCAATCGTCGACTTATTCTGCACATATTCCGCCGCTTCCCGCCATTGCTCCCTTACCGGACTCACGTAAAACTCCAGCAATCCCGGTGTGATTACAATCACTAGCAAGCCAAGGGTAATTGACTCTGGGACCACTCTTCCGAGCCTTGTTATTAAGAATGCTAAAATTATATAAAACGCCGGTGATGCGCTAATCATGTACCTGTCATGATACATAGGTCCGAAAATTTTTGATAAGGTAAGCGGAAGTAAAATAGGAATCGCACTCCATAGTACCAACAAAAGTAATTCGTTTCTCTTGCTAATCATATTTTCAGATCCCGGTAATAAATCCCCTAGACTCGCCAGCCATTTATCCTTTCCCTTCCAATAAATGTATGTAGCTGTGGCTACAACGAAAAAACCAATTCCAGTGATCACCGTGTTCCATGAGGGATAATCCAGACCAGCGCCAATAAAATTACGAAAGGTTATTAATGGTGCCCATACCGATGGTTCGGGAAGCCACTTCATTGGGCCAGCTTTTCCCTCGATTGCATTTGCCGAAAATTTAATGATGCGGGGTAGGATTGTAAAAATAATAATTGCTTGGCTAGCTATCCACTGTAGCGTTAATTTCCTATAATGCTTCCATCTAATCAAAAAATACAAATTTTGAATAACAATGATGAACACTCCAAATGTGTGAGTATAAAACAATAAAACGGTAAAGAGCACATAGGATATAAAGCTACCGATATTTCTACTTCTTAGCGCAATAAGAAAAAAGTAAAATGATAAAAGTGTTGTCAGGCCGAATAGGCTGTAATAGCGGAAATCTTGAGAGTAATATATTTGAAATTGAGAAATCGCCATGAGAAAAGCTCCAATCAATCCCACTTTCCTGTCGAGCAACTCTTTACCTATCAAATAAATTACAGGAATAGATGCCACACCAAATAGCGCCGATAGCGACCTTGTTGCTACCTCTTCAGTGCCAAAGAGCTTAACCCAGAAGTGAGCCAGGATTATAAATAAGTGAGGGCGGCCGCCTTCGATAATCGCCCAGATATTATCTTGGACAACGCGCACCATTATTATTTCGTCATACCAGTAACTCTCACCCCCCAAATCATAGAATCTCAATGCCGCTGCGAGTAAAATAATTGACGAAAAAATAAACCAAGGCACAGTGCTTTTGATATTCGAAAGATTATTCAAGATAAGAATTCCTTAGACGACTTTCTCCTAATCTTTGAAAACAATTAGTTAAGTATTTCTTCACACTCCGCGGATACTTGTATTTGAATTATAATAATCCTTGTTTTTGGTACCATGCAGCAGTCAGTCTTAATCCGTTTTTCAAATCTATCTTCGGCTTAAATCCTATTTCCGCATTTGCCTTTGATATCTCAAAGGCTCTGTTTTTCCTGAAGAAATCGACTCTCCTTCTATACAATGGTGGATTTATACCTAATGCTTTACAAATTAATTCACACAAAATGCTGGAATAATAAACCGGAGTAAAAGGATTATGGAAGCGAGGAGGATTTACATCTAGCCCATCTGCTATGATCTCAAACAATCGATTTAATGTTGCGTAATTTTCGTCCCCCAACATGTACACATTTCCAATCGCTTCTTTTTTGCTACCGCACAACAATATGCCTTCAATAAGACCATCGGTATATATCCTTTGATAATACACTTCCCCGCACCCAATAATTAATAATATCCCTCTTTTTATTGTTTTTAATAACTTTAAAAATCTCAAATCGCCGGTTCCGTATATACCGCATGGCCGAAATACGACTGCAGGAATTCTACGTTCTTCCATATATTGATTTACTATCCTTTCCCCCTCGGCTTGTGATTGTTGATAACTATCTCCGGGCGCGTAAGGGCTATCCTCAGCGCCGGGTGGGTTTACAATATGACCATGTACCCCAACAGTGCTGCAATGGACAAACCGTTTTACTCCTGCATCAATTCCTGCGTCAGGCAGGTTTTTCGTCCCGTGAACAGTGGCATTATTCTTCCGAAAAACATTACCAATGTCGTATATTAAATCCACTCCTATCATAGTTTTTTTCAGAGAATTTTGATTACGGATATCCCCTGAAACTAGCTCAACTTCCCATTGTTGTAATTAGTGAGAGCCTTTGCGATCCCGACCATAGCCCTTAACGCGAAACCCTCGCCGGTGAGTCGCTTACAAGGGTGATGACCGGCAAATCCCGTGACTCCTATCACTAAAATCTTCACTCCAAACCTTCCCTCTTGTTTCGGATCTAGCCTGACCTAAGCGCTGAAAAACTTTGTAATAGAAATTTTCTCACTTCTAATAATCCCCCTATCACTCCAATCAATACGGTTGTAACCCCAAATATAGCAAGAGACAATGCAAGGGCTTTATCACCTTGAACGCCATACGGACTTAATAAAAATAGTAGAGACACCTCCCTTATTCCAAGCCCGGATATTGAAATAGGAACCATCACAACCAGTAAGACAGCACAACGTATCCAGCCCATAGCAAAAAAGGATATTTCAATCCCCAGGGACAAAGCCAGTACATAGTAAACAATTACCCCTAAAATCTGAGAAACTACAGAAATGCCAAGTATAAAGACGACAGCACTGATAGAAAAATTCCTAAATCGATCAATCGCGTCAAAAAATTTCCTCATGCTTGAAGCAACAAGTGAGACTTTATTTAAATCAATCATTCTTGATACTTGTAATATTCTTTTACTAGTCATTGTGATCAGAATTGATATGATCAACATAAACAAAATAGCCGCCATGCTGATAATTATGTATCCCGAATCTGATGGAAAATGAATCAGCCAAAAGACTATACCGACAATACAAAGCGCTATAGTTGCGGTAATTCGATCCAATGCAAGTGACGCAAAGGCTTCTGTGATCTTTTTATCATTTATTGAGAGCTTATAAAATCGAATTACACCTCCAGCCAAGCTCCCTCCGGGCAAAAAAAATCCATAAAATGCCGTTACAAGATTGATTTCAAAAACCTGTAGCGCGGTAAGAGACATTCCCTGCATACGTGTAAAGAATTTAAGCCTGCTGGCCGCAATTAGTTGAGATATAATCGTGAGGATTGAGGCAAATATGAGGTAGTTTAACTTTGTCGAAGCCAATGTAGAGATAACATTAGAAAAGGGTATCCGACTGAAAAGAAAGTAAAGAATTGCGAAGGCAATCAGAAATCTAATCCCTATTAAAACTGCTCTCTTCATACCCATAAGAATCGTCAAATAATATTTGATATCTTATTGAAATTAAAAATCTGGGAAAGGGATACTTGATTGTTAGTTTGTAAAAACACAATTACCCTTCATATAATCGGGCTTCTCGTATCCTAGAAGTTTCAAAACTGTGGGAGCAAAATCTATAAGCTCTGCTTCCTGTTTGGCAACATGATAAGAATCATCCAATAGCAACATGAATCCCTTTTCAGATTCATTATGAGGTAGATAATGATGATAACCCCTATGTTTAGGATTAAAAATTCGACTTCTTTGATGCTTATCAGTCATGCCCAAATATAGATTTGCTAAGGGGTGATAGAAATCATGTGGGAAAATGATAAACCCAGGATCTACTAGAAAGAATAGTTCGCCATAGTCACTATTTTGAAAATTTAAGTTGTAATTATTAAGATCTTGAAAGGAAAGAACCACGCCATTTTCAATTGTAGATAAAACCTCTGAAATTTTTCCCCGAGCACGATCAGTATGAAACCAGAATCTAGCTCTATAAGCTTCTACATAGTAAGTATATTCTTTACGATGAAGTCCTATGCTTTTTATTTTTGATATTATATCTACAGTACCCTTTATGGGTTCCTGGCCATGGTCTGAGAGAAGCATTAACGTGTAATTTCTCTTTTGTAATTTTATATGAAGGATTTTAAAAAAATGATCAATGAATTTGTAGTACTCTATAATTCTATCCATGTCATCTAAATACCAATGTTGTAACAAGTCTACCGAATAATCTTCCATCATCACTAGTTCATGAACACCAAAATTTATTTTATCTAATGAAGTTATAAACCTATCTATTCCTTTTATCTCAACATATCTTGAATTATTTTCGCCCAATATTTTAAAAATTGATTCATTACCGTCAAATTGAAGAAGATTAACAACTTCTTTTGAAATATATCTTGTTCGATTTATTTCTAAACGCCTACGCCGCCAGAACGGAACAGTTGCTAGATCATATGAACTGTTGAATAGGTGTATCAGACATTGAAATGTGGTAGTCAGACCCTCTGGCACTCTATCTAACAAATCACAAATAAGTGATTCACTTACATTAGATTTGATCCGGATCTCCATACCGTGCTCTGGAGGGTATAATCCAGTTAACATAATCGGGAGGTAATCTGACGATGGAACAGATCTTATTCCCATCCAGGGAAAGTGGGGAAACAAACTAGCGATGTAAGGAGTATTTGTTCCGTTAACCCTTCTAAAATCTAAACCAGCAATATAGCATACGAACAATCTTTCAATCATTGAAAAGTACCTTTACCTCTCATGAATATTAGTATTGAATGTCCAACGATCTCAAGTATAGTTGGTGAAAAATGATAACGACGTTTTCACTTCATTAGTTTCTTGTTCAATCTTATCGTTATTCCAATTCAATTCCTTTGCCATAATTTTAGCAGATGCCATTATACTATCATGATTCAACTCGAAGTTTGTGCTCATATCGGTTCGACGCAATAAAACATCTGCTAACTTTTGCGCCATCTCCTCACGAATCGCATACAAAATTTCAGCTTTCCTAACGAAATCAAGTGCGTTTACTGAGTCTGAATTCCACTCTTGATCTAGGTACTTAAGTACCTCAGTGTAGGCTGAACCGTAACTAAAGATAAGGTTTTGCATAATTCCCCTGCTTAATCCGAACTGGTTCTTTCGACTTTCCTGGTTCAGGAATTCGTTGAATTGCTCAATCCTTCCACCGTAAACGGGCGTAATGTCAGAGCAAGATGCTGGCGCTCTTATGCCCATCTTTTTAAAAATCAGGTCAGCTACCTTCTCCGCAACATATCTTGCTTCGGTAAATTTAACACCGATTACTGAGATAAGCCCCTCCAAACTGCTATCTAGTCCATGATCATAGATATGATACTTTGTGGCAAGCCTAACGGAGCCATTAGTAGATATAGTAGTTGGCAGGAATCCTATATATTTGAAACATACATCCTCTAATCCTAGTTCGGCCTGTGGGTAAGCCTGGTTTATTTCTCCAAGAAAATTGTTTATTTCCTCGTCAGTAACGTATATCTTATCTGGATCTTCATCAGCTAGCACATGCTCAGTACCGATCAAAGAATAATTTTTCCAAGGTGTAAAGAATAAAAACCGTGATCTCTTATTCAACAATTCTGATGCGTTGTTATTTTGTATCTGGCTATAGACGCCTATTGCGAAATCATTAGAAAATTTGCGTGTTATTACTAAATTGAAAGCCTTTGAAAGTCCGTGAAACTCCTTTGTCGAATCGTTATGAATAAGTCCCAAAATTCTTTTGACCCACGGCCCGCAAGTATTGACAACAAACTTTCCACGAATTTCAAATTCATCTTCGGTAAGGATGTCCTTTACTCTTACACCTCCTATTCGATTTTTCTCTTTTATAAAACCTATTACCTCTAGATAATTTGCTAGATCGACGCCACACCCGGCAGCCGCTTTTGCAATTGAGATAACCAGACGTTCCGAATCAGAAACCTGGCAATCGTAAAAAATGATGCCGCCGGTAAGGCCTTCTCTGTCAATATCAGGAAAGGTCTGGAGACATTCTTTTCTCGATATTACCTTACCTCGTGGTATTCTCGCTAGATAATCATCATGAGAAACTCCGCGAACTAAATTATCGTACATCTTTAACGCCAAGGAAAGCATTCCTCGACCCCGAATAAAATGCCCATAAGCAGGGATAAAGACAGGCATTGGATGAACGAGATGGGGCGCAATATTCATGAAAATCATCTGTTCATAGAAAGATCGACGGGATCGACTGATGTCTAAGGATTGTAGATACCGAAACCCGCCATGGATTAATCGCAGTGTATTAAACGACGTAGCGTGACCAAAATCCCCTTTCTCAACTAAAGCCACAGACAAACCCTTAAGAACTGCTTCCCTTGCAACACATAAACCGTAAATTCCTCCTCCAACAATAACAACGTCATAACAATTTCCCGACAATTGAATCAAGTTTCGCTTCATATTGTACCTTATTACTTTATTACCTTTGCAATTAGATGCGCTCCAATTGAATTAACCATTGATTTTGGAACAAGATTGAAAGCAGGCACAAATAAATAATTAAATACTTTTCCTTTAATTCCTTTATGTATTTGTGTCTTAACGGGAAACCGGACAGTGAACATATTCAAATGAGAAAAATTCATCAACATCTTCTTAAAATCATCCATTGAGTGGGTCATAAAAACAGGTGCATCCTCGCGGCCAAGCTTAACACCGAACAATTCTGCGCCGAAGAAAAGCCAAGAATTACGATGATATACCATTAAGATAGCCTCACCACCGGGCTTCAAGACCCTATGAACTTCGTTAGTCATACGCATTGGATCGTTGGTATATCCAAGAACCCCATGAACAAACACTACGTCGAAACTATTTTCTTTAAAACTCATCTCCTCTCCATCCATAACGAGAAGTTCACCTTTAACTCCATGCAGTTCAAGGTTCTTTCTTGCCAACTGTATGGCTCTATCCGCCAAATCTATCCCCGTAACTATTGCTCCACGCTTCGCAAAACGGACGAGGTCAACACCCACACCACAGCCAACGTCCAACAATTTTTTCCCCCCATAAGGCTCAAGACCTACGATACCAGCCAAATATTCAAGCTTTTTTGATCTATGGGACTCAAGTTCATCAAAAAAGTCCTTTGCACCAACTGGATATTTAGTAATCTCAATGTCGTGAATATTCACATTCCAATATCGTCTAATTAAATCAATCCTTGAAGATTTAGGTCGATCAAGAGATAAGGCTTGCAAATAATTTTCATATTTTAATCCTTCGTCCATCGTTCTTTCCTTTTAAGAAAACTTCTATCACATCCCTTTATTTTAAATCTCAACGTTTAAGAATTCGAATCGTGAAAAATTAGTTAATTACTGTAAACAATTATCACTTTGCCGCTTCTTTGTATATTTTATCGGTAAGATTAACAAAGTGATCATAGCTGTAATTTCTTTCAAAATATAAACGGCCCTTTTCCCCCACTTTTCTAGCTAACGAAGAATCTTGTAAAACAGTGAGTAAACCCTGGGCAAAAGCTTCAGGGTTGGGCTCTACCAGCACGGCAACATCGGGATTTAAAACCTGGGTATGCGAAATGTGGTTTGTTGCAATAATAGGCTTTCCTGACCGCAGGTATGAATATACTTTTGATGGTGTATTATTCCCCTTGATCCTGGGTGACACAAGTACATCAGCAATTTTAACGAATATTAATGTCTCTTCAGGTGGAAGCATACCAGTAAAGAGAAAATTCGAGCTCAAACCCGCTTTATCAGCAAGGTTACAATAGTGTTTAACTTGATTCGGTTTCCCACCCACTAAAACGAACATAACATCGTTTCTATTCCTCACCACAAGCGATGCACTAGATATAAGTAGGTCTATCCCCTGATAAAGCTCCAGTGTACCCGTATATAAAACAATCTTTTTCCCGTCTAGCTGTGGGTTTTTCAGCTTTAATTTTTGTATCTCTTCAATTGAGATTGACCGATCGTCAATAATCCCAACTGTATCTTCTATTGTTACTATGGGAATTTTATCATTGATCTTTCTTACATAATCAGCCAAGGCTGGGGAAATTGCAATTAACCCATTGCTTGAGTGTATAACCCACCGCTCCGTCCACTCGAAGAACCTAATGAGGATGGGAAATCTATCGTACCCAAAATTTTTAAGCGCTTGGGGAATTGAAGAATGAAAATCATAAAGGTGCCGAACTTTAAACACCTTACAAAGCATAGAACCAAACACACAAGCCTCTTCATGAGTATGTAGCAAGTCATATTGTGTGCTTCGAAGCATGCGAAAAGCCTTTATAATAAGGAAAACATCGAGTAATAATTTAATCCAAGATGGGCCTACGGGCACTTCTTTGATAAATCGCAAGTTCGTGGTTCGATATATCCTTACCCCCGGAATAAAAATATCCTTCCCAACAGGGTAAGTAATAAGATGAACCTCATGTCCAAGACTAGACAAGACCATCAGTCTTCCCAATATGGATATTGGAGTCCCTCTAGGAGCGAAAAAAGGTACCGGCGCTATCATTAAAATCTTCATAACTCCTTAAATAAATGCTAAAATTCTACTTTTTATTCCTCTTTATTTATCATCTGTGCTTTGAATGCCCAAAATCTCTTTAACCACATAGGTTGGCTTGTTTTGTGACTCATAATAGCTTCTGACAACCAGTTCACCAAGTAAACCCATCGCAATAAGTTGCACACCGAAAATAACGAGCAATATGCAAAGAAGGAGGAGCGGTCTGTCCCTTAACGGATGACCAAAAAAGATCTTTAAAATTGAAAGATAACTTCCTACAATCAAACCTGACAAAAGCGATATTACACCCAATAGACCAAATATTTGTATAGGTCTCGTGGAATAACCCAACAAGAATTTCACAGTTACCAGGTCCAAGAGAACCCTGACTGCACGCATGATGCCGTATTTTGATTTCCCAGATCTCCTCGGGGCATGGTTTACCGGAATCTCGCCTACTCTAATTCCCATCCAGCTGGCAAGCGCGGGGATAAATCTATGCAACTCACCGTACAGTTTAATATTCTTTGCAACCTCTCTTCTGTATGCTTTTAATGAGCATCCATAATCGTGTAACTTGACCTCTGTAATTATGGATATTATAAAATTTGCTATCCGGGAAGGTAACCGTCTGGTGAGATACCCATCCCTTCGGTTGATTCTCCAACCGCTCACCAGGTCATATCCATCTTCTAATTTGTTAAGCAATTTTGGAACGTCTCGAGGATCGTTCTGTAAGTCAGCATCCATTGTTACAATTACATCTCCGCTGGCGTAGTCGAATCCTGCGGAAAAGGCCGCTGATTGACCAAAATTTCGGCGGAACCTGATCACCTGAATACGATCGTCCTGTTTTTGTAGTTTCTTCAGGTTTTCAAAGCTCGAATCTGTACTGCCATCGTCGACGAAAATGATCTCGTAGGCCTTGTCAGTTTTCGTCAAGACATCAATAAGTTGAGAATATAGAGGATCAAGATTTCCAGCTTCATTAAGGACCGGAATTACAATGGAGAGATCCACTCTAACTTCCACGTCATTAGACCCTTTATTAATTGAAACTCTTGTTGACTTCCCCTTATTTTTCAAATTAGGCAAGATTTCATCTAATAGGTCTTAATTGACTAGTATCATTTTGTGCAAATTTTCTTACAGTATACCTAAAATCTCAATCTTCTAACCATTTTAGTACAAACGATTAATCGCGTAAGAGCATGAAGCAAACTACCGGGGATAGTCCTTACACGAGACACGCACCTTGAGTTTAGCTTGCAAGTTATGGGTAACCGAGACTTTCACTTAACTCCCGTTAGCTTTTTCTTGGTCCGTCTCCTGCCCCTTTGCTTTTGCTTGCGAATTTTTTTCCGTATTTCCTCCTCTGGTGACTCCTTTCCAAGCAGACTTTTTTCAATTCTCGAAACGAGCAGACGCCTTGCCAAAAATCTGTTTAATCCCTGGGAACGCCCCTCTTGTGATTTTACAACGATTCCGGTAGGAATGTGTTTAATCCGCACGCAGGTCGCGGTCTTATTCACACTCTGTCCACCAGGACCACCGGAACGGATGAAAGTCTCTTTAATCTCTTCTTCACTAATGCCTAACTCTTTCATTCGCTCATAAAGCCTGGCTTCCTTTTCAGGTCGAACCCCGAACTTCGCCATGGTCGAAATCAGAAAGAATTACGTGTATTACAGAGGTCATACTAGGTCTTTATCTAACGTCATCTTCAAGATATCGTGCCTTGTCACAATTCCGACAGGAACCCCATCGCGCACGACCGGTATGTGATGATAATCATGCTTGAGCATTTCTTTTATTACTTCATCAACGCCATCCTCTTCCGTGACACTTACAACACCCTCGCTCATGATATCTTTCGCCACCAATTCCCTTGCGTTTTTATAGGCTTGCTCGATACCTTTTTCAGGCATCCACTTACCGAATAACTGGGGGGCATTGAACCTGGAAAAAGGAACACAGCGCTCTTTAACCATAAAATCAGTCTCTGTTATTATCCCTACCATCCTCCCATCCTTTCCAACAATCGGGACACAACCTATTTTATTATCTATTATTACGTGAGCGATTTCTTCTAATGTATTCTCCTCCTTACCCACAATAACAGGAGATGTCATAATTTCCTTAACCTTCATTTAGTCTCTCCATATTTTGTTTTATCGCGTGAATAATAGTAGACAACGATTACGGTATCTCCGCAAAGATAAAAAGAGAATGAGATTTATTAAAATCCAAGAAATTTTCCTCAATGTATTTCGAAATTAAAAAGGTATGTTCTGATAAACCCGACTTCTATATACTCACCGTGAAAAAGACAACTTCTAATCCAAGAAACTCCTACTCCTGGTCTACCATTTGCTCTCTTTTCTGTACCTGCTCCCTGCTCTTCTCGAGTACGTCCCTCGCCTTTTTTTCGGCACCTATTGTGTCTCTTAAATACGAAG